>CBFIHA010000135.1:0-7531 GCA_965662195.1 uncultured Pirellulales bacterium
CATGCCGGGCCGGGGCATAGGTGTGCAAAAAGGCGAAGTCGGGGCGAGCGGGACCCGGAGCCTGCGGGGCCACCAGCGACGGCGGCTCGGGATCGTGCCTGAAGTCGTAGGGCTGCAGGGCCGTCGGAATCTGCCGCCAGGTGGTGTCGGTGTAGAACCGGATCGGCTCACCCGGAAAGCCGGCGATGTTCCGCAGCGACGAAAACGTGCCCCCCTCCTCCGCCACTGAGTGGCAGCGGACGCAGGCCAGGACGACGCCCGCCTGCGGATAGGCGAAGGTGTCGGGGGTGTCGGCTTCCTGCCCGGGATAGACGCTCGCCCAGAACCAGCCGCTGGGCGAACCGGCTGAGTCTTTGACCATCACATCGCAGCCGGCCGAGGTTGGCAGCCGCAGGACCGCCAGCAGTTCGTCCTCTGAAAATCCCTCATAGCGGGCGGCTGGCGGCGGCAGCATCTCCTTGATCAGCATGCCGCCGTCGGGAATTTCCCCCGCCCGTGGCTGCTTGGGCGGGGCCAACCCGGCATCCCGGCCCTGGGGCCAGAAGTCGGGGTCACCCGTCAGCCAGTACATCACCTTCGGTGAGTAATAGCACCGCACTGCCGGATGGGTGCCGTAGTATTTTCCTTTGACGTAGGCCCCGGTATCGCGGACCTGCTTGTCATGGCTCCAGCCAAGGTCGGTCGCATACGCCCGGCTGCGGATGAAGGGGAAGAGCTGCTGCTCGTAGTCGATGTGGCTCATCCTGCTCGGTAGCGGCAGCGGGTGCTCGGCCGCAGCAAAGCCCGGGATCGTTTCGCGGGGCGTCTTTCCGTCCAAGACCGACGCCCCTTCGGGCTCGGCAGCTCTGACCGCGGGCAGCAGCCCCGGCACCATCACCCCTGCCCAGATTCCAACCAGCCACCAACCGGCAGTTCGTGCCATCCTCGCCCTCCTGAAAACAGCCGGTCACCCAGCCAACGTCCGATCGAGAAACAGCCGCATTTCGGTGAAGACGTCCTGCGACTCATCAGCAAACGGGTTGATGAAGTATTGAAAGTGGGAGGCCCCCTCCACCACGTGAAGGTCTGCGGGCACCCCCGCCCGCCGCAGCTTGCGGTGCACCAGTACGGTCAGGCTGAGAAACAGATCACGGGTTCCGGTGATCAGCATGGTCGGCGGGAAGCCGGTCAAATCGGCCCGCAGTGGGGAGATCAACGGGTCGCCCAAATCATGACCGGCCGCGTAGAGCCGCGCTGCCCGCTGCGGCACCGCGGAATAGCTGACCAGGATGCTGTCGAGCCACTCGTTGGTGTGGAGGCTGTCGCCGACCTCTGCGAGATCGGCCCACGGCGTCTGGATGGCCAACGCCCCCGGCAACGCCACCCCCGCCTGCCGGGCCCGCAGCACGGTCGCCAGAGCCAGCCCACCGCCCGATGAGCCACCGCACAGACCAACTGTGCCAGCCGGCTGGCCAGCGACCACCGCCTGCCAGACCGCGAAGGCATCGTCGAGGGCCGCAGGAAAAGGATGGTCAGGCGGCATGCGATAGTCGACCGCCAGCACCCGGATGCCGCAGCGCGCCGCGATCACCACCGCCTCCAGCAGACAGGCCCGGCCCGGGTTAAAGACATAGCCGCCCCCGTGGGTGTTCACCAGGACGCGGCCGGCGTTCTCCGGCCGCACGGCCGGTGGCGTCACCGCAAAGACCGGTACCCCGGCGATGCTGGTTTCGCTCACCTCGACCCCCAATTGGGCCCGAATCTGCTCGATCGCCGGAATCGTGGTGGCGGCCAGCCCGGCGACCGCCTGCCGCCAGCCGGTGGCATCGGGCGGGTCGAGCTTCCACTCAGAGTCGCGGTAGGGCATCGCGATCGTCCGCCGGAACGACTCGCTGACCGACTCGGGCACCGGGATGCTGCGGCCGGGCACCACCCGGGGCCCCGTGCCCTGGTTGAGCCCCCCAACCGCCGCCTGCACGGCCGGCGTTCCATTGAGCTGAATGACCACGGAACGATTATCAGTGACAGCGGCCGGATCCGTCGGCATCGGAAAAACTCGCCAGGGTGAACAAGACGTCAGAATACCGGGCTTGAGGCTATGCCATCCTGATTCGGCGGGGCAACTGCGACCGCAAATAGGAAATACTTCTGTCGGCGCCCCGTCTGCCCGCTTGACGCCTACTATTGCTCAGTTGCAGACTGCCCGCACACCTTCGCCCCCCGCCCTACTGGAGCCAATGATGAGCTTTCGCAAATCCCTCAGTAACGAAGTCGCCGATGCCCTCAACGAACAAATCTGCATCGAGTCCTCAGCCGCCTTCCTCTATTTCTCGATGGCCTCTTGGGCGAGCGTCCGTGGCCTGACCGGCATGGCAAAGTGGTTTCGCACCGAAGCGGCTGGTGAACTGACCCACATGGGACTGTTTGTCGATTACCTCAATGACCGTGATTACCAGGCCAAGTTTGCCACCATCGAGGCCCCGGCTGCCAATTGGGACAGCCCGATCGCTGCCTTTGATGAGGTCCGTACCCAAGAGCACACACTGCTGCAGCGGATGAACGACCTGATCGATCTGGCCGACAAGCACAACGACCATCTCACCCACAGCTTCCTGACCCAGTTCGTGCCACAGCAAATCGCCGATACGGCCGAGGCCGATGACGTGCACGACCGGCTGATGCTGGTTGGTGGCGACGGCCATGGCCTGATCCTGATCGACCAGGAACTCAGCCGCGAAGCCGATGGTGAAGGCTGAGCCTGATTGCTGCGGCCCGGCCGTTGCTCGCTGTCCGTGGAAAAAGCGATCCATGGCAATGGTGTTCGGCACGGATGCTGTGTCGTTTTGAGGTACTGAAGAACCGTGAAACCTCAGGACGCAAGTCCGGGGATAGCGTTGCGTGGCTCTCAGCTTATGGCTTTTGATAATCCGCTGAGCGGAATAAAACTCTGGGAAGTCCGAGGCGCGAGCCGAGGGAATGCGTTTCTGGGATCACCCACGCGATTTCCCTCAGCTTGCGCTTCGGGCTTTGAAGAATGGGGGTTTTTCTGGCGATTGATGCAAACGCGCAACAGCAAAACTTGCGGCAAGACCGCGAGTCGTCTGGTGCTCAATCGATTGCTCGGCAACTTTGTGTGCCGCACAGGATTGCCATCCATGGCCCTCCCCCGCGAATGCGGGCGAACGATAGTCCACTTGGGCAACACCCGAAAACGCTGAGGGTTTTCGAGTGTTGCCAATCGCCGCTTCCTGCGGCGGCAGACTTCCTCCACAGTCTGCTCGCCAACCATTCGTGATAAGGAATGACAGCATGACCGTTCGTGAGTTACTGGCCTTCCTTGAGAACCATCCAAATGCGCCGCTTCACTGGATGCTGCCGGATGGTGCATTCGTGCCGGCTCACTTCCATATCACTGAGGTCGGCCGGGTCCGGAAGGACTTCATCGACTGCGGCGGCACCCGGCGGAGCCAGGAGTCCTGCCTGCTGCAGATCTGGGTGGCCGACGACACCGAGCACCGGCTGGAGACGACCAGGCTCGCTGAGATTCTCCGGCTGGCCGGCCCGGTGCTAGGAGCTGATGATCTGCCGGTGGAAGTCGAGTATGAGCAGGATGCGGTCTCGCAGTATCCACTCGGTGGAGTTGAACTGACGCCGTCCGGAGTCCTGTTCACGCTGGGCAGCAAGCACACTGCCTGCCTGGCTCCGGAGAAGTGCGGCGTCGATGGCGGCGACTGCTGCGGCCCGACAGCACCCCGGCAGCTGCTGTTTGTCTGCATCCACAACAGTGCCCGCAGCCAGATGGCCGAGGCCTTCGTCAACCAGATGTGCCAGGGGTCTTTCGTCGCCTCAAGCGCCGGCCTCGAACCGGGCCAGCTCAACCCCTTGGTGGTCGAAGCGATGCAGGAGGTCGGCATTGATATCTCAGCTGCCACCACTACCGGGGTTGCCGAGGTGATTGCGGCGGGGCGGCAGTTTGACCGGGTGATCACCGTCTGCGACGAGGCCAGTGCCGAACGCTGCCCCAGCTTTCCCGGCCCGGTGGCCCGCGAGCACTGGGGGTTTCCCGATCCCTCGGCGGCCAGCGGCAGCCAGGCGGAAAAGCTGGCCCAGGTACGGGAGATTCGCGATGCCATCCGCCAGCGGGTGGCCGATTGGTGCCGGCTGACCTGCCTGCACTGAGCCAGCCGAGACTGGTCGGGAGCGTTGCCGCCCGTTGGGGAGCAGCTTAGACTGAGGGTGTCAGGAGAGAGTCTCACGACCGCCGAAGGCAGAACGCTCAGGCACCAGGACTGACAACCCAAAAATTCTGTTGGAGAGCGACGCCGCCCGCGGCGTCCACCGAAGGGGCAAGCCCCGGGCCGACGCCCGCGGGTGAATCTCTCAGGTTCCCGGACAACAGGGTTCCCGGCACTGCCTTGGCGGTGCCGTCAAAGCTGGCTGGCAGCCACAGCCAGCTGTTCCGACCAGCCAACGATTTCGGCGGCCTCGTCAGGAAAGGAACCCCGCATGTCGATCGCACCGTCCCCCTTGGAACGAGAACAACAGTCCGACACAGTTTCTGCTTCTCTGCCAACCGGCCACAAAACCGGCGGCTCGTCCGGCTTTGCCACCCGGCACATTGGCCTGTCAGCAGCCGCCGAGCGGGTGATGCTGGAAACAGTCGGTGCCGACTCGTTGGCTGGCCTGATCGACGAAATCGTGCCGCCGAGCATCGCCCGAGAGCAGCCGATGCAGCTGCCTGCCCCACTGTCTGAGCAGGCGGCCCTCGCTGAGCTCAAGGCAATCGCCGGCCGCAACAAACTGCTGACCAGCCTCATCGGCCAGGGCTACCACGGCACCCACACCCCGGCGGTGATCCAGCGGAACGTGCTGGAAAATCCCGCCTGGTACACCGCCTATACGCCCTACCAGGCTGAAATTTCGCAGGGCCGGATGGAGGCGGTGCTGACCTTTCAGACGATGGTCTGTGACCTGACCGGTATGGAGATCGCCAACGCCTCGCTGCTCGACGAGGCGACCGCCGCCGCCGAGGCGATGACGCTGGCCTTCCGGCTGCACAAGGGAAAGGCGACCGCGTTTCTGGCCGACCACCGCTGCCATCCGCAGACACTTGAGGTGCTCACCACCCGGGCCGAGCCGCTGGGCATCGACCTGATCGTCGGGGATGTCAGCGACTCACTCGACGAGGGCGAATGCTTCGGCGTGCTGGTCCAGTACCCGACCACCGACGGTGACCTGCCCGACTGGCAACACCTGGCCGACCGCGTCCATGGCAAGCAGGCTCTGCTCTGCGTGGCGGCCGACCCGCTGGCCCTCACGCTGCTGGCACCGCCGGGAGAATGGGGGGCCGACATCGTCGTGGGCTCGACCCAACGCTTCGGCATGCCGATGGGCTGCGGCGGGCCCCACGCCGCCTTCTTCGCCTGTCGCGATGCCTTCAAGCGGTCATTGCCCGGCCGGCTGGTCGGCGTGAGTGTCGATGACGCCGGCCGCCCGGCCTATCGGCTGTCACTCCAGACCCGCGAGCAGCACATCCGTCGCGAGAAGGCGACCTCCAACATCTGCACCGCTCAGGTACTGCCAGCGGTGGTGGCGGCGATGTATGCCGTCTATCACGGCCCCGAGGGTCTCACCGCAATCGCCCGACGGGTGGCCGAACTGACCGCGACGCTGGCGACAGGTCTTGAGCAGCTGGGGGTCAGCCTCTGCCACCGGCAGGCCTTTGACACCCTGGCGCTGGCCACCGGTGAGCAGACAGCAGCCCTGGCTGCACGGGCACGGGCCGCTGGCATGAACCTACGGGAGATCGACCCGGCCACCCTCGGCATCAGCCTTGATGAGACGACCACCCCGGCTGAC
Organism: uncultured Pirellulales bacterium; assembly: GCA_965662195.1. Taxonomy (GTDB): domain Bacteria; phylum Planctomycetota; class Planctomycetia; order Pirellulales; family UBA1268; genus UBA1268. Next base: position 5,839 of record CBFIHA010000135.1, read on the forward strand.
CTCGTCCGGCTCTGGCAGGTCTTTGCCGGCGAGCGGAACGTACCTGAGTTTGCCGACTGCGCCGGGACGGCTGAGCCACTGCTGCCGGAACGGCTCGCGCGGCAGAGCAGCTTCCTTAGCCATCCCGTCTTTCACAGTCATCGCAGCGAGACCCAGATGCTCCGCTACCTGCGGGAGCTGGCCGACCGCGACCTGGCCCTTGACCGGACAATGATTCCGCTGGGCAGCTGCACGATGAAGCTCAACGCCACCAGCGAGATGATCCCGATCAGCTGGCCGGAGTTCGCAAACGTTCATCCCTTCGCCCCGGCCGACCAGCAGGAGGGCTATGCCGTGCTGCAGCAGCAGCTCTGCGACTGGCTCGGCGAGGCGACCGGCTATGCCGGCATCAGCCTGCAGCCCAACGCCGGCGCGCAGGGGGAGTATGCCGGGCTGCTCGTCATCCGGGCCTGGCAGCGGGCCCGGGGCGAAGGCCACCGCAACATCTGCCTGACCCCCGCCTCGGCCCACGGCACCAATCCAGCCAGCGCCCAGATGGCCGGCATGGAGGTGGTAGTGATCGGCTGTGACGACCAGGGCAACGTTGACCTGGCTGCCCTGCAGCAGCAGTGTGAGAAATACAGCGATCGGCTGGCGGCGGTGATGATCACCTACCCCAGCACCCACGGCGTCTTCGAGGCCGAGGTGAAGCAGCTCTGCGAGATCGTCCACCGCCACGGCGGCCGGGTCTACATCGACGGGGCGAACATGAACGCCCTGGTGGGCACTGCCGAACCGGGCCGCTTCGGTGGCGACGTCAGCCATCTCAATTTGCACAAGACCTTCTGCATTCCCCACGGCGGCGGTGGGCCGGGCGTTGGGCCGGTCTGTGTGGTGGAGGACCTGGTGCCGTTTCTGCCGGGCCATGCCGCCGGCGGCGTGGCAACCTCGGGTGGGGTCGGCGCAGTCTCGGCGGCGGCTCTGGGCAATGCCGGCGTGCTGCCGATCAGCTGGATGTACATCCGCATGATGGGGGCGGCCGGCCTGCGGCAGGCGACCGAGGCGGCGATCCTGTCGGCCAACTACGTCAGCGTGCAACTGCGGAATCATTACCCCACGCTTTACACCGGCAAGGGCGGCCGGGTCGCCCACGAGTGCATCCTCGACCTGCGGCCGCTGCAGGAGACCAGCGGCATCGCGGCCGAGGATGTGGCCAAACGGCTGATCGACTACGGCTTCCACGCCCCCACGCTCAGCTTTCCGGTGCCGGGTACCCTGATGGTCGAGCCGACCGAAAGCGAGGATCTGGCCGAACTCGACCGGTTCATCACGGCGATGATCGCGATCCGGGAGGAAATCCGCCAGGTGGAGGACGGCCACTGGCCGCGAGATGACAACCCGGTCGTCCGGGCTCCGCATACCGCCAGCTGCGTGGCCGCCGACGAATGGAGGCGGGCCTACACCCGCGAGGAAGCGGCGTTTCCGCTGCCTGAGCTGAAGCGGCGGAAATACTGGCCGCCCGTTGGCCGGATCGACAATGTGCATGGCGACCGCAACTTGTTTTGCAGCTGCGTGCCGGTCGAGGCCTGGCAGGAACAGACCGCTGGAACCGATGGCTGATGCTTGACGATCCTTCATTTTTCGTTGGCTGGGGCACGCTTTCGTTGATTAACGCCGGCTTGGCCCAGGGAAAGGGCCGCAGCGGCCTCATCTG
>CBFIHA010000136.1:0-7393 GCA_965662195.1 uncultured Pirellulales bacterium
CTACCGAACCGATGCAGGCGTAGAGCGACACCATCGCCGTCAGCCAGGCGGCTGAGTACTCGGCCGCCGCGAGCCAGTCACGGCTGGTTGGACGCTGCCGGCGTGCGTACTCAGCGGCAACCAGTGGCAGCACAAACAGGCCACCCAGCACATAGGTCAGCGCCATCGCCAGGCTGCCGGCCCGCAGTCGACTGATTGGCAGGGCCAACTCGAGGGCGTCAATCAGCGCAACGATGCCGAGGTCGGCAACCGCGAAGCAGCAGCAAGCAAAGCCAAGCAAGCAAAGAGCCGCTGCTGTAACTCCTGCCCCACCCCGCTGCTGCACAACTGCTGCGGCCGCGCAGAGGGCGACCGCCAGCCACTGGCCAGGTTGCAGCGGCTGCTGGAGCACCAGCGAGACGATGCCCGCCAATGCGATGATTTTCAGCCCCAGCAGTGGCGAGAGCCGTGAGGCGTCGGCCCGCGTGAGCAGATGGAAGACGCAGGACTGCCCGATAAAGTAGCTGCCTGTCGAGATCAGGCAGGGCGACCAGACATGCCAGGAGAACACCGTGGCAGGCGACACCCCCGTCGGGATCAGCAGCCCCGCGACCGGCAGGCAGGCCAGCCCCATCAGCAGGTGGGCCAGGACGAGGAGTCGCCTGCTCCCGCCGGGGCGGCGGGTGCCGTGGTGCCGGGAGACGAGATATGAGATTGAGCTGAAGAGTGCGCAGGCCAGCCCGGCCGCGACACCGAATGCGAGTGACGTCACCCTCCCATCGTATCCGACGGGGTGACTTTCGCTGGCGGCCTCCGGTCGAGTGAGCCTGGGGCTACGGGCCGGTGCAACCGCGCATCGCACGAGCCGCTGCCCGCAGCACCGTCATGGCCGGCGTAATCGGCAGCGTGTTGGCAACTTGTGGCTCGTGCGTGGCCCCCGGCTTCGCGGGTCGCCCGGTGGAGCCTTGTAGAGTTGTCTGGGCCACTGTCGCCAGACCGGTCCGCACCCGTCCACCCCAAGTAACCGTCGGAACCCCTCCATGGCCAGTGCCAACCGCAGTTTTGCCCCCGGCATGCCCCAGCGGCTTGCCACCGGCGACTACATCCTTGACCCGGATGTGCCTCGGCAGGCTGTCGCAGCCGACCGCACCGTCCAACTGGCTGCTATCGCCCTGGTGCCGGTGATCGCCTTTGTCGTCGTGGCACTGGTCAGCTTTGACGCGGCCGATCCACCTGCCGGCCGGGGCTTTCCGCTTCGGGTTGAGCCAGCCAACGCCTGTGGCCATCTCGGGGCGATCGTCGCGACAGCGATCCTTCAGAGCGTGGGGCTGGCAGGCTGGCTGGCCATCGGCTTCCTGGCCGGACTCGACCTTGCCCTCTTTCGGCGACGACAGCTGACCGATCTGCCTTGGCGGGCCACCGGCGTCGTGCTGGCAATGCTCGGCACGGCGACGCTGCTGACGCTCTTTCTGCCGGATGTTGTGCCCCGGCCGCTCTGGGGACCAGGCGGCACTCTCGGCCTGATGACAGCGCACGTTGCCCGGCAATACCTGGCCCCGACCGGCGCAGCGATCGCTGCCGCCGCCCTGCTGGGCACGGGGCTGTTCCTGGCGTGTGATCAGTTGCTGACACGGCTACTGGGATTCCTCGTGAGCCTCCTCTCAACCCTCGGCGATGCCGGCATCAGGGCTGGCCGCGGGCTCTGGAACCTGCGGCGGCGATCGGCGGTCGAGGCTGACAGCGAAGCCGAGGAGGCCGCAGCCGATCAGACCTGGTGGCAACGCCGCCGGGCCGCCCGGCTGGTCGCTGCCGCAGAGGCAGCCGCTGATGATGAGCATGAGGATGAGCAGGATGACGACGCCGATGAAGGGCCGACCATTCGGGTACGCCGCCGGCAGCCTGTGGTCGCAGCTGAGGCAGAAGAAGAAGCCGGGGACGAGTCCGAGGAATGGGCCGAGGCTGACGAGACGGATGTTGAGGAGGACGCGGATCAAGCCGCGGCAGAGGTGGCCGAGGAGGCTCCGCGGCCGGTGCCAATTCGCACCCGGCAGACCCGCCGCGTCAAGCAGCTGGAGCTTGATCTCGCCCCCGACCCGGCCGGCGACTACACCCTGCCCTCACTCGAACTGCTGCTGCCCCCCGAACAGCTTGCCCTCGACGCGCAAGAGGCCGAGGTCCGCGAGCGGGCCCGGGTGCTTGAACAGACCTTTGCCAACTTCGGCTTCAAGGTGCGGGTGGTCGAGATTGAGACCGGACCGGTGATCTCGCAGTATGAGATCGAGCTGGAGGCCGGCCTGCGGCTGGCCAAGATCACCAACCTTGCTGACGACCTCGCCATCGCCCTCCGTGTGCCGGCGGTCCGCATCGTCGCCCCGATTCCGGGCAAGAACTCGGTCGGCGTCGAGGTTCCCAACACCGACCGGCAGATGGTGCGGCTGCGGGAGGTGATGGAGGAGACCCAGGCCAAGAGCCGGACGATGAAGATCCCGGTCTACCTCGGGAAGGATGTCGCTGGCAACCCGATGACGGTCGATCTGGCCAGCATGCCCCACCTGCTGATCGCCGGCCGGACCGGCACCGGCAAGAGCGTCTGCCTCAACTCGATCATCGTCTCGATGCTGATGACCCGGCGTCCTGACGAGGTGCGGATGCTGATGATCGACCCGAAGATGGTCGAACTGACGCCCTACAAGTCGCTGCCACACCTGATGCACCCGGTGGTCACCGACATGAAGAAGGCCGAGGCGATCCTCGCCTGGGCCGTCGACAAGATGGAGCAGCGGTACGCCCTGCTGGCCCGTGCCGGCGTCCGGCACCTGACGCAGTTCAACGCGCTGGGCCGCGAAGAGTTGCTCAAGCGGATCAACCCCGAGAGCCAGGAAGAAGCCGACGCCATCCCAACAACCATGCCGTTCATCGTGCTGATCGCCGACGAGATCGCCGACATGATGATGACCGCCGGCAAGGAGATCGAGCAGTACATCATCCGGCTGGCCCAGAAGAGCCGGGCAGTCGGCATCCACCTGATCCTGGCGACCCAGAAACCGACGGTCGACGTCATCACCGGCCTGATCAAGAGCAACCTGCCGGCCCGGATCGCCTTCCAGGTGGCCAGCCGGACCGACAGCCGCGTGGTGCTTGACGAGTGCGGTGCGGAAAGGCTGCTGGGCAACGGCGACATGCTCTTCCTCTCGCCGGGTACGAGCATGACGCTTCGTGGCCAGGGGACGTTCGTCAGTGACGATGAAATCGGCCGGGTGATGGGCACGATCGGTACCAGCGAGCCGCAGTACGCTGCCGAGCTGGTCAATCTGCAGCCGGCCCCGACGGGTGATGAACCTGCCAAGACCGCAGCCGGCAAGGACCGGGACGAACTCTACGAGGCTGCCGTCGAGGTGGTGATCCGCGAGGGGCGTGGCAGCGTCTCGCTGCTGCAGCGGGCGCTTGGCGTCGGCTACGGCCGCGGGGCCCGGCTGATCGACTACATGGCCGAGGACGGCATCGTCGGCCAGTATGCCGGCAGCCAGGCCCGTGAAGTGCTCATGACCATGGCAGAGTGGGCGGCGGCCCAAGGCGAGGAGCCCGTGCCCCCCGACCCACCGCCCCGCCGGCTGAAGATCAATCCCCATGCCGAGGAGGACCTGGCGGAGGTCGACGAGGCTGCTGCCGATGATGACGCAGACGATGCGGCTGACGCCTGGAACGAAGCCGATGACGACGCAGAAAGCGACAACGAGAAGGTCGAAGCAAACGCCGAAGACGAGGAGCCCGCGGACAGCGGCGATGATGAGTACGAAGAGTACGAGGAGGAGTACGAAGAGGAATACGAGGAGGAGGAAGAGGCCGAGGCCGATGATGCCGAAGACGAGGAAGAGGCATGAAGGCAGCAGTCATCGATCAAGTCGGCCCACCAGAGGCCATCGTCGTGCGTGAACTGCCCGACCCCGTGGCTGGTCCCGGGCAGGTGTTGGTGCGGATCCGGGCCGCGGCGGTGAATCCGATCGACACCTACGTGCGGGCCGGCAGCGTGGCCATGGCCCTGCCCTCCCCTTTTATCGTTGGGTGTGACCTGGCTGGCGAAGTCGTAGCGGTTGGGGCGGGCGTGACCGCCTTCAAGCCGGGCGACCGGGTCTGGGGCTCCAATCAGGGTGTGCTTGGACGTCAGGGTACCTGCGCTGAGTTGGGAGCGGTTGGAGCCGAGTGGCTCTATTCGACGCCAGCCGGCGTCAGTGATTGTGACGCCGCTGCCGCGGCACTGGTCGGCATCACCGCCCACCTCGGCCTGGTCCACCATGCGGCGGTGCAGCCGGGAGAAACCGTACTCGTCAACGGTGGCTCGGGAGCGGTCGGCTCGATGGTGATCCAGCTGGCCCGTCTGCTCGGAGCGCGGGTGGTGGCAGTCGCCGGTACTGACGCAGGACTGGAGCGGGTGCGGGACCTCGGGGCGGTTGCCCTGGACCGCCGCAAGGCGGGGCTCACCGAGGCGATCGCCGCGGCCTGCCCCGCAGGTGTGAATCTCTGGTGGGAGGCCCTCCGCGAGCCTGACTTCGACACGGCAATCGGCAGCCTCGCCGAAAGCGGTCGCATGGTTCTGATGGCCGGCCGTGATGCCCGGCCGCCTTTTCCGGTTGGACCCTTCTATGTCAAACAGAGCCGGCTGCTCGGGTTTGTCATGTTCAAGGCGGCAGCCGACGTGCAGGCCGCTGCGGCGGCGGACCTCAACAGCTGGCTGGCGGCCGGGACACTCCGGGTCCCGATCGGTCGGGTGTTACCGCTGGCGGATACAGCGGAGGCCCATCGGCTGCAGGAAGAGGCCACCATCCATCGCTCGGGCCCGCTCACCGGCAAGATCGTCATCACGCCGTAGCCAAGCGTTGCCGCGAAACAAAGAGGACCACTTCATGCAGAGTGTCTGGATTTTGCTCGCCACACTTGCCGGCGGCGCGATCGCCGTGCAGGCGGCGGCCAATAGCAGCCTGAGAACGGCGGTGGGCGATGCCCGGTACGCCGCTTTTTTCTCAATTGTTGGCACCATGTTCTGCGCAGCGGCCTTCATGCTGCTGCTGCGGCCACCGCTGCCGTCGACGGCGGCCATTCGGGGGACCCCCTGGTGGAACTGGGTCGGCGGGCCGCTGGGGGCACTCTTTGTACTTTCGGGGGCGGCGCTCGTACCGCGGCTTGGGGCAGCGGCTTTCATTGCGGCGGTGGTGGCTGGCCAGTTGATCCTTTCGCTGCTGCTCGACCACTTTGGCCTGATGCACCTTCCGCAGCAGTCGATCACACCGGGGCGGCTCCTCGGGGCGGTCATGGTTTTTGCCGGGGTGCTGGCGGTGAAGTATCTCTGAGCAGCCGGGATCGGCCGCGAGTGCTACCGAATGCGGAAACGAGCGGGTATTCTTGAGTTTTACCACGGCCCCGCCCCCAGAACCCTTCCAGCCGTTCATGCGCATGATCGAGATTTACGACACCACGTTGCGGGACGGCTCGCAGGGCGAAGGCGTGAACTTTTCCCTCGAGGACAAATTGGCCATCGCCCGCCGGCTGGATGAGGCGGGGGTCGATTTCATCGAGGGGGGCTATCCACTTTCCAATCCCAAGGATGCCCAGTTCTTTGCCCGCGGCCGTGACCTCGGCCTGCGGCATGCCCGGCTTTGTGCCTTTGGGATGACCCGCCGGCGGGGCATGGAGGCAGCGGCCGACCCCGGTATGAAAGCGCTTCTGGCGGCCGAAACCCCGATCGTCACGATCGTCGGCAAGACCTCGGCCTTTCATGTTGAGACCGTGCTGGGCGTGACCCGTGAAGAAAACCTGGCGATGATCGCCGACACGGTCGGCTATCTCAGGAGCCAGGGCCGCGAGGTGTTTTATGACGCCGAGCATTTCTTTGATGGCTGGAAACTGGACGCCGACTATTCCCTGCAGACCCTGAAGGCAGCGGCTACGGCAGGGGCAACGCGACTGGTGCTCTGTGACACTAACGGCGGCACCCTTCCGGCAGAGATCGATGCCATTCTGCGAGCGGTGGCAAGCGACGTGAACGTGCCGCTGGCGATTCACTGCCACAACGACTGCGACCTGGCCGTGGCCAATTCACTGGCTGCCATCACCGCCGGTGCTGTGCAGGTGCAGGGCACGATCAATGGTATCGGGGAGCGGTGCGGCAATGCCGATCTGATTTCGGTGGCAGCAAACCTGGCCCTTAAGCTCGCCGACTACGCCGTGCTCGCCGGGGCGGCCGGTGGCTCCAGCGGCGTGGCCCACCTGACCGAACTCTCACGGTTTGTCTACGAAACGGCCAACATGTCGTACCGACCAGGCCAGCCGTTCGTCGGGGCGAGCGCCTTCGCCCACAAAGGCGGCATGCATGTGCATGCCGTCGCCAAAGCGACCGAGTCGTATGAGCACATCCCACCCGAGGCGGTCGGCAACTCACGGCGGATATTGGTGAGTGAACTCTCGGGCCGTTCCAACATCGCGGCGCTGGTCACCCGGCCCGACGTCAAGAACGACCGGGCTCTGCTCGACCGCGTGCTGGCTGAGGTCTGCCGGCTGGAAAACGAGGGCTGGCAGTTTGAGGCAGCCGGTGCCTCGTTTGACCTGCTCGTCGATCGCTGTGCCGGCACCTTCCAACCTCAGTTTGCCAAGCTTGCCTACAACGTGGCCGTTGAAAGCCGTCAGGACGAAGGGGACGGTGTTCGCACCGAGGCAACGGTCAAGCTGGCTGTGGGAGCTGAAGTCCGTCATGAGGTGGCCGAAGGAGACGGGCCCGTCAATGCCCTCGACGCCGCCCTTCGCAAGGCGCTCGAGCAGGCCTTTCCGACTCTCACGCGGATGCACCTGCTTGACTACAAGGTGCGGGTGATCAATGCCCAGGAAGGTACGGCGGCTAAGGTGCGGGTCTCGATTGAAAGCACCGACGGTGAGCAGGTCTGGGGCACGGTAGGGGTGAGCGAGAATGTGATCGAGGCCAGTTGGTTGGCGCTCGCCGATTCGTTTCACCATTATCTGGGGGCCGCCCCGGCAGCAGCTTCGCACTCGGCAGATGCCCCGACAGCGGTGTCATCGTGACCGCTCCACCGGCATCTCCGCCCCGGCTGGCCGTGACGATGGGTGACCCGGCGGGCGTCGGGCCCGAACTTTGCCTGCGGCTGTTGGCCGCCGCCGTGGACGGCCAGTTCAGTAATTGCCTGCCAGTGGTGTTCGGTAGTGCGGCGGTTCTGCAGCGGGTGGCAGATCGGCTGGGCGTGCCGTACGCAGTCCCACAGGTCACCGACCCGGCTGCGGCGACGGTGGCTGCGGTCTATGACGTCTGCGGTGATGCTCTGGAGGCAATCGAACCAGGCCGGGTATCGCCAGCCGGTGGCGAGGCCGCCTTCCGGTGCTGCACCAGGGCGATCGATGCGGCCCTGGCCGG
>CBFIHA010000137.1:0-7274 GCA_965662195.1 uncultured Pirellulales bacterium
TGGAGGCTCTCGCCACGAGGCGGGTGATGTCCGCTGGCCTGGACGCTTGCGACTGGCCGCGACCACGGCGATACCCGTCTTTCAGAGGTGCCCCACTCTGAAAGCGGATGCCAGGGCCATGAGGGGCAACCGCGTGGGCCATCTGCTGGTACGCTGATGGCATGAAAGAGCGTGAAACGGGCCGGTACAGCTGCCGACCGGCTCAGCCAGCAGGATGTCGGTAGCCTGTTCCCGGCCGAGGGCTGCGGCGGCCTCCAGCAGCGAGTTGAACCGCCTCACAGGTACAACCCGACGAGGCTCTGTCCGAAAACCCAGGAGCTGGGTTCGAGCGGCTCATTTGCCCTCTGGCTACGTCCGGATCAATCGCCAGATCGGCCTGGCTGGTTCGCCGTCCTTGCCAGAGACCAAAGCAGCTCGCTCTCGGGCCAACGGTAGCCTTTTCAGGGAGAGCCTAGAGCGGTCGGCAGCGGTCGGAGCAATTCGGTGTTCGCTGGCGGCTTTTGATCAGCGGCGAGTGAGTCACGAGGACGAGGCTGCGGCTGCGGATCGCCCGCGGGAGTCGAGCAGGATTGTCACCGGGCCATCGTTGATGAGGCTCACCTGCATGTCGGCGGCGAAGACGCCGCGCTCGGGGGGCTGCCCGGTACGGGCCTCGAGTAGCTGCAGGAAGCTTTCATAGAGCGGCACGGCTTCCTCCGGCCGGGCGGCCTGCACGAAGCTGGGCCGGTTGCCCTTGCGGGCGTCACCGAGCAGGGTGAACTGACTGACCACCAGCAGGCTGCCCTCGCAGGCCCGAACGTCCCGGTTCATCTTGCCGGCCTCGTCGGGAAAAATTCTCAGCTGCACGGTCTTGCTAGCCAGCCACTCGGCATCGGCCGGCGTGTCTCCCAGTTCCACCCCGACCAGCACCAGCAGGCCGTGGCCGATGGCCGCCGTCTGGCAGCCGTCAATCGTCACACTTGCCCGGGAGACCCGCTGAATGACGGCCCGCATGAAAAGTTCCTGCTGAGACATGGCGGCGACTCACCCGCCGGACGATAGTATGCAGGACTCGGCGGCCTGTGAGCCAAGGCTGCCGCGGCAGGCAGCTGCCAGCTCATCGGGTCGCAGAAAGTCGTGCAGAGGATATCGTGTCGGTCGAGCTCTCATTCAACGAGTGTGGCGCAGGGCCGCCGGTGGTCATCCTGCATGGCCTGTTCGGGTCGAAGCGGAACTTCTCGGGGGTCGCCCGGCAACTGGCCGACAGCTTTCGGGTGGTCACGGTCGATCTCCGGAACCATGGCGACAGTCCCTGGGACGATCGGCATGACTACCCGGCGCTGGCCGAGGACGTGGCCCGGCTGATCGAGCGGCAGCTTGGTGAGCCGGCGGCATTGATCGGCCACAGCATGGGGGGCAAGGCGGCGATGCTGCTGGCGCTGACCCGGCCCGAGCTGGTGGGGCGACTGGTGGTGGTCGATATCCCCCCGGCTCGATCGCGGGGCACCCCGATCAGCTACGTCCATGCCATGCAGGCGGTGCCGCTTGCCCAGCTGTTCCGCCGCAGCGAGGTCGAGGAGGCTTTGGCGACGGCGATTCCCGACCCGGTGGTGCGTGGCTTTCTGGTGACCAACATCGCCAGCCGGCCGGACGGCTTGGCCTGGATTCCCAACCTTGATGCGATCGAGCGGCAGTTCGACACCATCCTGGACTGGCCGACGCTGCCGGCTGGCACGCAGTACGCCGGGCCGACGCTGTTTCTGACCGGGGCCAATTCGGTCTTTGTGACGCCGGAGCATGAGCCGGTGATTCGCCAGCTGTTTCCGGCGGCTCGGCTCGAGCAGATTGCCGCCGCCGGCCACTGGGTGCATGCCGAACAGCCGGCGGCGTTCCTGGCAGCGGTGCGGCGGTTTCTGGCAGGCTGACGCTGTGGGTGACCGCGTCAAACTGACATCTTTTCAGCAGTTTTGCAGTTCTGCGTCTGAATTGTCCTGGGCCAAGCCGGGATGTGTTTTGGTTTTGACGTTCGCCGGAAGCTGGAATGGCATTGAATCGCGAACTGTAAACTGGGTTTTATGAAATCGCTCAATGAGCCGACCGCTGAGTCGGTAGCCGGTCGCCTCCAGCCGTGTGATGAAACGCATGTGGCAGCGATCCGGGAGATTTTTAATGAGGTCATCCTGGGATCGACCGCCCTGTTTGAGTATGAGCCGCGGTCACTGGCGACTGTGACCGCCTGGTTTGAATCCAAGCAGGCGGCCGGCCTTCCCGTGCTGGGCTGCTTCAGCGGCGCGACCCTCCTTGGCTTTGCCAGCTACGGACCCTTTCGGCCCTTCGCGGCCTATCGGCTGACCGTCGAGCACTCGGTCTACGTGCATGCTGATCACCGGGGCCGTGGCGTCGGCCGAGCCCTGCTGGGCGGCATCATCAACGAAGCGAGCGTCCACGGGCTGCACCTGATGGTCGCGGGCATCGAGTCGACCAATCGGGCCAGCATTGAACTGCACAAGCGGTTCGGATTTACTCATACCGGCACGATTCATGAGGCCGGCCGCAAGTTTGACCGCTGGCTTGATCTCGACTTCTACGAGAAGCGGCTACCGGACCCCACCGAAATCAAATCTGGAGTCCGGTTTTGAAGTGGCAGTTTCTAGGTGATCGCTGTTGGTTTTCTTTGCGACCACTTGCTGATCTATCGGTACAGGCCTGAGGGAAACCGCCGCACGCCCGGCGTCGTTGCCGTGTCGGTGGCTTTGCGTAAACGTACAAGCCCTGACTCCATCTCTCCCTGAAAAAAGTTTTTACAGAAATACCGAGGCCGACACGCCAAAGTACTCCCCAAGGGCGACGGCATTTGCCTTACTGATGCCGCGGCGGTGTGCGAGGATACTGCTGATTGTTGAAGGAGAGATCCCGGTGGCTTTCGCAAGCCCTGCGGCTGAGACTCCGCGTGTTTGCAGCAGGTTTCTCAGCATATCAGCCGGATCGTGATCGGGCGTTGGGTAATCGCGCGATTCGTACCGCTCGATGAGCGTCGCGAGCACCTCGATCAGCTGGCTGCGAGCCGCACTGGGGTGGGGCTCCATGAGTTGGTCGAGTTGGGTCACGGCCCGGCGGTAATCGGCGTCGGAACGAATCGGGTGCGGAACAAATTCGAAGAGCAGATCACGATACTCGGTGGCCGTGCTCATGCGTGGTCCTCTGGCGGGATACAGTCCTTGCACCACTTGTTTTTGTTGTATGCGGAATGGGTGAGGAAGATCCCGAGGACGGCAAACTCTTGCTCGTCGTCACGCCCGAGGCGAAGGGGAGGCCTTCGACAAGACGGCTACGCCGCCGCGGTCGTGATTGACCTGCCGCGGCGATGCCCGCGCTGCGGAGTCGTGGTTCAGACGAAAACACGGTCGAGCGGGAGCGTGAAGCCGGGCAGCACGGGTGCCCCCGGCACGCTCTCGTCATTGCGACAGGCCATCGTTTCGCCATCCACGCGATGAGCCGTGAGTGTGCGGCCGGCCGGATCGACCACCCAGACCAGCGCAGCGCCGGTCGCCAGCCACTGCGCCACTTTTGCAGCGACGTCCCGCTGCTGATCATTTGGCGACAATACCTCAACCGCCAGATCGGGTGGGCCGGGAAAAAACCGGCTGGGATCCCTCCGGTGAGTCGTTCCGCCCGCACGAAGGCCACATCAGGAGCCCGCACAGAATCAGGGTTCCGCTCGAGGACAAAGCCCGTCTCCGTGGCAAAGACGACGCCAAGCTTGGCGGGTTCGACGGCGTCGGCAATCACCTTGGCGATCCGGGCCGCCACCGCACCGTGCCGCGAGCCGGCTGGTGACATCATCACGAGTTCCCCACGAACCAGTTCACAGCGGCCAAGATCGGCTGCCGCATGCGAAAGGGCCTCAGCGGTGGTGATCGCTGAAACAGACATCGGATGGAGTTCTCCGGAGTTGTCATCAGTTTACGCGTTCACGAACGGGTCGCCATCTGCAAAAGGTATACAGGCGTATATATTTTGTGCAAGGCCCATGGTTTTTTCAGCGGCTATCGGTTTGGGGCCCGGGGGCAGATGGCCGGTGCAAGAGAGTTTTTGAGTACAAAAATTTTTGGGTTGGTTTTGGGGGGGAAGTCGGATCTGTTCTATGAGGTGGGTATTCGCCCGGGTTTTGGCCGCGGGCTGCTGCTGTTCTGGCGGCTGAGTCAGAGGAATCGTATCCGTGGGTCAATCGCCCGAGGCCAATCGCCAGCTCCGCGAGGTGCAGGCGCTGTTCATCAAGCACCAGCCGGCGGTGCGGGCGATGGCGATTGCGCTGACCGGTGATTTTTCCGTCGCCGAGGATATCGTGCAGGAGACCTTTATTACCGTGACCGAAAAGGCGGGCAGCTTCACACTGGGGACCAATTTTTCGGCCTGGGTCCGGACGATTGTCCGCTACAAGGTGCTGCAGAAGCACCGCCCGTGGCCGCGGCTTTCCAGCGAAGTGATCGAGTCGTTGGCGGCCGGGGTGTCGCCCGAGGCTGAGGACGATCGGCTGTCAGCATTGCTGACGTGCCTGGAAGAGCTGCCACCGCAGGCCCGGGAAATGATCCGGCTGCGGTATTACGGTGAGCATGGTCCCCAAGAGATTGCCGGCCTGCTCACACGGTCGGTGGCGGGGGTCAATGCCGCCCTGGTCAAGGCCCGCGACCTGCTGCGGGGGTGTGTCCGGCGGAAACTGGCCGCAGAGGAGGTGCGCCATGTCAGCTGGTGAGTGGGATGCGGCAGACACACCGCAAGGCGGTGATGACACCCTGAATGCCGGCCGGACGGCCGCCCTCATTGAAGCCTGGCTCGACCGCCAGATCGAAGGGCCGGAGCTGGCCGAACTGGAGACCCTGCTGCTGGAATCGGCCGCCGCCCGGGCGGCGTTCTGGGAGCGGGGCATGCTGCACGGGCTGCTCTACGAGGCCGCGAAGACGGCCGATGGCTCACTCGATGCCGCAGTGCCGGCCCCGGCCGCAGCGGCCAGCCGCCCGGCAGGCGGTCGCTGGTTTTCGCTGGTGAACAGTCTCGCCCTACTGCTGGCCGGCTGCCTGCTGGGTGGGCTGGCAGCAGCCCAGGCCGGGCTGACAGCGGTCAGTCCGCTGTCGCTGCTTTTTTCTCGGGAGAGTTTTGAAGCCGGCCGTCCTGAGGTCGCGTTCCTCCCCAAAACGCTGAACACCTGGGGGGGCGATGCGACTGAGGTGGTTGGTGCCCAGCAAGGGGTCACGCCACCTGACGGCGGCAAGATGCTGCGGTTTGTGGGCCCGTCGCCATTGGGGAGTGAGGGCCTCGCCACCAAGGCTTCTGAGATCTGGCGGTTTATCGACCTCGATCAGGCCCGCGGCCTCGTCGCCACCGAGGCCATCTGCGTCGAAATGACGGCCTTTTTCAACGACGCCCGGGGGGCCGATGCCGCCGCCTTGTGTGGCATCACCCTGGTGGCCACTGACATCGACCCACGCGAGCTGAGCGGCGAGGAATGGCTTGAGCAGTTGACGCTTGCCGAGCTGCGGCCTGAGGCGATGGCGATCGCGGAGGTCCGGGAGATCTTCGATAGCCAGCGGAGCACCTGGCAGCCGGTGTCCGCCGCGCTCAGCGTGCCGAGCCGGGCCCGCTATCTCATCGTCCACTGCTGGGCCGAAATCCGCCGGACCGACGAGCCGATCATCGAGCAGACGGCGGCCGGCCGGTTCGTGGACGACATCTCGATTCGTGTCATTCCCAATCAGCCGACGTGGCGGTAGCCGGCGGCCGTCCCCTTGAGGCCTAAATCTTGTTGCTGTTTTGTCTTACTGTTAACGGAGGCTTGTCATGGCTGGTTTGAAGCTGCGCCGCGGGGCGGCGTTTACGTTGATTGAACTCTTGGTGGTGATCGCCATTATCGGCGTGCTGGTGGGGCTGCTCTTACCGGCGGTGCAGACGGCCCGGGAGGCGGGCCGACGGGCCGCCTGCCAGAACAAGCTCAAGCAGCTGGGGCTGGCCGTGCATAACTATGCCGATGCCAATAAAAAGCTGCCGCCGGGGTATCGGTTTGTCATTCCACCCGGAACGGCATCGCCGGTTTTTAACACGCTGAGGGGCTCGGGACTCGGCGCTTGGGCGTGGTCGGCGTTTCTGCTTCCGTACCTTGAAGAAAGTGCCATCTACGACCAGCATGCTGCCAGCCTGAGTGATCCAGCTGGCGTTGCACCGACAAGCGGCACGGTGGCAAACGGTCTTGGGACTCGGCCGAGTGTGTTTGCCTGTCCAAGTGACTCCGAGTTGTTGGTTCAGGGTATCAACGGCTACGGCGCCTCAAATTATGTCGCCAACTATGGGGTGCATTATTCAGGTTCGTCGCTGGACCATCATGGTGGACAACGAGTGGGTTATGTGATCTCCGAGCCCTTTAGGGCAAGCCATGAAGGAGTATTTTGTTGGAACTCGACCTATCGCTGGAAAGACATCACCGACGGCACCAGCAGCACCATCATGCTGGGCGAGGTCTCGCACCTTGATCGGGATTGGAACTATGGCCGTTTTGGCGGGCTTGGCGGGGTGGCTGGCAACTGGACCTGCATTCCGAGGCAGATGAAGGATGACGGCCTGCTGATGCGTGATGTCCATCCAAACCATCCGATCAACTCACGGCTACCCGATAGCATCAACGTGTCCTGGGGAGATCACGATGGCTTTGGCAGCCTCCACCCCGGCGGGGCGATGTTTGTGTTCTGCGACGGATCGACCCACTTTCTGGACGAGAACATCGATTCTTCCAGTTCGCCGCTTGGTACCTACCAACGACTGGGCATGCGGGCAGACGGTCTGCCGGTGGAGGGCTACTGATGCAAAACGGGAAGGAGACGGGTATGCGACCGACGTGCTTTATCGTCATGCTTGCAGCGGTGGCGTGCGTGGTTGGCTGCGGCAAAAAGTCGGGGCCGGACCGGTTTGCTGTCCGTGGAACGGTGACGTTTGCGGGTCAGCCCGTGCCCCGGGGCATGGTCGTGCTCGAGCCCGACGCGGCCCAGGGCAACCGTGGGCCGGTGAGTGTGATCCCGATCATCGATGGCAGCTACGACTCACGCGAGTTATCGCGGCCCGGGCCGCTCGCTGGGCCGCTGGTCGCGCGGGTGACCGGCTACCCTGCCCCCGATCCGGCAGCCGGACCAGATGCTGACCCGCCTCCGCCGCTGTTTCCCGAGTTCCGCACGACGGTCGTCCTCGACCCGGCAGCCGGAGCCGCCGTCTTCGATCTTGACGTGCCAACGCCGAAGAAGGGTCGCTAGGCT
>CBFIHA010000138.1:0-7189 GCA_965662195.1 uncultured Pirellulales bacterium
CCGACCGGCTCAGCCAGCAGGATGTCGGCAGCCTGTTCTCGGCCGAGGGCTACGGCGGCCTCCAGCAGCGAGTTGAAACGGCAGCAGAAGCAGCCGCCGGCGATCTCTTCGACGGCGAGATCGTGGGCCCGGCCGAGCGAGGTGTCGATGAGGCCGCCGGCCTAGTCGTTGGTGACCAGGCCGACTCGGAGGCCACGACTCGTCGTTGGGGCTGTCACTGAACGGGAACAAGCTGCACGCCGCTGGCCGGGCTCGGCAGGGTGGGTTCGCCAGAGAGGAATCCGTGCTTGATGAGAAACCGATCCATGGCAATCGTGGTGGCGATCTTCCAGTCGGGGAAGTGACTACAAAAACCGTGGCTTTTCCCGGGGGCGATCTGTAACTCGACGGTCGTACCGCCGAGGGACTCCCACTTGGCTTGAACCACCCTCCACTTTTTCAGGTAGCCATCTCGTTCACCGAAGAAAACGATTGTCGGCGGCAGATCCGCCCTCACGAACCGCAAGATATCAACATCGGGGGCTTGTGCGTCGCGGCTCTGAAACGCCGGGTCGATCCAGAGATAGGCCACGACACCGGTGTCAATGTCCAGCGGATCAGCGGGATCGTTCAGGCCCGGATTCATGGTCGCGATGGCACTGATGTGACCACCCGCACTTTCGCCACCGGTAATGATCCGCGCGGAATCGATCCCGAACTCATCGGCATGCTGTTTGAACCAGCGGATGGCCGATTTGGCATCGACCACACAGACCCGCTTGTGGGTCTCTCCCGGGGGCAGCCGGCCGGCCTCTGCCTTGCTCATCTTGAGCATCTGGTAATCGACCGTGGCGCATACCAGCCCTCGACTGGCGAAGTATGCGCAGGTGTCACGGAACTGATCCAGCGAACCTCCGAGCCAAGCACCGCCGTGGAAGAGAATCATTCCCGGCACCTTGACCTTGGCCGGCTCGTGGTTGGGCGGGAAGAAAATTTCCATCCGGCGGGGCTGGCCCGCGGAGTGCTTATAGACGTATGGCTTGCCAGCCGGCTTATCGGCGGCGTGCAGTGTGGCGGCCCATGCAAAAAGCAGCGCGATCACAAAGGGGCGGTACTTCATTCGGTCATCACTATTCGGTTGTCACTGAGGCTGGGTGAGCGTGCCGCAAAAACGTCACGGCCGCCGGGGCAGATCAGGCGGCGCCTGAAAGTCCAGCGTTCGGGAGAATCCACCAACGGTAATGGCCACTCGATCACCGCCGTAGGCCCCATTGAGAAAGGGGCTCTCGTAGACGGCCTGGGGATGCAGGTCGATCGGCTGGCCGTTAACCAGGGGCAACCCAAAGCTACCCGGTGCGTGGGCGTCATAGCGGGTCATCTCAATTCGATTGCCACCGAAGGCATACAAAACGGCCTCCGGCGTGACCTCGAGCCGACACGATCGAACTGCCTCGCAAAACGCATCGAACGATCCGTAGGTCGTCACGTCCCCGGTATGCAGCAGGATGCGGCCGGTGTCATTCGGGCCGGTATAACGAGCGGGGTTGGCCAGCCTGCCGTCGTCATCCCACCCATGGCCCCCATCCAGAAACCGTACCGCGGCAAAGGCGGTGCCATTGCTGGCAAGGATCCAGCCGTCAGCTTCCGTAAGCGTCAGATCATCCCCCGCAAACCGAATACCGAGCCTACCTGTGTGGTAGGAGCCGGGGTGCCCCTTGCCGATCTGGGCAATTCGCTGCAGCAGCAACACATTCTCATGCTGTACGCTCCAGAACGAGTGTTGCGAGCGGCCGCCACCGGTGTGCTCGGCCACGGGATGGATCTGGCTGGGCTCACGAGCACCCGGCGTGTCGAAGAGCATGCCGCAGGCTCGGTTTTGGCGGGAGATGCCGGAATAGTTCAGGGACGGGTTTTGCAGGGTGCTGCCCAGTAGGTAACTCGGCGTGCGGTAGGCATAGTTGACGAGTGCCGAATCGGCGGCGATGCGATGGCCGTCGCCACTGCCGTCGTCGATTTTTCCGAGCACGCGGTTGCGAATCACAAACGGCTCGGGGACCGTAACCGCCCGCTTCCGCAGCAGGATCGCCTCGGCGGGCGGCAGGTAACGGCTGGCCTCGATCACCCGCGAGTGGCTCGAGCCGCCCCCCTCGCCGTAGAGCAGGCTTTTCATCGACTCAAACCCACCCACCGTGTAACCCGCTCGGCTGCGGCCCCCGCCACGCCGGCCGCCCACCGATAGCTGAGCCTCTTCAATCAGGGCGAGATCGAGCAGTAGCCCGAAGCGGTGGCGGATCACCGGGTCGGGTGCAAGTTCGTGGAGATTGACGAGGGCCGGCCACGTGTATTTCTGATAGGTGGTCGACCCGACCTCGATCCAGATGCCCGCAGTGGCTCGCTGCCGGGGCCATTCTCGAAAGAATGCCTGATGGGCGGCGGCATGCACGGCCGTGGTGTGGCCATCGGCAAGCGGACGGTCACGGTAGGCGGGGTCGTGCTCCAGCAGCGCGGTCACCAGGTAGTGAACCGGGCGGGTGTTGAGGTCGTGGTTCTCCGTGCCGAGGAGCAGCAACAGGTCATCCATGCCATAGTCGGCCACGAGGCTGGTCTGGCTGGTCCAGAGCCAGAGGGCCTCCTTCATCGCAGTCTCGGTTGCGGCGGTCAGCCGGCCGGGAAAATGCACGCTGTCTGCATGAAACAGGCAGAGCGTCCGCACATAGTCGGTGATCGAAAAGAAGGTCCAGGGGGCCCCGGCCTGCTGCTCCGGCCTCGGCCTGGCGAGATCGCCATCGGACTGGTAGCCGTCGATATAGCGGCTGGCGGCCTCCAGCAGCCGCGCATTGGCCTGATCGGTTTTTTCTTCTTCGTTGAGCGTGAGTGCGGCCAGGGTCCAGAGGTTGTCGCCCCACGTCCCTCCGGGCCAGACGCTTTCCTTGGCGATTGTCTGCCGCAGCCGCTGCGCGCGGAGGTCAAGCGACTCAGCATGTGCTACGGCGACCAGGTCGGCGACCTTGTCGGCCGGACGCTTGGCGGCCGTAGTCTCGCTATCCGCCGGTGATTCAGCCCGCAGCGGACTGCTGCAGAGCGTCACAAGCGTTGCGAGAGCCAACGATTGAATGTGCATGGCGATGAATATCAGGGGGCCGGGTCGACACGAGCCCGTCATGAACCCACACGTCCTTATCGCCCTTCAGCCCCGAAACAAACCCTGCGATCGCTTTATTTCCAAATCAGCCGTCGGATTCATCACAGCCGCTGCCCGTGTGTCTTCAGCAGCTCCCTCAGTGCGGCATACGAAATGGCCTGGACGGCCTGATTCTCAGTAATGGCAAGCGCCGCGGCAGCCCCGGCGCTCTGGCCGAGAATCATGAACACCGGCTCCATGCGTATGGAACCGTAGGCGACGTGCGAGGACGACAGGCAGACCGGCACAAGCAGGTTCGCGCATTCCTCCTCCCTCGGCACAATCGCCCGGTAGCTAACCGGATAAGGTTTTGGGCACCGCTTGCCAAAGCCGCCCTCGTTGCGGACTGTCGGCCTGCCGTTTTCCTCCACCACCACACGCTGGCAGAAATGGGAATCCATCGGATACGAGGCGAGCCCCACTGAATCGGCGGCCGCACGCCGCGACTCACAGTCAGCCTGCGTCATGATGGAGGCGGAGACCATCCGGCGAGCCTCGCGCACATACAGCTGATGCGGCCAGTGACCCGTTTGTTGGAACTCTTTCGAGTCGAGCCCGAAGCATCGCACCCGCTCCTGTAAGTCGCGCGGCACTTGGGGATCATTCGCCAGGAAATAGAGCAGCCCCTGCTGGTACTGCACATGCGCCTGGAAGATCTCTTCCCGCAGTTCGTACAGCTCCTCTAGCGGCACCGGCAGCCCACGCCTGGGGGGCGGAAGTTCAGAAAACGAACCGGGCTCGTGGGTTCCGTCCGGCCAGCGATGGCTGCCCCCGACATAGTCCGAGGAAAAACTGCCGGCGTTGTTACTGTCGCCATTCCGCATCTGCACGGGGCCGTCGGTCAGCGGTCGGGCGGTGTAGTTCAGCTTCCACTCGACCGCCGGATCGAACTGCAGAAACCGGGCCAGTAACGCGAAGCGGGCGGGGTCATAGCCGGCAGGCTTCGGGAAGGGCACACGATCCGGCTGATTCGAAAGCCGCATGCGGAAGTTGTAGGCCTGCACACGGTAGTCACCCTGGCCGGGTGTGCCGGGCGGGTCGGATGAGATTTCCGGTAGCAGGCCGGACGCCGCGTCGTCAGCGACGACGTATGGGCTGATGGGTAACCGGCAGAATTGATAGGTGTCTTGCCACGAGACCTTCTGCCACTGACCGGCCAGCGACTCATCGAAGGAGCTACGCGGCTCGCGACCGACGCGGTACGAAACCCCGGCAGCGGCCAACAGGTCTCCCTCGTAGGTGGCGTCAATGAAGACATCGGCCTTGATCGTTTCACCGTTGGTCATGGCACACGCCGTGATCCGGTTTCCCTGCATGGCGACAGAGGCGAGTTGCCGCTCGAATAACACGGTCACCCCCGCCTCCTCGAGCATCTGCCGGAAGACCGCCTCGGCTTGGCTACTGCGAAAGCCCGTCATCCGTCCGATCCGGGTGTAGAACTCGAGCGAGAGTCCCCCGATCGAATCCTTTTTGCCAAGATCGCTGGCGGTAAGTCCTCCTGAGGTCATTCCGCCCACGTGGCGATTGAAGCACAGCAGGAGCGTCCGCTGGCCCATCAGCGCGGCCTGAATGGCCGCCGTGACCCCTGCCGGAGTACCGCCGTACACGGCGACGGCACACTCCCGTTCGGCCACCGAGTGCGGCTCAATGTGCCGGTAGTAGCAGGGACGGGCTGGCTCGTCAGCCAGCCCGGCTGGCACGCCCGCCCAAAGCAGGGCCAAGAGGCCGCCACAGCTCACGAATATCGCGTTGCGAAACACCGTTGCAATCTTCTCCTGCGTGACCAAGAGGTCGAGCAGCTTTTCACTCGGCCGCCTCGTTCATGTCGATGATAAGTTCGCGGTCCCCTTTGTGAATCGTAGCAACGCCGCTGCCGTGTTCCGACTGCAGAAACGGACTGTCGAACAGCAGCGGTGGCGACAGATCGACGGGAGATCCGTTCACCCGTGGCAATGCCTCGGCGGCAAGGTGCAAGGACAGAGCCATGGGCTCATCATCCTGTCTCGCGAGCGTGAGCCACCCGCCGTCGATCGTGCTGATGAACGTCTCCAGGTATGCCCCAAAGGCATCGAGATCGGGATGGTCCGCCCGGCGGCCGGCGATCAGCGCGACCGGTGCGTTGCCATCGTTCATCCGCAAAAACACATCGTTGTCCCAGCGATACCCGCAGGACTGGTTCGGCTTCGTGCGGGAGAAGCCTTTGATGCCGAGCCACGCCTCTCCCTCTTCGAGAACCAGCCAACCGTCGAGGGAGACAAGCCGCTCTTTCATCCCCTCGCCACCAAACAGAATCCGCATATCGCCGGTTCCCCGGGCCTTGGGGTGCCGCTGCACGAGCATCACGTTGCGGTGCTGAATTGCCTGCTGCTGCCCATACGTCTTGCGGCTCCCCAGCCCCTCGCACTGCGGAACAACTCGTGCGTTGAGATCCGTGGCGAACACGATCCCGTGATAGCGGTTTTGCGATGTCAGCGCAGGGTAGCCCTCGTCCAAGTCTTTCCCCCGCAAGTAGGCGTGCGAACTCACGAGCGGCAGGGTGGGATCGATGATGAGTGAGCCCATGACGTAGTCCGGCGTGCAGTGGTCGTAGCCCAGCATTCGCGGATCGTCGCCGTCCATGGCATACCACGGTGCAGACGTCACCGGCACCTCGCTGGCAACCATCGGCTGCTGCTTGGCTACCCGCCGGGCGATGAACGTGTATTCGCCTCGCCCCCCGACATCGGTTGCCAGATCCATGATCACATCGGGCAGACGGTAGCCGGTGGTGGCAAGCACCCACGGGAAGCCGATGATCGGATCGGGGTGAAAGGACCGCGGATTCGACCACGTGCCCGATTCGAGCAGAAACCGACTCATGAGCAGCCAGCTGTCTCCCGAACCCCATTGCCGCTGCCTGGCTGGCATCGCAGGATCGCCCTGATAGATCCGCAGCCGACCGCCACCACGCACGCCATTGATTTGACCCACGGCCCAGTCAGCCCAGATGAGGTGCAGCAGCTTTTCCATGCGTGCCCGCAGGAGAGGGTCTTCACTCAGGTCACAGAGATTAACCAGCTCCGGCAGCGTGTATTTGCCATAGCCCGAAAAGCATTCGACCAGCAGGCCGTGCTTCGCCCGCTCCAGGCAGTAGAGTTTGTAATACGCATTCCAGGCCTCGTAATGCTCGGTCAGGCTGCGGCCATCGGGGAGCGATCGGCTCGCGTATTGCGGTCTGTCCTTGAGAGCCTGCGAGGCCAGCAAGCAGTTGCTGTAGTGCATCATCTCGTGGTTTTCCGACCCGTGGATGCCCCACACGTGCTGCGGCGCGGCCCGCTCGAAGCGACTCATCGTCGCAACATATCGCCAGAACATGTCTTCGATCATGGCCTGCGTCGGCTGATCGAGCCGCCCGGGATAGAAGTGGCTGTCGGCATGGAACAGCTGATAGATGCGATTCCAGGTTCGGAGCTGCCATTTCACATACTCAGATCCGGCGATGGCATCGGTCATCTCGCCCGAGCCGCCCTCGTGCGCGACAATGGCGTCGATCGCCTGCCGCAGCATCCGGTTGCCTTCGGCGAGGTCACGATTGAGCCAGAGGTGGGCGAAGCCTCCCTGCAAGGGAGGAATCTTCGCGGCCCGCAGCACGTTAGCAAACAACTCGTCGGCGTTGTCGTGGTGCGCAGCGTGAATCCGCATGAAGTCTGCAGGTGGCTCCGCCAGCAGCAAGCTGGGGCAAACCGCCAGCAGGGCTAGCACCACTCCCGGAATGACGCGCATAGAGAGTCTCACGATGGCCCATCAAGCAGGTGCCAGTTCAGCACGAGCCGGGCATCGACTCGCACGTTCTTATCTCTCATCAAGCCCAAAACAAACCGAAGAATCAGGTTTGGAAACGAGTTGCATCCCCTCTTCTCGTCCGCGGCCGAACGGTCTTGAGCCTAGCGACCCTTCTTCGGCGTTGGCACGTCGAAGTCGAAGACGGCGGGTTCGGCTGCCGGGTCGAGGACGACCGTCGTGCGGAACTCTGGAAACAGCGGCGGAGGC
>CBFIHA010000139.1:0-4894 GCA_965662195.1 uncultured Pirellulales bacterium
CTGCACCGAGTTCGGCCAGCCGGTACCAGACCGCATCGAGGTGCCGGCGGGCAGCCTCCTCGGCTGCCATCGGTTCACCCGCGAGGACCGCATCGACGATCCTGCGGTGGGCCTCAAACAGAATGGTCAGGTCGGGCCAGCAGCGAGTGAGCGTATCAAGGTGAAACCGGGCGATCGCATCGGCAGCCGCCCGCCAGGATTCGGTCAGCCCCGGCACGTCGGCGAGTTCCACGATGGTCTCATGCAGCTGGCGATCGGCCCCGGCCATGCGGCGGTGGTCACCGGCCTGAGCCGCCTGCTGCAGTTGCCTGAAGGCGGTGAGCAATGGCTTTTTGTCACTACCGGCCGCCACCCGCTCAGCCGCCTGCCGGGCAGCAAAGGCGTCGAGCACAGCACGGAGATCGGTCAGTGGACGCATACCGTCAGCCTATCCCGCATCACCGAAGCGCTGTAATGACACCTGAAAATTATGCCATTTCGCGCGCCGGCTTGCTTGCCGCTGTTCATTGACGAAAACCATGACCTGAAACGCCACCGTCAGTTGCCTGCCCACAGGTTCCCGTTTGATCCCTGCACCTGCACCCCCCAAGGAGCTTCATCGTGAGCACCGTCTTCCGCGGTCTTTACCCACCACTGATCACCCCGTTCACTGCCGACGGCACTGTTGATGAACCGGCCCTCCGCGACCATGTTGAGTTCATGCTTGCCGGCGGATCCGACGGCTTTTGTGTTGGCTCGAGCACCGGGGAGTTTATGAATCTCGACCGGGCCGAGTGGGAGCAGGTGCTCGGTGTCGTTCACGAGCAGGTCAATGGCCGGGTGCCGCTGCTGGCCGGCGGGGCCTGGATGGCCACCTCCCACACCGTCGAACGCTGCCAATTCGCTGAGCGGGCTGGCTACGATGGGATCCTCCTGATCTCCCCCTGGTATCAGGTGCACACCGAGCGGGAACTCTATGCCCACTTCAAGGCGGTTCGGGACGCGATCGCCATTCCGATCATGGTCTACAACAACCCGCCGGTCACCGGCGTGCGGCTGTCGGTCGAACTGCTCGAGCGGCTTTATCGCGACGGCATCGTGCAGTATCTCAAGGACGCCGACAGTGATCCCTACGCGATCGCCCGGCTGCGGATGCGGCTGGGTGAATCGGCCCAGCTCTTCTATGGCCATGACAACAATGCCATGGGCGCATTTGCCTTTGGTGCCACCGGCTGGGTGTCGGGCACGGCCAATTTCTGTCCAGAACTCTGGAGTGAATTCGTCCACACCTGCATCGATGACGGTGACTTTGTAAGGGCTAGAGCCCTCTGGTACCGGATCATGCCGTTCGTTGAAATTGCCACGGTGGGTACAGGCGGCGAGCGGGCCGATTGGATTGCCGTGATCAAGCGGGGCCTGGAACTTCGGGGCCGGCAGGTCGGCAGCGTGCGAGCGCCGATGCTCCCGCTGACCACTGACGTCGACCAACGCCTTGCCACAGCTGTTGAACAAATGGGCCTCACTGGTCAGCTGGCTCTGGTTCAGAGCTGATTCAGGGAGGCATTCAACCGCTCGTCAACTCACCCATTTCAGACCCCAAGAGATCTGCCGATCATGCACCTGAAAACCCTCCTCTTTTTCTTCACGTTCGTCACCAGCCTTGCAGGCCAGTTGCTGCTGGCTGAGCCGGTGACGCTCTGGGATCCAGCCGCAGTCCTCCCCAAAGCCGCCGAAGCCCCCGTGCTGGATGATGTGGTCTTCCACGTCATCAAGCCTCGGCGGCCTGACACCGATGGCTGCAACTGGACCCTCGGCGTTGGCTTGGCGTGGCACAAGGGCAAGCTCTACGCGTCCTACGGCTTCAACAAGGGGGGCGAGAACACCGCCTCGGAGGAGGCCCATGTGCGGGTCAGTCAGGACGGTGGCGCGACCTGGGGCTCTCCGGTCGTCATCGACCCGGGTGCAGGCAATCTTGGTGTCAGCCACGGGGTCTTCCTGTCGCATGACGGAACTCTCTGGGCTTTCATGGGAGCCTTCTACGACCGTTTCCAGCGAACTCACACCCGCGGCTATCGGCTCGACGAGGCGACCGGGAAATGGGAGCCGGCAGGCGTCGTGGTCGAGGATGGCTTCTGGCCGATGCAAGCGCCCCAGCCGACCCCTGACGGCAATTGGGTCATGGCTGGCTTTCGGGTGGCCAACGGCCTGCCGGTGACAGGCGGCCACCTGCCGGCAGTGGCGATCAGTCACGGGAGCGACTTCACTGCCTGGGATCTGGTCGTGATCCCGGCGGCACCGGGCCTGGGAAACATCTGGGGCGAATCGACTGCGATTGTCGACGGCAACCGGGTGACCAACATTGCCCGCTACGGCGAAAAGCCACTCGCACTCGTCTCGACGAGCACC
Organism: uncultured Pirellulales bacterium; assembly: GCA_965662195.1. GTDB lineage: Bacteria > Planctomycetota > Planctomycetia > Pirellulales > UBA1268 > UBA1268. The sequence goes on from CBFIHA010000139.1 coordinate 2,386, forward strand.
GACTCAGGTCGCACCTGGACACGGTCAGCACCCTCAAATCTTCCCATGACCACCAGCAAACCGTACGCAGGAATGCTTTCGACCGGCCAGCGTTATCTGGTCTGCACCACAACCGCCGACACCGGCGGCGGCCGCTCACCACTCACGATCGCCGTGAGCAAGCCGGGCGAGCAGAAGTTCAGCAACGTTTTTGTCATCCGGCGGTCAGTGTCGGAGAAAACCCCCGGAGTTTCAGCCAAGAGAATTGACTTCAGCTACCCCTACGCAGTTGAGCATGACGGCAAGCTCTACGTCGGCTACACCCACAAAAGCCACGCTGCCAACGAACTGGCGGTCATTCCCGTAGCCGCCCTCCGCGCCGACTGAGCCCGACGACGTCATGACAACTCGGCCCGATCCTGATGCGACCACGGCTGGTTGGCAGCCTGCCGCGGCCGCAGAGACCGGCCACCGCATCGCCACAGCCCAGGTCTGCTTTTCGCTTGCCGTGGTCGCCGTGGCTGGGCTCGGCTTTTGTGTGCCCGGGCTGTTCACCTGGTCGGCTGCCGGTTTTCAGCCCCGGCAGGCGATCGTTCCGCTGGTGCAGTTGACGATGCTCGGCATGGGTATGACCCTGACCGTGGCCGACTTCACCCGGGTTGCCACCGCCCCGCGGGCCGTCGGCCTTGGCATCGCCTGCCAGTTTGCAGTGATGCCATTGGCCGGCTGGAGCTTTGGTCGGCTCTTCGGCCTGCCACCCGATGTTGCCGCCGGTCTGGTGCTGGTTGGTGCCTGCCCTGGGGGGGTAGCCAGTAACGTGATCACTTTCATCGCGGGCGGCAACGTCGCGCTGTCGGTGACGATGACCGCCTGTTCAACCCTGCTGGCTCCACTGGCCACCCCACTCCTGATGCGGTGGCTGGCTGGGACGGGTATCCCGATCGACGTGCTTGCCCTGTTCCGTTCGATTCTGCTGATGATCCTTCTGCCGGTGGTCGTGGGGCTGGTGGTCAACCGCTTTGCCCGACCCGTGGCCCGGCGGCTGCAACGGCTGCTACCGGCCGTGGCGATGACAGCCATCTGCTTGATCATTGGCATCACCGTTGCCTTGGCCCGTGACGATCTTGCCGCGGTCGCCGGCAGTCTGGCGGCTGCGGCCGTCTGCCACAACGCCGTCGGACTGGTCTGCGGCTATCTGGCGGCCCGGGCCAGCGGCCTGGCTGAGCCTGACGCTCGCACGGTTGGCATCGAGGTCGGCATGCAAAATGGCGGCATGGCGACGGGCCTGGCGCTTGGGGTGCTCAAGAGCCCGGCTGCCGCCTTGCCAGCGGCGGTGTTCGGGCCGTGGAGTGCTCTGGCAGTCTCAGTGCTGGCGGCCGTGCTGGGCCCAGCCACCCGGAAAGCTGACGAGTCGTCATGAGGCGTGCTCGAGCAGCGTCCGGGTCGCAATCAGCTCGCGGGCCAAGCCGGCTGTGACATCGCCGGCGGTCACTCCCGGCAGCACTGGCCAGGTGTAGGTCTCAACCTCCAGATGCGGTCGATAGGGTAACTGGCCGATCGCGGCGAGCGCCCGCACCAGTTCAGCCCGGGTGGTGCTCAGTGGGCCGAGCCGCTCGGCGTCGACCGGCACGTGAAAATGCACCCGCCAGGTCTCGGCTGTCTGCCAGTCGGCCGGCGGGTGAAGGGCGAGTGTTTCAGTCAGGTCCGCTGCACGCGTCACCCCGCCATCAGCCTGCCGGGCAAAGGTCTGATGGAGGTAGCGGGCCTCAGCAAAGCCGGCCAGGGCCCGACGGGCCGCGGGATCGGCCGGGTGGTCAAGCTCAATGGCACAGCTGATCTGCACCTTGTTGATTCGGATGCCAGCCGCGTCGAGCTGGCCGACGGCCGTGGCGGCGTCTTCAAACTCAACCGCCTGATGACAGACGTCATAGCAGACCCCCAGATACTCCCGGGCCACCCGCTCACAGCCGCTTGCAGCGGCCGTCTGCCAAAGCTGCTCAAAGAAGGTGATCGTCTCAGCCGTGGTCTCAAGCAGGCAGAAGGGCTCGGGCTCAATCGCCAGCCGGATGGTCCGGCCAGTCTCATGCTGCAGCTGGCTGAAGTCACGGGTTAGGCTGAGCAGCTGAGCGATGGCCCGATCGAGAAAGTCGGCCGATCGCTCGGCCTGCTTGAAGCCGAGTGGCAGGGTCGAGATGCTGCCGTCGGTTCCGGCAGGCAGGATACCGGCCAGCAGCCGGCTGCAGGCCCGGGTGTAGTCGAGCCGGCGGGCATCGGCCCAGTCGGGCAGATAGACCTGCTCCTTCACCCGCTCTGAGTGAAAGTCACCGAAGGGAAAGGCGTTGAGCGTGTGGCAGCTGAAGCGGCACTCGGCCAGCCAGCCCTGTAGCCGTTCAATCGCCCCGGGGTCGGCCGCCACGTCGGCCATGGCCGACGCCGGCAGCCAGAGACCGACGGCAATGTCAAAGCCGCACTGGTCCCGCACCGCCGCCGCCTGCTCGGCCAGCATCCGCCCGACGTCATCCAGCGATCG
>CBFIHA010000139.1:4901-7034 GCA_965662195.1 uncultured Pirellulales bacterium
ACGGCAATGTCAAAGCCGCACTGGTCCCGCACCGCCGCCGCCTGCTCGGCCAGCATCCGCCCGACGTCATCCAGCGACCGACACGGATGAACGTTCGTGCAATAGCCAAGCGGTAGTCGGGCCGGTTGTCCTGCCATGGTCTCCCTCACCGTCCGGCCGCCGCGGTCACCTCGAGCATCCGCTCAAGGGCGACCACTGACCAGCGGGCCGTTTCGTCATCGACACTGATGACGTTCACCGGGCTGCCCGCCTCCAGCTGCTCAATACTCCAGCAGAGGTGGGCCAGATCGATCCGGTACATCGTGGCACACATGCAGACGGTTGGTGACAGAAAGCGGATTGTCTGCTCGGGATGTTCCTGCTCCAGCCGCTTGACCAGATGCAGCTCGGTACCGATCGCCCAGACGGTGCCGGGGGCAGCCGCTTCGACCTGCTTGATGATAAAGCTGGTCGAACCGGCCAGATCGGCCTTGTCGACCACCTCCATTGCACACTCGGGATGGACCAGCACCTTCACTCCCGGCAGGTTTGCCCGCAGGGCATCGACATGCTCCGGCCGGAACATGGCATGCACGCTGCAGTGGCCCTGCCAGAGAATCACCCGGCTCCCCTCAAGCGTGGCAGCATCGTTGCCGCCGAGCCTGGGCTGGTGCGGGTTCCAGACGCGCATCTGCTCCAGCGGCACCCCCATCGCCCGGGCCGTGTTGCGACCGAGATGCTGATCGGGAAAGAAGAGTACCCGCCTGGTCCTGGCAAAGGCCCACTCCAGGACGGCCCGGGCATTACTGGAGGTGCAGACGATGCCGCCATGCCGGCCGCAGAAGGCCTTCAGGCTGGCGGCGGAGTTGATATAAGTGACCGGGGTGATGTCAGACGTGTCGATCACCTCACCGAGATCGTCCCAGGCATCCTCGACCTGGTCGATTGCGGCCATGTCGGCCATCGAGCAACCGGCGGCCATGTCGGGCAGCACGACGGTCACCCGCCGGCCGTCCCGGCTGGCCACCTGCTCGGGCCGGTTGACCAGGATGTCGGCGGTTTCGGCCATAAAGTGGACGCCGCAGAAGGCGATCGCCTCGCAGTCGGCCCGCGCAGCTGCCATTTTTGAAAGCTGATAGCTGTCGCCCCGCAGGTCGGCATGGGCGATCACGCCGTCCTGCTGATAGTGGTGGCCGAGAATCAGCAACCGGGAGCCCATCCGCTTGCGCACAGCCTCGATCCGATCGGCGAGGGTGCGGTCATCGAGTTCCCGGTAGACCGGGAGGGGGCTGGCGGGGGCTGGTTCGGCGGCGGGCGGATTGGCGGTGCTCATTTTCTAAGTATAGGCGGCGGCCGGGGTCCCTGTGCGGCGGCAACAGGCCGCCTTATACTGCTTTCTTCCGGCGGTACTCCGCCCCGGCTACCGCCATCACCCGATGGCGGCTCCACCGTTCAACCGATTCCGCAACAGGGAAGGCTGGCAGAGTCCGATGGCGAAAAAAACAGCGAAGAAAGTGGCAAAGAAAACAACCACAACGGCCAAGAAGGTTGTGAAGAAGGCCACCAAGAAAGCAGCAACGACCAAGGAGTCCCCTGCCAAGAAGGCGGTGAAGAAGGTGGCCAAGAAGGCGGCCAAGCGGGCTCCACGCAAGAAAGTGGTCAAAGAAGTCCGGCTGAAGGCCTACTGGGGCGTGTTCAACGCCAGCCTTAAGCGGCTGGCTGTCTTCGAGTACGCTGACAAACGGGCCGCTGAAAAGAAGGCAAAGGAACTCTCCGGCGGCTCGAAGGGCGTCCACTTCATCCAGTTGGTGAAAGAACCGATCACGGAGTAGCGGCCCGGGCACGACGCCCGAGCTTTCCGTGAAGCCAGCCGCCAAGCCCAACCTGACTGCCACCCGGCGGCAGGATGCCGCCAATGAGCACCAGCGGGCGGAGGCCCGCCAAGGAAAGGCAGGCACGATGCCTGCTCTTTCCGTGAAGCAACTGCCGCCAATGAGCACCAGCAGAAGCGTGCGAACCTCGGCTTCGCATGCTTCTGCCCCAAGGAAAGTCGGGCACGATGCCCGAGCTTTCCATAAAGCGAGTTGGCTCACCAAACCTGCGGTAGCCCACGACTTCCGGACTGTGGGGCGGTGTTTCACACCGCAACAGCCG
>CBFIHA010000140.1:0-7017 GCA_965662195.1 uncultured Pirellulales bacterium
CTCATTTCAAATGAAATTTGCAGCTACATTTCGCTGATGGCCGCAACGTGCGGTCGCGAAAATCTTCCGTTGAAAACCCGAGCAGCACGCCCCTGACAGATGCTGTTCGGTCGATTGAAAACTCTACGCTGTTGAGTCAGCGTCGGTTCACCTGATTTTTTTTAACACGCAGCTTTTCCGCTGCTAGGTCGCCAGTAATACCCTGTGCGTTTCCGCAGGACAGTTGGTTGCGGAAGGGACCAAGCCGGTTCTTGTTTGGTGTGGCGAGTTGAGAAGGGCGTTCGGTGTTCAGCCTGCGCAGCCTGCCTCCGGCGGCTTTGGCCGAACCGCTGGCTTCCACGTCAGCTGGCGTAGGCCGACTCAGTCGGCGTGCGGACGAGGTCATCGGCCAAGGGCCGGTGAGGCGGAATGCCGGCCGTCTCGAGGTGGCCGTGGTAGGCCCGCACTCCCTCCTCGGCTGAAAGTTCCTCATTGGCCACCGCCCGCAGGAACCGGACAAAGGCACGCTGGTCTTCGGCAGCGTTGATCTTGCGGCCGAACAGGGCGATCCGGGCCCCGTGTCGCTTGGCATCGGCCACCAGGGCGAAGGCGTCGTGGGTGGTGCCGGCACTGCCGCCGAGGATGCCGACCACCAGGCTGCGGTCATAGCCGGCCAGTTGCTCCATCACCGTCGGACCGAGATAGGGAATTTTTAAAAAGATGGGCCGGCCTGACGCCGGCACGCCGGCCAGGCAGCGGACGACATGGTCGGCAAGAAAGCGATCGAGCGTGGCCGGTGGGCTGTTTCCGCGGCCGTCGGGGTCGCGGATGCAGTTGGGATAGAAGACCTCAAGAAAGTGCTGAAAGCCCTGCTGCTCGGCGGCGATCCGAAACTCACGATAGGCCGTGAGCATCGCCCGGTCGGCCTCGGCATCGTCGTTGAGCGTGAGGGAAAACAGGCCGAGGTTCGCCCCGGGCACCCGGTCGGGGTCGGTCTGTCGGCTGCGGGCAGTGGAACTGCGACTGCCTTCGACGCAGCCGTACTGGGCCTGATGAATGGTGCAGGTTGAAAAGGGCAGGGCCGGCTGATTGCCGTAGCGGCCAGTCCCGGTCGCGAGCCAGATGTCGGTGGTGTCGTTGAGCCGGACGGCGGGGGTGACGGGCGAGTTGTCGAACAGCCCCTCATCGATCGTCAGCACGCCGCTGGTGCTGCCGCTCATCAGCATGATGTCGACATGGCCGTCGGCGACGATGCCGCGAATCTGCTCGCGGTAGGCCTCGATCGACCGGAACGGCCCGGCCAGTGGATCGGCCCCCGGTTTCAGTCCTGGGGCGGCGAGGCCAAAGGCCATGTCGGCATCCTTGGCATCGGCGATGATGAAGTCGCGACAGCCAGCGTCAGACAGAATGCGGGCCAGCTTGGTATCGAGCGATTTTTGAACGGTTGTCATGGCATCGAGGGTGGGGGGCGATCCGCAGCGAACGGCTGACAGCGATCGTAGCAGCCGGCCGGCACTGTTCCCGCTGGAGTGAATGGAAAGTGTAAAACTTTTACGGAAAAACAATCGCCTCTGTCGTTAGGCTCAAAGGCCAATCGGGCGGTCTGCTCGATACCCCCATCCCCTAAGTACAGGACGTTCGGCATGGCTGCGGCGGCGTATCGCTTTTCTCTTGGCCCCTGGAACCTCGGTCAGGGTGCCGATCCCTTCGGTCCCCCGGTTCGGCCCGAGGTCTCGTTTGATGACGTGCTCGACATTGCTGTTGGCCTCGGCTTCGAGGGAATTCAGCTGCATGACGATGACGCGGTGCCCGACCTCGAAAACCTGTCGCCCGATCAGATCATCAAGCAGGCCGAAGCCCTGCGGACGAAGCTGGCTGACCGGGGACTGGTGGCCGAGTTCATCGCGCCGCGGCTCTGGGAGCATCCCAGTGGCATCGACGGCGGCTACACCGCCAACGACCCGGCCGCCCGCCACTGGGCAATCGAGCGGTCGAAGCGGGCGGTCGACATCGCCGCCGCGCTCGGCATCGATCTGCTGGTGCTCTGGCCGGCCCGTGAAGGCACGGCAGTGCGGGAGAGCAAGGACCCGATCCGGGCCTCTGCCCAACTGCTCGAGGCGATCGATGCCATCCTCGCCCACCATCCCCAGATTCGCATTGCCATCGAGCCGAAGCCCAACGAGCCGGTCGACCATGCCTTCCTGCCGACCATCGGCCATGCGCTCGCCCTTGGCAGCCGGGCGGCCGATCCGGCCCGCGTTGGGGTGCTGATCGAGTCGGCCCATGCAATCCTCGCTGGCCTCGATGCCTCCGATGAGATGGGCTTTGCCTTGGCGGCTGACAAACTCTGGAGTGTGCATCTCAATGATCAAAACGGACTGAAGTTTGATCAGGACAAGGTCTTTGGGGCGGCGAATTTGCGGGGAGCCTTCGACCAGGTTCGGGTGCTCGAGGCGGCCGGCTATGCGGCCACCGGCCGGTTTGTCGGCTTTGATGTGAAGGCCCAGCGAACCCAGGCCGCCGACCGGGCCACTGCCCACCTGGCGACCAGCAAGGCGATCTTCGAGCGGCTGGTCGACAAGGCTCGCAGTTTCCCCGATGACGCGGTGGCAGCAGCCATCGCTGAGCGGGACTATGAGGTAGTCGAGCGGCTGGTGTTAGAGCACTTGCTCGGAGGCTGAGATGCAGCGGTCAGCGGATGACCCGAACGGTGCGCAGCGGCGTCCGCTGGTGGCGGTCATTCTCGACGCCTCACGTCCCTATGACCGGCTGATCATCAGTGGCGTTGCCAGCTTTGCCCGCGAGCAGACAAGCTGGTGCCTCTATGTTGAAGAGGACCCGATGCAAAAGCTGCCCGATCTGGCCAGCTGGCATGGTGACGGCATCATCGCCAACTTTGACGACCGACGAGTGGCGGCGGCGATTCGCGGGCTGAACCTTCCAATTGTCGGGGTGGGCGGGGGTTATGGCTGGTACGATCCAGCCTCGGGCATTCCCTATGTCTACACCGACAATGCCGAGATCGCCCGGCAGGCGGCTGCTCACCTACTGGCCTGTGGCTTCGACCAGTTCGCCTATTACGGCTGCCCGCGGACCAGGACGACTGGCTGGTCGGAGGAGCGGGGCGAGGCCTTTCACGCGGCCTTTCGGCAGGCGGGCAAGCCCTGCGAAGTCTTCGTGGGCCGGCACCGCACGCCCCGCCGCTGGGAGGCTTTGCAGCAGGAACTGGCCGACTGGCTGATCGGCCTGCCCAAGCCGGTGGGCCTGATGGCCTGCAACGATGCCCGAGCCCGTTATGTGCTTGAAGCCTGTCGGCTGGCGGGGCTGAAGGTGCCTGATGATGTGGCCGTGATCGGCGTCGACAACGATGAGATGATTTGCGAACTGACCGATCCGCCCCTGTCGAGCGTCGATCAGGCTGCCCGGCGGGTTGGCTATGAGGCGGCCCGGCTGCTTGCCGGCGGCCTGACTGGAGGACGGAAGCCACCGCCGTTGAGAACGGTTGTTCCACCGGTGGGCGTCATCACCCGGGCCTCGACCGACACGATGGCCACGAGCGACGAAACGGTGGTGCAGGTACTGCGGTCGCTGCGGGCCGACCCCCGCCAGAAGCCCGATGTCGAAGCCCTGGCCGGAGCGGCCTGCATCTCCCGTTCGACGCTCGAGAAGCGATTTCGGGGCGTGGTCGGCCGCTCGATTCACCAGGAGCACATCCGGCTGAAGCTGGCAGTCGTGCGGCAGATGATTGCCGACACCGGCCTGCCCTTGAAGACTGTCGCCAGCCGCTGCGGCTTCAGTTCGGTGCAGTACATGACCAGCTTTTTGAGCCGGCACCTCGGCGCCACCCCGGCCCGGCTACGGCAGGAGGAGCGGGCCCGGGAGTGAGGCTGCCGCCGCTGGTAGGTGCCGGGGGGACGTTGTTGTCGGAGCGGCCAAGGCTGAAACTGGCTGCTGATAAGGGAGAACAAAACACGATGGACACGCAAACTGACTGCCTGCTGATCGGCACGGCGGTGGCCGATGTGCTGATTCGTCCGGTGCCGCTGACCGAGCCGGTCGGTGGTGGCCGGCTGCTGCATGCCGAACCGTTGGTGGTGAGCACGGGTGGGCTGGTCTGCAATACCGGCGTGGCGATGCGGCGGCTGGGCATGCGGGTGGCGGCGGCGAGCCTGGTCGGGGAGGACCTCTGGGCGACCACCATTCGTGAGAGCCTGTCACGCGAGGGGATTGATACCGCCGGTCTCGAGACCCGGCAGAGCATCGCCACCAGTAGCACGGCGGTGCTGATTGACCCGTCGGGGGAACGCAGCTTTGTCCATCATGTTGGTGGCTGTGCCGCGATTGACCTCGGCTTCATTCGCGATCGACTCGATCTCTTCGCTGCCAGCCGCTGGGTGCTGATCGGCTACATCGGCCTGCTGCCTGGCCTGGAGGCCGATCTGGCCGAGGCGGTACGGCTGATCGCTGGGACCGGCTGCAAGGTAGCGATTGAAACCGCCGGCGATGGTGGTCGGCTGGAGCAGGTCGCCCCGGCACTACCGCATGTTGACCTCTACGTGCCGAGCCTCGATGAGGCCCGGGCCCAGACCGGCCGTGATGATCCCCGGGCGATCATCGAGCACTACCGCAGCCTTGGGGCCAGGGGGCTCATCGGTGTGAAGCTCGGCATCGCGGGCACGCTCTTGAGCCCGGCGGTGAACGAGTGGCTGGAGGTGCCCTGCCTTGCCGCGCCCGGCCCGGTGGTCGATACGACCGGGGCGGGCGACTCGTTGCTTGCCGGCCTGCTTGCCGGCCTGCTGCGTGGCCTGCCGGTGGCTGAAGCTGGCTTACTCGGGGCCGCGACGGCTGCCTGCTGCGTGACTGGCGTCGGCGCCACCGATGGTCTGCGGGACTATGCGGCCACCTGCCAAGTCATGGAACAGGCAGCGGGGTGATGCCGGCTTGGAATGGCGTGAGCCCAACCGTACTGAAAAAAAATTAAACGTTTGCAACAGCGGGAGGGTGTCTCCAATGCGTCTTTGTGGCGTTGCGATTGTGTTCTGGCTAGCTACGGCCGGGCCGGTGTCCGCGGGTGACCTGCGGTTTGCCGGAATCTTTACCGACCATGCGGTGCTGCAACGGGATCGGCCGGTTCCCCTCTGGGGCTGGGCAGACCCGGCGGCCGAGGTGACCGTCAGCTTTGCCGGACAAGAGCAGGCCGCCACCACCGACGCCAGCGGTCGCTGGCAGGTGCAGCTTGAGCCGCTGGCCGCCTCAGCAGAGCCGCGGAGGCTCTCAGTCAGTTCTGCCGGAGAGACGGTCAGCCTTGACGACCTGCTCGTCGGCGATGTCTGGCTGGCCTGTGGCCAGTCGAACATGGGGTTTTCCATTCCCAAATCGACGCATGCCGAAGAAGCCCGGCAGGTCATTCCACATCCACAGTTGCGGCGGTTCAAGGTTGGACCCTGGCTTTCCCACCAGCCGCTTGCAGACCTGGGGGCGGAGGGAGCAATTCAGGATCCGAAGTGGCGAATGGGCGATGATGGGCAGTGGCGGGCCGTTGCCAACGAGCGATTTGGCCTCGACTGGATCTCGGCAGTGGCTGCCTGGTTTGTCCATGACGTTCGCCTGTCACAGGACATTCCCATCGGCCTGATTGAATCGCATTTCGGCGGGTCAAAGCTGCACTGCTGGATGCCGCTTGAATCACTCGAGCAGAGCCCAGAATTCAGCCGCGACGTGCTTGAGCAGTACCGAAAGCAAAAGGCAGCCTGGGACCAGCGCTATGCCGCCTGGAAGGCAGACGCCAGCCGAGACTCAAAGCAGCCGCCGACCGAGCCCTGGCGACCCGCCTGTCTCTACAACGCGATGATCCATCCGCTGGCCCCGCTCGCGGTGCGCGGGGTGATCTGGTACCAGGGCGAATCAAACGTGGGGCGGGCCGAAGCCTACCGGCGGCAGCTGCCGGCGATGGTGAAGGCGTGGCGGACGGCTTTTCAGCACGAAGACCTCTGGTTCTTGGCGGTGCAGTTGCCGGCTTTCGGCAAGGTACGGCAGTGGCCCCGCAGTGCGTGGGCTGAGATTCGGGAATCGATCGCTGAATCGACGGCAGCCCTGCCCTCTGCGGCCAGCATCGTCTCGACCGACTGCGGGCTGCCCGATGAGATTCACCCGCCGCTCAAAAAGCCAATTGGACAGCGGCTGGCCCGGGCTGCCCGCGCGCTGATCTACGGCGACGACACGCTAGTCTGGAGCGGTCCCACCCTGCGGCAGGCCGACTTTGCCGATGGTCGCTGTACGGTGCAGTTCAACCACGTTGGTGACGGGCTGGTCGCTCGGGGCGGGCCGCTGGTCGGCTTTACGTTGGCCGGTCGTGATCAGGTGTTCCACTCCGCGGCTGGTGAGATCGTTGATGAGACGGTTGTTCTGACGTCAGCAGGCGTTCCCGACCCGGTTGCCGTCCGCTATGCCTGGCAGGATTCACCGGTGGCGAACCTCTGGAACCGGGACGGGCTGCCGGCTGGCAGCTTTCGCAGCGACAACTGGCAATTGCTGACTCAGGCCCGCATCACGACGCCGTTGACGCTCACCGCTGGAGGGACGCCGGAGCAGCCGGCAGTTTTTGATGGTCAGGGCATGCTGATCGACCTCGGCATCGACGTGACCGACCATGCCTGGAGCAAGCAGGGCGATCTGTGGACTTCCCTGCCGGGGCTGCTTGCGGAGCATGGTCAGCAGCCCCGGATGGCGGGCCAGACCGCCGGGCTGTTCATCGACGATGTGCCGATCACGATTCCGCGAAACCTGCCGCTCGAAAAAGAGCAGCCCGACAAAAAATCGTTTTGCTACCTGGCACCGGAAGACCTGCAGCCCGGGCAGCTGGCCTACACGAATGATGCGGCACTCGTGTTCCGCTGGCCGATCGGCTACAAACCGGGTGGGAAAAGCCGGCTTTTTCTACCGGCCAAGGCGGGGCAGAACGGTGTTTCAATTGCCTGCTCACACATCACCGTCCGCAACCTTACCGTCAAGCATGCCGGTAACGACGGCTTCAACATT
>CBFIHA010000141.1:0-6891 GCA_965662195.1 uncultured Pirellulales bacterium
ACAACCGGACGGCCATCATAGCCGAATCGCAGCTGCTTCGCTTCGCAGACAAGGGTGCCACTGCGGGCCGCCTCCTGAATGGCCAGATTGGCTCGGCCGAGTTGTTCTCTTCGGCCGCTCCGCTCTTCCCGCATCTGTTTCAGGGCCCGTACCCGGCCCTCATTACGGGTGCGGCGGGCCTTGATGCCCCGCCTGATCCAGGCCTCTTCCTCGGCCAGCCGTTTGTCGAACAGGGCGTTTTGCTTCTCCTCAGCCTCGAGTGCGGCGGCCTTGCGTTCCAGAAAGGTGTCGTAATCGCAGTCCCAGTCGAACAGCCGGCCACGGTCGAGTTCCCAGATACGATTGGCCAGCCGCCGCAGGAACCCGCGGTCATGGGTGATGAACAGTAGCGTGCCCCGCCAGCCGACCAGAAACGTCTCCAGCCACTCGATCGCCTCAAGGTCGAGGTGGTTGGTCGGCTCATCGAGCAGCAGCAGATCGGGTTCGGTCACCAGGGCCCTCGCCAACAGGACCCGGCGCTTGCGACCAGCCGACAGCGTGGCGATATCGGCATCGGCATCCAGCCCCATCTGCTCAAGCAGCTGCCGGGCCCGGGTTTCGGCCTGCCAGTCTTCGAGCAGGCCGGCTTTTACCTCAGCTGCGAGTGGCTTCTGGATGATGTCGAGCACCCGCCCGACCACATCGGCCGGCACCTCCTGCGGTAGGAACGCGACTGACGCACCCGGCCCCAGCGTGCAGCCGCCGTTATCGGGCTCTTGTTCGCCGGTGATCAGCCGCAACAGGGTGGTCTTGCCAGCGCCATTGCGACCCAGCAGGCCGATCCGCTGGCCCGGCTCGATCGTCTTGGTAACCCCCGCCAGCAGCGACACGCCACGAAAGGCGAGGGAAAGATCATCAAGGGTGAGGAGTGGCATAGGGAGATTGTACCGTCTGCACCGGGAAGGTGGCTGGCTCATCAGCTACCCGTTAAATTGAAAAACGTTCGTCACCCTCCCCCTCTCGCAGGCTTGCCACCATGTCAGCCCCCATGCCAGCCACCCCGTCCATGTCCTCACCCACCACCCGGCTGCGCCAGCTCGGCCAGAGTCTCTGGCTCGACAACATCACTCGTGGCATCCTCGATGACGGCACGCTGGCAGACTGGATTGGCAGCCTGTCGGTCACCGGCCTGACGAGCAATCCGTCGATCTACAACAACGCGATCGCAAAGAATGACTTCTACGATGCGGCGATCGCCGAAAAGGTTGGCCGCGGCCTCACTGGAGAGCGTCTGTTTTTCGAACTGGCCATCGAGGACCTGCAGCGGGCCGCTGATCTCTTCCGGCCGGTCCATGAGGCAACAGGTGGCCTCGACGGTTGGGTCTCCCTCGAGGTTTCACCGCTGCTCGCGTACGACACTGCCGCGACGATTGAGTCGGCCCGGCACCTGCACAGCCAAGCAGGCCGCGACAATCTGTTCATCAAGATTCCAGGCACCCCCGAAGGCCTGCCGGCAATCGAAGCGGCCATCTTTGCCGGGGTGCCGGTGAACGTCACGCTGCTGTTCACAGTGGAGCAGTATCTGGCAGCGGCTGAGGCCTATCTGCGGGGCATTGAGCGACGGCTGGACGCCGGGATGTCGCCGCGGGTCTGCTCGGTCGCATCACTCTTTATTAGCCGCTGGGATACTCCGACTGCTGAGATCCTGCCGCCGCAGCTCAAAAACAGCCTCGGCATCGCCGTCGGCACCAAGGCCTATGCCGCCTACCGCAGCCTGCTAGCCTCCGACCGGTTTGCCCGGCTGGCCAATTTCGGGGTGCTGCCGCAGCGACTGCTGTTTGCCAGTACCGGCACCAAGGATCCCGAGGCCTCCGACGTGCTCTACGTCGAGAACCTCGCCGCCCCACACACCATCAACACCATGCCCGAAAAGACCCTGCGGGCCTTCGCCGACCACGGCCGTGAGCCGGTGGGCCTCTCGGCCGGTGGCGGCAACGCCGAACGCATGCTCCATGAGATTACCGCCGCCGGAGTCGATATTCCTGCACTCGGGGAGCAACTGCAGCGGGAGGGCGCGGAAGCGTTCGTGAACAGCTGGCACGACCTGCTGGCAGTCATCGCGGCAAAGGCCTGACCAGTTGCCTACTGCTCAATCCGGTAGAGGGCTCGCTCAGTGCGGACGTACAGTGCCCGGCCGACTGCTGCCGGGCTGGCCATGATGGCCTCCCCGAACTCGTTGGTGGCCAGAATATCGAGCGTCTCTCCCGGCCTGATCACAAACATCTGCCCATCGCGGTTACCGACATAGATCTTGCCGTCGGCGAACAGCGGTGAGGATGAAAAACTGCCACCGAGCCGGCCGGTCCAGCGGACCTCGCCGGTGGCAGCATCAAGACAGGTCGCAATCCCCTTATCGCTGACAAGATAAACCGCGTCACCTACCACGAGGGGCGAGGGCATGTTCGGCACACTGCGGCCATACCGCCAGAGAATCTCGGGCTGTGCTGCCGCATTCGTCCCGAGCCTGACCGCGAGCAGTTCCGACTTCATAAAGCTGGTGCCGATGTAGGCGATGCCGTTGGCAACCACCGGCTTGGGCACAATTGAAAAGCCGAGGACCCCATAGCTGAGTTTCCAAAGTTCCCTGCCTGTCGCCGGGTCGTATCCATAAAGCCAATCGGCTGCGGGCGAGAGCAGCACGTCGCGGCCGTCAATCGCGGTGACCAACGGTGTGCCATAGGCCTTCTTCAGTTCGGGATTATCCTGCATCTCACCACTGCGGTCGGTCCGCCAGACCTGCCTACCCGTGTTCACATCAAAGGCGACGATGTACTGGGTGTCACTGCCGTCGCAGTGAAAAATAAGCAGCTCGTTCCAGACGATCGGCGAGCCGCCGGGACCGTTCTCGTGGTTGAGCCGCTGGCTGCGGTTGTGCCAGATGACTTTTGCCGTCGTCGTGTTGACGCAGGCGGTGCCGTAGTCACCGAACTGGCAGTACAGCCGGTCTCCTGCCAGCACCGGGCTGGGGGAGGCAAAGCTGTTGAGCACATGGGTCGGCTGCGGGTGTTCGACGGTGAACAACTCCACGTCACGAATGACCCGGCCACTGTCACGCTCGACCGCGATCGCCCGGAAGACGACCGCCTCGGCCACGCTCCGCGGCTGCGGCTTCCGCTGCCCGGGCGGCGGCGGTCCCTCTTTGGCGGTGCCCTGCTCAATGGCCGTCGTTAACCAGATGGTGCCGGCGTCGATCACCGGCGATGACCAGGCCCGCCCGGGAAGCTCTGTTCGCCAGCGAATGTTTTGACCGTCTTCCGCCTCACGGCCGGCCGGCCCGGCCTGCCACGTCACGGGCAGCTTGGACGCCGCAGGAGCATGCCCCTGCCCGTCCGGCCCCCGCCACTGGGGCCAGTCGGCAGCCGCCACCGGGAAGGCCGTTGCCAGAAACAGGGCCACAGTTGCTCGTACCATCCTCATATCCCGAGAGGGGATCTCCTGCAGGGTTTTCCCATTGCATGCTGACAGATTGTGAGCCAATCCCTTATCTTACGAAAGTCTGGGCGGCCTCCAGAGCGGCCCCGATCGAGTCATCCCCTGCCTCCGGAGGTTTCCCGTGCCATCCCTGCTCGCCCTGTCGCAAACGGTGATCACGCTGCTGGTAATTTTCGGAATTGTTGGCGTCCTCGGCCTCTGGGCAGCTGGCATCTACAACCAGCTTGTGGCCCTGCGAGCCCGGGGGAAGAACGCCTTTGCCCAGATCGATGTGCAGCTGAAGCGCCGATATGATCTGATCCCCAATCTGGTTGAGACCGCCAAGGGCTACATGGCGCATGAGCGGGAGACCCTTGAGGCAGTGATCAACGCCCGCAACAAGGCGGTGTCGGCGGCTGGCACGGCCGCGGCCAACCCCGGCGACCCGGCCGCGATGGGGGCCCTCGGCGGGGCCGAGACCATGCTGACGCAGTCGCTCGGCAAGCTGTTCGCGTTGGCCGAGGCCTACCCCGACTTGAAGGCCAACCAGAACATGATGGCCATCCAGGAAGAGCTGACCAGCACCGAGAACAAGGTCGCCTTTGCCCGGCAGGCTTTCAACGACGCCATCACTGCCTACAACACCTACCGCGACTCCTTCCCGCCGGTGCTGCTGGCTGGCAGCTTCGGCTTCCTGCCCGCCTCGCTGCTGGAGTTTGAAGACCGCGAGGCAATTCAGGCGGCGCCAAAGGTCTCGTTCTGATACTGGACCGACTGACAGGGCCAGTTGGGCCACTCGCTGACGGGACAACGGCGGCGCTGCATGAATTTCTTTGAGCATCAGGACCGGGCCCGACGCAACACCGGCTGGCTGGTCGGGCTGTTCCTGCTTGCCCTGGTGGGGCTTGTTGGTGGCTCGTATGCGGTGGTGATGGCGATCTTCTTGGGCGGTGTCGAACAGCTGGCCGAACAGGGTGAAAGCGTGGCCCGGCTCGGCCCGACTACCCTCTGGCGGCCCGACATTCTGGCCGGTGTGTCACTGGCCGTCGGCGGAGTTGTCGGGGCGGGCAGCCTCTACAAGACCGCCCAGCTGTCCAGCGGCGGAGAGTCGGTGGCACTGATGCTGGGCGGCCGCCCGCTGCCGAAAAATGCGACCGATCCACTGGAGCGGAAGGTGCTCAACGTGGTCGAAGAGATGGCGATCGCCTCCGGCCTGCCAGTGCCGTGGGTGTACATCATGGACCACGAACCGGGCATCAACGCCTTCGCCGCCGGCTACAAACCTGACGAGGCGGTGATTGGCGTGACCCGCGGCTGTGTCGAGCAGCTCTCCCGTGATGAGCTGCAGGGAGTGATCGCCCATGAGTTCAGCCACATTCTCAACGGTGACATGCGGCTGAACATCCGGCTGATCGCGATCATCCACGGCATCCTGCTGGTGGGCTTGATCGGCTACTACACCCTGCGGCTGGCGGCTGCCGGCGGTAGCCGCCGCAGCAGCAACGACAAGGGGGGCGGGGCGGCTCCATTCATCGCCCTCGGCCTGGGGCTGATGGCGGTCGGCTTTGCCGGCACCCTGATCGGCAACCTGATCAAGGCGGCGGTCAGCCGGCAGCGAGAGTTCCTCGCCGATGCCTCAGCCGTCCAATTCACCCGCAACCCCGACGGCATTGCCGGGGCCCTGAAACGCATTGGTGGCCTCGACCAGGGCTCCGCAATCGGGGCCGCCCGGGCGACCGAGGCCTCGCACATGTTCTTCGCCTCAGGCGTATCGGCCCTGTTCGCCACCCACCCGCCGCTGCCGGAGCGGATCAGCCGGATCGACCGCTTCTGGCAGGCCGAGCTGGCCGTCGCGGCCGCTGAACCGGTGGCCCACCCGACGGCGGCGGTCGCCGGGGTGTCAGGCTTTGCGGCTGATGCGTCCCCGGCTACGGCTGCACCAGCCAATCCTCCACCGCCACCATCTCCCGAGCAGGCCCTGGAGGCGATTGGCCGGCCAACCCCGGAGCAGCTCGCCCGCTCACACAGCCTGCTCGAGGAGTTGCCGACAGCGGTTAGGGACGCAGCCCACGAGCCCTTCGGCGCCCGGGCGGTCATCTATGCGCTGCTGCTCGATGCCGACTTTGCGAGCTGCCAGCGGCAATTTGAGCGGCTGGCAGCTGAGGCCGATCCGGCGGTCTATCAGCTCACGACACAGCTACATGAACGTACCCAGAAGCTTCCCCGGGAGCTCCGGCTGCCGCTGGTCGATATCTGTCTTGGGCCGCTGAAGGAGCTTTCACCCGAACAGTACGAGCGGTTCCGCGACAACGTACACGCCCTGGCCGCGGCCGATAACCGCTTGAGTCTGTTTGAATGGACGCTCCAAAAGGTCGTGCTGCACGTCCTCGATCCGTATTTTGGCCATCAGCGGCGGTATCGAGTCCGCCGGCCCACGCCAGCAGACGTTTCAGCGGTGCTGTCGGCCCTGGCGCACGCCGGGGGCGGCGGGGAAGAGGCGGTTCAAGCGGCCTTCAAGCGGGGGGCCCAGGCGGCCCAACTGGAGAGCCTGGCCCTGCAGCCGTGGGACCGCAGCATCTTTACGCGGCTGGACAAGGCGATTGATGCCCTCGACCTGCTTTCCGGCAAATCGAAGGCTCGGCTGGTGCAGGGGCTGGCCGAAACCGCAGCCGCCGACGGGAAGATCGTTCCTCGCGAACTTGAACTCCTGCGGGCCGTGGCGACAACACTCGACTGCCCGATGCCGCTGGTGGCGTGACCAGCAGCATCGGGCGGCGTCGAGTTCAGCCCATGTCAATCTCGTAACCCTGGCGATAGGGCCGGGCCAGCATCGCGTCGGCCTGGCTGTCACCAGTGACCTGCTCGGCCTTGGCATCCCAGGCAAGGCTGCGGCCCAACCGGGCACTGATCCCGGCGAGGTGGCAGATGTTGAGGGCCCGCATGTGCGAATGCACATCGGAGATCGGCTCCTGCCGGGTTTTCACGCAATGCAGGAAGGTTGCCCAGTGGGCACTGCGGCCATCGCCCACCATCGGCAGGTTCTTGTAGACCTTGGCGATGGCGTCCTCCGGCAGCGGATCATCCTTGAGGGCTTCAACCGGAGCGCCGGTGAGCTTCCCTCGGTTGACAAAGATCTTGCCTTTGTCGCCCTCGATGGTCACACCGTTGTCGGTGTCGTGCCGAATGACCAGTTCGACATCTCCCGGGTAGGTGACGTTGAAGAGAAAGGCTGTCGCCGTGTTGTAGCGGTCCCGCTCCACCGGCATGCCGTCCCTAAACTCGACCGGGTGCTTAGCAGTACCTGAGACGCCGGTCGGACCGGCCTCGTCACCAGCCTGGCCAGCCTGCTCAAGGGCCCAGGCGGCGATGTCGACATGATGAGCGCCCCAGTCCGTCAGTTTGCCGCCAGAGTACTCATACCACCAGCGAAACTCGTAGTGG
>CBFIHA010000142.1:0-6611 GCA_965662195.1 uncultured Pirellulales bacterium
GACGTTCACGTCGGCCCTCCAGGCCGCCGTTCACTGCACGTCCGCTGCGCTCCGCCATCCTGGCTCCGCTTGCTGCCGTAGCCCGCTCGAGGCTCCGGGCTGCCCTACGCTCGTCAACCTTCCAGCGCCGCAGGAAATCAAAAGCAGAAGCGATTCAACACGCTGCACGTTTGACGACACCGAGCAGGATGCACCGGCTGCTGTCGCGCCCACGCAGCCCTTCGGGCCTGCGGCGGCTTACGGGTTGGCACCAGCGAAGCCGGGTGACCAACCCAGGACCAACCCAGGACCAACCCAAGACCAACCTGGGAGCCACCGAGCAGGATGCACCGGCAGCGCGGAAGGTCACGAACCTCCGGCTTCGTGGCCTGAAGCCAAGCCTGCCGGGGCCATGGATGGCCCGCCAGGCGTAAAACTAGTCCAGCCAGTCCCCCGCCGTGAGTCGCTCCGGCGTGTAGACCTCGGTGACGTAGCTGATGTCCTTAGAAATCAGCGCTTCAACCTCGAGCTTGAAACCGTTGGAGAGCATCCGCTGAATCTCCTTTTGCCAGGCCTTCTTGGCGGCAAACCAAGGATAGGCAGCGATCTGCTTGGCCCGTTTGATGTCCGAGTCGGTCAGGGCAATCTGCACACTCGGTGAGAGGCTGCACCGCTCGTAATCCTGCGACCGCAGCCCGAGGAAGCGGGCTTCGGGAATCGCCATCCGCTTTGACTCGTAGGCCAGATTGATCGAGCCCTGCTTGAGTACCGAATAGATGTAGTACCCCCAGGGATCGTTGTCGAGCAGGCAGTAGACCGGCAGCTTCAGTTCGTGGTGCAGCCGGTAGAGCATCCGCCGCACACCCCGCGGCGGCTGGCCACCGCCGTGGGTCAGAAGACAGCCGTGCTTCCGCCAGAATTTGTCCTCATTGAAACGCCGCCAGACCGTGTCTTTTTCAACATGGAGGATGAACTCGGCATCACACTTTTTGAACTGGATCACCTCCGCCTCGACGATCGATGGGATGCTGTAGCCCCCCGAGCCCATCCGCGCGCAGTCGATCTCATCGCCAGAGTCGATCAGCGTGATCGGTCCCACCATGCCGCCCCGGTTGCTGGCGTAGACATGCAGTTCTTCCCGGAGACTCTCCAGCGTCACCTCGAGGTCTTCGATGATTGGATCGCACTCGTCCTGGGTGCCAAAGGTCTCCTCGCGAGTGCCCTCGATCGTGTGCTTAAGCAGATAGAACAGCCCTCGAATGCTGGTGGTCTTCTGCTGATCGATCAACGCCTTGCAGCCGGTGGCCACCAGCAGGGTCTGCATGTAGCTCTTGGCCTGTGACAGGTTGAACAGCTGCCGACGGTTCTTCTGCCCCCCCATCTCAATAATCTTCCGGGACTTGTTGAACCGGACGTTCGAGAGACTACGGGCCGGAATGTCGAGGTGCGGGTCCCGTCGCTTCTCAGCGGCGACCGCCACATCGTTGGCCAGTTCGACAATCAGCTTCCGGGTCTTACGGTCAACCGGTGGCAGGGTGGCCGTGCCCCCGGGCGGGGAGGCCTTGCGTGATGTTTTTTTCGCCATGGAAGAAGCAGGAGAAGGCGGTACCGGTCGGGAACCTGACGACCGGATTCAGTTGCCGGATTCCGCGGGAGGCACCCCGCGAGCCTTGCCGGCGACGTGGAAGGCTGACATCAGATCGTAGACTGTGACCTCGCAGAGCAGCCGGGTGACTTTCTCGTAGGCCTCCGGGTCGAGCAACGGCTCGACCTCCTTCATCAGGTCGACGACACGCTTTTCCTGGGCCTCAAGCTCATGGCGATCGACCCGGCGATCGGCCAGGGCCTCGTGGAATGAGTCGAACTTGCGGGCATATTCCGTCAGGAGTTGCGAGTCGGTCGCGGCATCGAACCAGGGACGATAAACAGGCTGACTCATTGGCATGGCCCCAGCGGGAAAGACAAGGGGTGGCTGACGGGATTCGAACCCGCGACCTTCGGTACCACAAACCGACGCTCTAACCGACTGAGCTACAACCACCGCGTTGCCCGCAAGTTTAGCAGACGATTCGACGAAAACAGCCAGCCTCCCCCGGCCGGGGCCAAAACCGCACCGCCCTGCAAATTGGCATTTCCCTGAGCCGCCGAAGCCGGTTGAATCTTTGTCGTCGCCCGCCCGGAACGGGTGGCCATTCCCCGGTCGTCGCTGCCATGACATCTGCCCGCCATCCTGTCGCCACGACCGCCTGCGACGGCAACCGCAGCTGCATCGCTGACGTGGCGATGGTCGCCCGCGAAATCCCACTGTTCCCGGTCGACCGCCACTGCGAACTGGCCTCCCTCGCCGCCGCCCGATCGGCCTGCCGCCGTCGGATCGGCTGGGCCGCCATCTTCCTCAAGGCCTACGCGACGGTGGTCCGGCAGACGCCCGCCCTTCGCAGCTGGTTCCTGCCCGGGCTGCGGCCCCGACTGGCGACTACCAGCCAGAACGTCGCCACGCTCGCCATCAACCGGCTCGAGGAGGGTGTCGAGCGGCTCTGCTGGGCCCGGCTCGATCGGCCGGAGGAGCGGCCGCTCACCGACATTCAGCAGTTCATCGACGACTGCGGCCGCAGGCCCCTCACCGAGATGTTCAAGCGACAGCTGGAGCTTGAGCTGCTGCCCAGCTGGCTGCGGCGAATTGTGCTCCGCTGGAACCTGCGGTCGACCTCGGCCAAGCGGGCGGCCCGGCTGGGTACCTTCAGCCTGTCGACGCTCGCCGGGCTCGGCGCCGGAAACAGGTTTCATCCGACGCTCTGCACCTCAAGCCTTGCCTACGGCCCCCTCGCAGCGGACGGCCGCTGCCTGGTGACCCTGATCGCCGACCACCGGGTGGTTGACGGAGCCCTTGTGGCCCGTAGCCTCATTGCTCTTGAGGACGTCCTCCGCGAGGATCTCGTCAGGGAGCTGCAGGAGCTGGGGGCTCAGGCGGCTGATGGGCTTCCTTCAGCCGCCGCCTGATCTCGGCCAGCCGTTCGCCCAGGTCGCGTTCCAGCCCCCGGCTGGTTGGCTCGTAATAGTGCCGCTCGACCCCGAGATAGTCCTGCTTGGCGATCGCGTCGGGAGCGTCGTGGGCGTAGGCATAGCCCTGCCCGTGGCCCAATCGTTTCGCCCCGGCGTAGTGTTTGTCCTGCAGATGCCGGGGTACCGGGAGGGTTGCCTTTTCACGAACATCATGGCGGGCCGCCGCGATCGCCTTGGTGCAGGCATTGCTCTTGGGGGCGAGGCTCAGATAGGTGACGGCCTGCGCGAGGGCCAGCTGGCACTCCGGCAGGCCGACGAACTCAGTCGCCTGCATGGCGGCAACGGCAATCAGCAGCGACCGGGGATCGGCGTTGCCAACATCCTCGCTGGCCAGGATCACCAGCCGGCGGGCGAGGAACCGGACGTCCTCGCCCCCTTCGAGCATCCGGGCCAGCCAATAAAGCCCGGCGTCGGCATCACTGCCGCGAATGCTCTTGATCAGGGCACTGGCACAGTCGTAGTGGGTGTCACCGGCGTCATAGACCACCGCCTTTCGCTGGACGCTCTCGCGGGCCAGCTCAAGGGTGAAGGGCAGCGGCCGCCCGGGAGACGACAGCACGCCCACCTCGAGGCCGCCGAGGGCCCGCCGGGCGTCACCGTCGGCGGTCTCGACCAGGAATGCCAGGGCGTCGGGCTCGAGCACAATCTGCTGGCCGCCAAAGCCGTGGGCGGTGTCGGCCAGCGCCCGGCCGATGATCTTGGCGATGTCCTCCGAGCCGAGGGCTTCCAGCTCAAAGATCCGGCTCCGGCTGACCAGCGCGGGCGTGAGGGCGAAGAAGGGGTTTTGGGTGGTGGCGCCGATCAGGGCGAGCACACCACTTTCCACATCGGGCAGCAGGACATCCTGCTGGGCCTTGTTGAAGCGATGAATCTCGTCGATGAACAGGCAGGTTCGGGTGGCGTCGTCCTCCAGCCGTCGGCGGGCCGCCTCGATTACCTCACGGAGCTCCTTCACCCCCGACGCGGTTGCCGAGAGTTCCACAAATCGGCGGCGGGTTTCGGTGGCAATGATCTCGGCGAGGGTCGTCTTGCCGACCCCGGGTGGGCCGTAGAGGATCACCGAGCCGAGCCGGTCGGCCTCGATCAGCCGCCGCAGCAGTTTGCCGGGGCCGATGATCTCCTGCTGCCCGACATAGTCAGCCAACCGGCGCGGCCGCATGCGGGCTGCCAGCGGAGCGGCCCGCTCGAGATTGGCCTGCCGCGAGGCGGTGAAGAGATCTGCCATCCTGCCGACCGTTTCTGTTTTTCCCGCAGCTGCGTGCCGCGCCCGTGTGCCACAGCATTTAACGATTTTACCCGGCCTCGGTGTCAGCCGTGACTACCATACCGCAGGAGGTATGCATGGGATTTCGGACATTGCGGCAGTGCGTCGAAAAGCTCCAACAGGAGGGCCTGCTGGTGGCGGTCGACCACCCGGTCGATCCCCAGCTGGAAATCGCTGAAATTCAACGGCGGCTGTTCCGGGCGGGTGGGCCGGCGGTGCTCTTCACGGCCGCCCGCGGCTGCAGCACGCCGGTGCTGGTCAATCTGTACGGCACGCAGCGGCGGGTGGAGCGGATTTTCGCCGACACGTTCGAGCGGGTCCGCCGGCTGGTGGAACTCAAGATCGACCCGACCGCCGCCCTCCAAAAGCCCTGGCGATACTGGCGAAGCCCGGTCGATGCCCTCGCCATGCTGCCCCGCCGCGTCCGTCGCGGGGCGGTGATGCACCGCGAGGTGCCCCTTTCGAGCCTGCCTGGGGTGACCGGCTGGCCGGGCGACGGTGGTCCGTTCATCACCCTGCCGGCGGTTTACACCGAGCATCCCGACCAGCCGTCGCTCAAGCAGTCGAACCTCGGCATGTACCGGGTGCAGCTGCGGGGCAACGCTTATGAACCCGACCGCGAGGTCGGGCTGCATTACCAGCTTCACCGGGGAATCGGCGTGCATCATGCCGCCGCGCTGACCCGGGATGAGCCACTGAAGGTCGCCATCTTCGTCGGTGGGACCCCGGCCATGGCGGTGGCGGCGATGATGCCGCTGCCCGAGGGACTCTCCGAGCTCACCTTCGCCGGCGCGCTGGCCGGTCACCGCATCCCGATGATCCGGCGGCCGGGGCGGCCCTCGATCTACGCCGACGCCGACTTTGTCATCGAGGGCACCGTCACCGGCCGGGCGACCAAGCCCGAAGGCCCGTTCGGCGACCACCTGGGCTACTACGCCCGGCAACACGACTTTCCGGTGCTCCAGGTCGACCATGTCTGGCAGCGGGAGGGGGCCATCTGGCCGGTGACGGTGGTGGGCCGCCCCCCTCAGGAAGACACCCTGTTTGGCTGGCTGGTGCACGAGCTGACCGGCCCGGTGATTCCGACCGTGCTCCCGGGCATCTCCAGCGTCCATGCCGTCGATGCCTCGGGGGTTCATCCCCTGCTGCTGGCCGTCGGCAGTGAACGCTACCTCCCCTGGCGGCCGTCGACCCGGCCGGCCGAGCTGCTCACCCAGGCCTCGGCCATCCTTGGGCAGGGGCAACTGTCGCTGGCGAAGTACCTCTTCATTGTCGACGGGGCCGACGCCCCCGGCCTCGACGCCCACGACGTACCGGCCTTCCTGAAGCACCTGCTTGAACGGGCCGACTGGCGGCGGGACTGTCATTTCCAGACTGAGACGACAATCGACACGCTCGACTACTCCGGCAGCGGCTTCAACGCCGGCTCGAAGCTGGTGATTGCCGCCCGCGGACCGGCGGTGCGGCAGCTGCCGACCACGCTCTCCGGCGACCTGCCGCTGCCAGCCGGCTTTGCCAATCCACGGGTCTGCCTGCCGGGGGTGGTCGCCATCAGTGGGCCGCCGATCGAGCCACGGCCGACGCTAGCCGTTCCCGACGAAGCGGGCATCTGGCAGGCGACTGAGACCGCCGGCTGGACCACTGACATCGACCGGTTGGCCGCGGCCATTGGGCTGAGTCACCCACTGCGGGACTGGCCGCTGCTGGTGGTGGTGGACGACAGCGACTTCACGGCGACCGACTTGGCGAATTTTCTCTGGATTACCTTCACCCGATCAAACCCGGCGGCGGATGTGCACGGCGTGGAGGCGGGCATTCGCAATAAGCACTGGGGCAGTGCGGGTCCGCTGGTGATTGACGCCCGGCTCAAGCCGCATCACGCCCCACCGGTGGAAGAAGACCCGGCGGTGACCGCCCGGGTTGACGATCTCTGCCGCACCGGCGGCCCCCTGGCCGGCATTGTTGAGTGAGCCGCAGCCGCTGCGAGCTCACGCTGCCGATCCCCCGGCGTCCACCTTTTGATGGTGCGGCTTCGCGGCAATCAGCAGAAAAAAATCCCCTGCTTCAAAGCCCGAAGCGCAAGCTGAGGGAAACCGCGTGTGTGAACCAGGAACCGTATTCCCTCGGCTCGCGCCTCGGGCTTCCCAGAGTTCGGTACCGCTCAGCGCACCATCAAAAAACACACGCTGAGAGAAACCGCGTGTGCGGCAATCAGCAGAAAAAAATCACCTGCTTCAAAGTAGAGTCGGGGAGTGGCGCGGTGGTTTAGGCGGGGCCTATCTGTTTCCGGCTCTTTCGTCTGCCG
>CBFIHA010000143.1:0-6534 GCA_965662195.1 uncultured Pirellulales bacterium
CTCAGCGCACCCTCAGAAGCGCGAGCGAGGGATGGTTCACCCCGAAGGCACGAAGGCCACGAAGGTGACTGATCATTTTCAGGAAACCGGGCGCGGAAGCGACCGGACCAGAAGCACGCCTGACAACGCGGCCCTATTCGCGAATGACCTCGGTGCGGGGCTCGCTGTAGTTCGTGCCGCTGGCCGCCGCGGCGATGCAGAGCAGATGGAGCACGAGCCCCGGCACGACCAGCGCGGCATAGCCCATGCCTACGCAGCAGAACCAGACAAGGCCGCTGAGGATATGGCCCTTGTAGCACTGGCCGAGGCCCGGCAGCACAAAACTGAGAAAACCGGCGACGGGCCGGCTCCAGAGTTTGATGGCTGGCTCGCGGACGACCACCATCCCCCTGAGGGAGTCATGCTCATACCGAGTCCGGGTACCGGCATGGAGCGTGCCTGCCCCGTCTGCCGCGTCATCGGCCGACATACCCTGTCGCCTGGCCGCTGCCTGCCGCAGGGTTGCATCCTGCTGGACCAGCGCCCGTCGTCGAGCCGCCGACCGCCACTGGCCGACCGCCGCCAACAACAGCCGGCCGAGCAGGCTGCCCGCGACCGCCAGTGTTTTGAGGATTTCCGGCAGCATCCCTACCGCGACCAGTGAGAGTCCACCGAATAGCAGCAGCCGGGCCAGTAGCGACGGCTCGACCAGCATGAAGATGGTGCCCAGCGCCGCGAGCAAGCCGGCAAAGCCCGCGAGTAGATAGCGAAGCGGCAGGGCCTCAATGGCGACTGCCGAAGCCGGCGTGGCCACCGGCTGGGCTGGCACCGGCGGTACCGGGCGGGCCGGCGGCACGGGAGGCGGCACCACGGCGGGACGCTGCGGCTTCGGCTTGCTGGCAACCGCTGGTTGCTGCTGTCGCGCAGCCGGCGGCTCGGCCGCGCGAATCTTCCGGGCCCGTTCCAGCCGCTTGCGGCGGGTGCCCGCCAGCCGGCCCAGGGCGTCATCGGCCCGACGCAATAGCGCTGGCAGCCGGCGGCGGCTGAAGAGGCCCGGCACGTCAGCTGCTGGCAACCAGTCGGGAAGGTCCCGGTTCCAGACGAGATCGTCGGCTGTCAGCCAGCCTTTCCGGGCGAGTTTTTTCAGCCGCTCAAGACTGACCGGCCCCTGTCGCCCTGCCGGCCCATGCTGCTGATCCCGCCGGGCGTAGAACCAGCCCTCCTGGCTTGGCGACGTTGGCGGCATGCTGGGCTGGCGGGCCATCAATCCCATCTCTCGGGCGGGCGGCAAGGCACTCCGAAGGCTGACCATTTCCCCACTGTACCGAATGGTTTCCCAAGGTTGGTCCCACGGGCCGACGGCTTATCTCACGGACGTGCCGTTGCTGGTAAAATTCCTGGAGAACCGCCGGCCGCAGCCTTCAGGGAGGTCCCCCAATGCCCACCTACGTTTACGAAGTGATCGAGTCCGATGGTAGCGGCGGCGAGCGGTTTGAGGTAATTCAGCCGATGAGTGCCGACCCGCTTGAGAAGCATCCGCTGACCGGCGTGCCGGTGCGGAGGGTGATCACCAGTTTTCATGTGGCCGGTGGCTGGTCGGACATCGGCATGCAGGGCAAGCTCTCCGACAAGAATCTCGACCGGATGGGCTTCACCAAATACGTCAAGGCCGGTGATGGCCACTATGAAAAGACCACTGGCAGCGGCCCCGACCTGATCTCAGGCAACGACCCCTAAGAAAAAAAAGGTGCCAGCCACCAAAACTGGGCAGGTTGGAAAGCTGCCCAGTTTTGGTGGCTGGCACGAATGGTTGGGGCTGACAGCTGCGGCCAACCCGGTGCTATGCTGACGCGGCCCCAATGAGACCTCCTAGCTGTTGAGGAGGCTGATACTTCATCTCCGCAGACGGTGGCATGACTCCTTTCCCGACCGACGAGCACCCTGCGTCACGACTGGCCCGCAAACTGCCGCGGACCACGCAACTGCTGGGGCTGACCCGCTGGTTCAGCATTGTCACCGTGCTGTCGTCTCTGGTCGGGGCCCTGTTGATGTTTCTGATCGGGGCGGCCAACACCGCCGAGGCCGTACTCCGATATTTCGGCCTACGGGTGGATGCGGCCGCCACGGCCACCAGCAGTCCGCGGCCAGCAGCCATTCTGCTGCTGCTTGAGTCACTCGATAACGGCCTGACCGGGCTGACCTTCCTCTATTTCGCCTACGGCATCTACGCCCTGTTTCTGACGACCTCAGAAACCATGGCCAAGGCGCCCCGCTGGCTGAACGTCGAAAACATCGCAGCCCTCAAAAAGACGCTGCTGGAGGTGGTGGCGGTGCTACTCGCCGTGATGTTTGTGCGGGTGCTGGCCGAAAAAATGCTCACCAACGGACCGAGTTGGGAGATGCTGATTATGCCCGCGGGCATCATCGCCATTGCCATCAGCAGCCGGCTGATGTTCAGTCAGACATCGCAGCCACTTACGATGCCGGAGCGGCCGGAAAAGTGAAAGCCCACCCCGGAAACCAGGATGGGCTTTCAGATGCGCGCCGGGGCCTGAGTACCACCCGCCAGAAGGTTCGGACGAGTACGGGCCATTGCCCAGCGGCACGACGGTGAAATGCCGGGCGATTGTGCAGTGATCGGCCTGCTGCTGACGAATCTTGAGCAGAATTCGCCCACGGCGCACGGCCGCTCTGCCGTTATTTGTCGAACCCACCCAGTGCCGGGCGAAGCTCATCCAGCTTGGCCGAGCCAATCCCGCGAACCCGCAGCAGATCCTGCGGGCTCCGGTAGGGGCGGCCTTCGATGATCCGATTGGCGATCGCCTCGCCAACGCCCGGCAGCGTCATCAGTTCATCGCGGGAGGCTTTGTTCGGATCGATCGTCGTGCCGGGGCTCAGCCGGCCATCCACCGCCTGCAGCAGTTCGCGCTCCTCGTCCCGATCAAGCCGACGCTCCTCCGGCAGCCGCTCCCAGTCGGTATGGGCCCAGGCCCCTGCCCCCTGCTTGGCTGCCTTCAGCTCAAGATCGCGAAGCCGCTCCCGATAGTCATCGCCTGACTCCCCCGTCGGCGCGCTGCGGCAGACGCCATAGGCCCGGGCCATGCCTTTGGAGACCAAGTGACTGGCGAGATCGCGGCCCTCGGCATCGACGATGAAGGCGTAGATTCGCTTGTAGCGGGCACTGCCCCGCCCATCGGCAAAGCTGGTGTGCAGCGTGAAGGACTTAGCGAGAAATCGGCGGGTTTCCTCGGTTGCCGCAGTCGCCAGATCCTTGGCGAAGGCAATTGACTCTGCAGCCGTCGGCCTGATCGTCGTGATGCCAAAATACCGCCGCTGGCTTCGCAATCGTCGGGCATCGGTCGAGTCGCCGATCCGCTTTTCGATGCAGTCGGCACCGTAGAGCCGGACGGTGTGTTCCTCGCCGCCGGGCGTCCGGATCCGAAAGCTGTCCGCGTCGGCCCAGTCGGTGGGGATGAAGGTGCAGCCCTCAATGGCGACCAGTTCATCCCCAAGAACGGCGGTAAGCCCCATCCCGCCAGAGCAAGACAGGATGGCCAGCAGCATCGCCATTCGTCGAACAAAACCGAGTCGAGACCGCAGCAGATGAAACGGTGCGGGTAAGGGGGGCATGAGGAATTCCCTAACAGGACGCATTTTGAAAAGTCATGTCCGAGAACACCAGGCCACGACAACGCTGGCTCAGACGCCAGTCCGGCTGCGGGGGGCAACAGGGAGCGTCAGCTCAACTCCCTCCTCCCGCAATGCCTCAAGGGCATTCCGGGCCGCAGCCTGCTCCGCTTCCTTTTTGTTGCGGCCCCATGCCGGCGGGTACCGACGCTGACCGATCTGGGCCCGAATCTGAAACTCCTTGCTATGGTCAGGCCCCACCTCATCGAGCACTTCATAGGTTGGTGCCACCCCGAAGGTCCCCTGGGCGAGTTGTTGCAGCAGCGACTTGTGATTCGAGCCTTCCTCGCCGGTGATCACCTTCTCGATCTCCGGTGCTACCCAACGTTCCAGAAAAACCCGCGCCGGCTCAATGCCCCCGTCGAGGTAGATCGCGGCAATCAGCGATTCAAACATGTCGGAAAGCACCGAACTTGGGACCGGACGGTGGATCGACATGCCCTTCCCGACGATGAGAAAATCGACGAGCCCGAGTTCCCGGCTGATGCGGCTGCAGGTTTCGCGACTGACGACAGCAGACTTGATCCGGGTGAGGTCCCCCTCCAGCGATCCCGGAAACTGCTGGTAGAGCCGGTCACAGACGACAAACCCCAAAATGGCGTCACCGAGGAACTCCAGCCGTTCGTTCGAGGCCAGTCGGTGCTGAGCCCCGGAAGCATGCGTCACCGCCGCCTGCAGCAGGCTGCGATCCCGAAAGGCATAGCCAATGCGGGCCTCGCAGGCCGCCAGGCAGTCGGGTGGCAGGGCGGGGGTTGGCTCGTCAGACATGAAAAACTCCCGCGAAACCATTCGACCGTACTTCCCGCCCCGGCACCCTGTCAAACCAGCCGTGACGATCCGGCCGAACCAATCAACCACAGCCGTCGTAGAACTTTCCGGAGACGTTCTGCCCGTCGGGTATCGTCCCCCCGCAGCGGTTGCTCCTATGATACTGAGGAAGCCGGCATCGTTGGACGGCGGGCGGGGGCTTCCCTCCTGCAGCACGTGCCCAGTTCCAGTGCCGGCGGGAAAGCCGGTGGGAAGAAAAGGAGGACAATTAAATGTCAAAAATCTGCAAGCAGACGATTCCTGCGGCCTCTGGTCGTCACGCACGGTCTTCGTTCGCAGCCGCCCTGATTACGGCGGCTACCCTTGGGCTCCTGCTGCCGCCGGCAACGCTGGCGGCTGATCCGGCACCGGCCGACCCGGTCGCCGCAGCCAATGCGCTCTCACGAGCCTTCCGGAGCGCCGCCGGCAAGGCCACGCCCAGCGTGGTGGTTGTCCGCAGCGAGACCAAGGCCCGCAACGTCACCTCCAACGGCAACGGCCGCGGCGGAATGGACAACCCGTTCCGTGGCACGCCTTTTGAAGACTTTTTTCGCGACGGGATGCCTGAGGGCTTCGGTACACCGAATGGCCGAACGCCACCCCGCTCGGGAATCGGATCTGGCGTCATTGTTGATGCCGCCGGCATCGTGCTGACCAACAACCATGTTGTCGAAGGCGCGGACGAGGTAACGGTCGAACTGACCGATGGCCGTGAATTCAAAGCAACTGACATCAAGACCGACCCCGATAGCGACATCGCAGTGATCCGGTTGGCCGACGCCGACAACCTGCCAACGGCGGCACTGGGCAACTCAGACGAACTTGAGATCGGCGACTGGGTGATTGCCATCGGCAATCCGTTCGAACTCGAGACGACGGTCAGTGCCGGTATCATCTCGGCCAAGGGGCGGGAACTCGGCCGGATTCGGCGGGCGAAGTTCCTCCAAACAGATGCCGCCATCAATCCGGGCAACTCGGGTGGCCCGCTGGTCAACCTGGCCGGCGAAGTTATCGGCATCAACACCGCGATCGCCTCCAACAGCGGTGCCTATCAGGGCATCGGTTTTGCCATCCCAATCAACCAAGCCCGTTGGGTCAGTGAACAGCTGATTGCCCGCGGCAGCGTTGAGCGGGGCTACCTCGGCGTGTCGATCGCACCGCTGTCGGCCGATATGGCTGCCAAGCTCGACGCCCCGGGCCTCAAGGGGGTGCTCGTGACCGAGGTGATGCCCGGTACACCCGCGAAGGATGCCGGCATGCAGGACCTTGATGTGGTCGTCTCGTTCGATGGCAAGCCGGTCGACAGCCCACGAACGCTGCAAGAGGTAGTCGAGCGATCGGCCATCGGCAGGCAGCACGACGTCGTCGTACTTCGCGACGGCAAAGAGGTGACTGTCAAGGTTGAGGTCAAGACACTGCCGGAGCGGTTCGGCCAGCGGCAGCAGGGTCAACGAATCGCCCCAGGTGGTGAGGAAACTTTCTATTCCAAGCCATTTGGACTCGAGGTTCGCGACAAGGGCTCGGTCGCCCAGGATGCCTACGAGGGCTTCGACGGCGTGCTGGTCGACCGGGTCGATCCTGACGGCCTGGCCGCCGAGGTCGGGCTCGGCCCGGGCGTGCTGATCCGCAAGGTCGGCAAAACCCCGGTGAACTCGATCGAGGAGTTTGCTCAGGCGATTGAGCAGGAGACCCCCGAGGCCGGCGTGGTGCTACAGATTCGCACGCCCCGCGGGAACGCGGTGATCCTCTTGAAAAACGAAGTCTGACCGGAAAGGCTCACCACCAGTAGCCGAAACGGCCCCGGCCTCCCGGCCGGGGCCGTTCGCAATTTAAAGGATTCCTTTCATGGCCAGCCTGGGCGTCAACATTGATCACGTCGCGACCGTGCGGCAGGCGCGGCGCACCGTTGAGCCCGACCCGGTCTGGGCTGCCGCAGCGGCGGAGCTGGGCGGGGCAGACGCCATTACCGTCCACCTTCGTGAGGACCGCCGGCACATTCAGGATCGTGACCTGGAGTTGCTCAAAGAGACGGTGCAGGTGAAGCTCAACCTCGAATCGGCC
>CBFIHA010000144.1:0-6338 GCA_965662195.1 uncultured Pirellulales bacterium
CCGCCGGCAGCAAGAGGCCGACCAGCACGCCAATGATGGCGATCACCACCAGCAGTTCGATGAGGGTAAAGCCAGGACGGCGGCCGCCTGCTGGCAGCGGATGGTTGGTTCGGGACATCAGGACACCCCTTGCGGATTCGGTCGGAAAAAAGAAGAAAAACCGAGAAAATCTGGGAAGGGTCCCTTCGGTCCACAGCCGTCAACGCTGAATGATCTGAGAGGCGCTGACTGCCCATCTCCCGAGAGATCTCCCCGGTAGAATTCTTCTCCTGAACCGCCGAACCCTTTCCGGAAATTCGGAAAAATCGCGATAGGCCGGAAATCGAGGAGCGAAAACGAAGCCCGCCTCAACACCTCCGCAGCCTCATGCCCCCCGTTCAAGTGGCCAGCTACCTGACTAGGGCGGCGTCCCGGGTTTCCTGCTCCACCGATTCATCAATCGACTGCTGGAAAATCTGCTCAAAGTCAGCCTTTGAGATTGCCGCCCCCGGCAGCAGCACGTGCTCAGGCTGGGTGCCCCCCACCCAGCGGAGCCGGCGAAACTGCCGATCGGCAGGCCATTCGCCGCCGGCCCGGACGACCTCCTTGCCGTTTTCCCGGCTGCGAACCGCGGCCGTAATGGCCAGTTCGGTCAGGTACCGCCAACTGGCAAGGCCCTTACGGCTACGGTCATCGAGTGGCTCTAGATCTTTCAGTGAAACCTCCACCGTCTGCCACTCGTCAGTAGCAACCAGTGGCTTGACCGCCAGATACCGGCCCTGCGGCACCCCGGCATAGCAACTCCAGGTGGCCAGTTCAAAGGTCAGTACCAGCTCGCCCCCGGTCGGTGCCAGCACATCGACCGCCAGTTTCGCCCCGTCGGGCCCTCGCCACTTGGGGTCTTTGATCTTGCGGGTGGCTGCAAAGTGGTGCTGGGGATTGCCGGGATTCAGCTGGTACCAGTCCTGCCAGTCACCGAAGTCCTCCACGATCATCCGCTCTGGCGGATCGGTCGCCCGCACCCCGGCGGCGACGAGTTCCTCGGCCTCAAAATCGAGCTGCCAGGAACTGACCAGATAGGTGGCCGGCGGCCGCCCCTCCCCGGGCCCGCCGACGATGTTCCGGTCGAGCGGGTAATGCACATTGGCGATGACAAACAGCGGCAGTTCGGTGCTGGTGAGCGGACAGGCAGCGGTCCAACTGTCACCGGCCCGGGTCACCTCCGCTGACCGCCAGAAGCGGGTGATGCCGTGGGGATCGACACTGTAGTAGACCTCGACCTTCACGACCTCGTCAGGCCGATCGGGCCGCACAGTCGCCTGCGGCATGCCAGAACCGGTTTTCAGGTTCACCTCAAGGGCTGGTGTCTGCGGAAACTCACCTTCCCCCTTGAGCACACAGTCAAAGAAGTACGTCCTGGCGTAGGACGACTCACTGACATGACGATGGTTCAGGTGGGGCGAGATGCTGAAGTGAATCGACTCACTTGGCATCTCCTTCCAGTTCATGAACAGCTGGTCGATCATGCCGTTGAAGTCGTTGTGCGGCCCGAGATAGAGAATCGGGCAGTCGATCTCCCGGATGGCGTTGCGATCATCAATAGCGTTCATATAGAGCGGTGATCGATTGGGCGGTCGGCAGGCCGAACCGGCCCGCTGCCGCAGGGCGTCCTGCGCGGCGGCAGACCCGCCGCAGGAGGGAACCGCCGCCTTCACTCGGCTGTCAGCTCCGGCAGTCATCACAGTCAGCTTGCCCCCCATCGAATGGCCCGTAACCCCGAGCCGCTCGGCATCGACCTCGGGCCGCTGTTCAAGCATTGTCAGGGCTCGCCGGGCAGCGACCGTAATCAGAAACCAGTTGTTGTTCCGCGGGCTTGGTACGGCATCGAGTGTCTTCTCATCGGGTTCAACCGAAGCGTAGTGGCTGTTGTGACTACCTTGAGTCGCATCGACCGCCCCCCAGTCGGTGCCCGGGTCGCCCGGCTGCTGGTCGGCCATCGGCAGGCCTCCCCAGTTGAGGGCAAGGCAGGCATAGCCGTTGGCAGCAAAGGTTTCGACCGTCCGTCGCTGGGCCCGCTGACCTCCGCCATGCAGCTGCAGGATGGCTGGCAGCTTGGCTTTGGTGTCGGTCGGCCAGGCATAATAAGCCCCCATTCGTGCCGGCCGTCCCTTGAAGGTGCCAAGCGTGTAGGTCAGCAGCTGCGTGGTGATGCCATCAGCCTGCCACTCATGCACCACCTGCACATCCAGCGGCTCGGCTGTCGGGTCATAGCCCTGCCAGAGCTGGGCAAAGGTTTGTGGCGGCGGGCCACCAGCCAGTGGCGGAAAACTCTCCGCAGCAGCCAGTGGAACGACAATCGCGCAGATCAGCAGTGCGCACGCCAGCTGAATGAGTCGAACCATTGGCGATCACCTCTTTGGGCTTAGGAGCGGATGAAGAGCGGGGCCGGCATCACCACGCCGGCCTCGACAAGGTGTTCTTCTCGCCCGCCACCGAATCCTTTCAGCCGTCGCAGCCGGAGGCCCCGCACTCCGGGAAGCCCGAGGCGCGAGCCGAGGGAATGCGGTTCCGGGAGCAAAAAACGCGGTTTCCCTCAGCTTGCGCTTCGGGCTTCCAAGCAGGGGGGCGGCTGATCGGGTATTGCGGTGTGTTGAGTGGAGCTCATGTCCTTGTCCTTGAAGCCCGAGGCGCGAGCCGAGGAAATGCGGTTCGGGAGCAGCAACGCGGCTTCCCTCAGCTTGCGCTTCGGGCTTCCAAGCAGGGGGGCGGCCGGACGTGAAACAAACGACGTCCGACATTGCCGACAACAAAACTGCCTTACGTTCCCAGCAGGGCGATCACCTCCGCCACTGTTTTTTCACCGAGCGGTTTCTTACCGACCATGTCGCCGCCCGTGCCCCCCTTTGGCCAGTCGGCCGGGTCGGCGTAGCGGCCATCGTCGCCGAACTCCCGCTGCAGCCGCGCGATCTGCGCTTTGAGGGCCGAAAACGTCGTGGCGACCTCCGGCGACTTGGCTTCCGCCGGATCGAACAGCAGATTGTGCTGCTCCGTCGGATCGGCAGTGAGATCGTACAGTTCCCAGGCATCCTTCTTCCAATAGTGGATCAGCTTGTGGCTGGCGGTCCGCACGCCGTAATGGGCCCGGGTGTTGTGATGGCCAGGGTCGTGGTAGTAGCGGTAGTAGACGGACTGCCGCCAACCGGCCGGCGACTCACCCCGCAACAGCGGCACCAGGCTTTTCCCCTGCATCGAGTCGGGCACCGGCAGGCCGGCCAGATCCAGGAAGGTTGGGGCGAGGTCAATATTGGCAACAAAGCCTGCCGGCGTGCTGCCCGGGGTGATGCCCGGCCCCCGGGCAATCAGCGGCACCCGTAGCCCCGGCTCGTACATGAAGCGTTTGTCATAGAGGCCGAGGTCACCGAGGTACCAGCCGTTGTCGGAGGAATAGATCACGATCGTCTCATCGGCCAACCCTGCCGAATCGAGATAGTCGAGCAGTTTGCCGACGTTGTCATCGACGCCCTGGACGCAGGCCAGATAGTCCTGCATGAATCGCTGATACTTCCAGCGGACCAGGTCATCGCCAGTGAGCGTCTTGCCGTCAACCTCCACCTCGGTGGGCTTCTGGCCCAGCCAGCGATTTCGGTCTTGCCCTTTCAGATCGGCCGGCGGCTCGCGCTTGAGATCGCGGTTGGTGAGATCACCGGCGATTGTTTGTTCGTTCTCCGGCAGGGCCGCCGGGCGGGTCGCATAGTCATCCCAGAGCGTTTCCGGCTCGGGGATCACGGCATCCTTGAACTTGGACTTGTTTCGTTCATCGGGCGACCACTCACGGTGCGGTGCCTTCTGGTGCAGCATCAGAAAGAAGGGCTGGTCCGCCGGGCGGGTCTTGATGAACTCGACGCCGAGATCGCCGGTGATGTCGGTGCAATGCCCCGCGATCGACAGCCTGCCACCCGGCACCAGAAAGCTGGGGTTCCAGTAGCTGCCCTGACCGGGCAACACGATCCAGCGATCAAACCCTGTCGGATCGCTGCCGAGGTGCCACTTGCCGATCATGCCGGTGTGGTAGCCGGCCTGCTGCAGGTGCTTGGCGACGGTATCGCGACTGCCGTCAAACCGGTTGAAGACCGGCACGCCGTTCTGGTGGGAATACTGCCCGGTCAGCAGCGTGGCCCGACTCGGCGTGCAGATCGAGTTGGTCACAAACGAGTTGGTGAACCGAGCCCCGCCCGCCGCCAGCCGGTCGAGATGGGGCGTGGTGTTGACCTTCGAGCCATAGGCGGAAATTGCGTGCTCGGCATGATCATCAGAGAAGACAAAAATGATGTTGGGCCGCTTCACGGGCGGCGGGGCCGCGGCAGCCGTCACCGGCACCAGCCGAACCTGCCGGATGTCGCAGCAAGCCTTCTTGGCAATCTCATTCGGCTTGATCTGCAGCGAATGCTCACCGGCGGCAAGTGTCACCCGGCCGACTGCCCGGGGCTTGAAGGCCTGAAAGTGGCCGGTCTCCTCAACCACGAACTCCAGTGACTGCCCGCTCGTGCCGTCAGCAGCAACTGTCAGCCGCATCGTGCTGCCCCCCTGGCCCCGCCCGCAGCCTTGCAGCACCTCGATGGCATATTCACCCGGTCGGCTGACCGTGAAGGTCCACTGGGCGGCATCGTCGGCCTTCGTCCAGCAGCCCAGGGTCTGCTTGTGCGGCTGGGGCTCATACCGCAAGGTCGTGCCTGTGACCTTCGCCTGCTGGCCGTGCAGCAGGATCGCACCGTCATCGGCCAGCCCGGCTGCGGCCCACAAGGTGGTAAGGACAAGCAGTACCAATCGTTGCATGATGAATTCCTTCCGCTGATTGAGATGCATGACCCTACCACCCCTTCCGGCAGCTGTCACCTGTGCAGGCGCAGACTGGCTGGGCGTCATGATGCTGCTGGCAGAGGATCAGCCGGGGCTAACGCTCGCGACGAGGCGGCCTCAGGGCTACCGTGCTGACGGTTCAGACGTCAACTTGAAATCGATGACGTTGCGACCGGATTCAACCTCGGCCGAGAGCTCACTTTCGCTGCCGCGGTATCGTTCGGGGAGCATTTCCACCAGCGGCAGAAAATAGTCGCCGTTCGCAAGCATTTCCTTTTCCTGCGGCGACATCTCGTAAGCCGCGTCGGGCACTCGCTTCGACAGCATGACGCAATGGCTGCCGAGCATTGCCCCCTTGATGCGGCCGGTATAGAAAAGCTCATACCGCCCTTCATCGTCGGTCATGCCTGCCGATGACCTGCCTGCCGCAGGCACAAAACTTACCGATGCTCCGGCCAACGGCTTCCCATCAAGCGTCACAACGCCGCGGACTGACGCGGTCTCAGGGTAGCCGGCAGGTCGGCCACCGCAGCCGGCAAGTACGAGCCCACACAACCCAACAAAGACCGACAGCCTCACATGAATGATTTCTTTTCGGGTTTTGCCCACCGGGCTTCTTCGCCGGGCATCAGAGAAACCAGGATTCCCTGAAAGACAGAAAGCCATCAGTAACTCCCCACTACATCACCGTCGTTACGGCTGCAGAGATCATGCAGCGTGGCGTTATTGATCGTTTCTTGGAGCATCCGCACCGAACCATCAGCGAAAACAAACTGTGCACCGCCAGGATGCTTGCTGCTCCAGGAATCAGCTAGTTCCCCACCTACATGAAACGTATCGGTTGTTGTCGGCGTGCCGGCATTAATGACCAGCAACGTCCCGGCGGCCTCATTGAAGTACGTCATAAAACCGTTCAGTGCTCCAGGCCAACTTGGCGTCGCATGATGAGCAAGACCGATCCAGAAACTTGCTGCGTGGTCTCCATGCCCCAGGTCGGCGGAATCTCGCTCCCCGACGAGGATCGTTTTCGACAGACCGTCTGTGACCTCGTGCGGCTTGATTCTCACACCAGGGATCACCAGCCCAGAGTGGTGATCTTTGAGTATCTGCTTATCGGCTGAACTGAGATCCCGATATTGCCGGCTGCGAGGACTCAAGGCGTTGCCGCAATTTCCGACATAATTTGACGTCGCTCCCTTCATCGACTTTGCACCGTTAGCACAGCGGTCTTCATTAATTCCCTTCGCTGCATCGGTTGGACAACGGTAGGTGTTCACAACAGTCTGCCCCAATGTGTTCACAACATCGGAAACCTTGCCGACTTCGACCTTGAGGTCATCGTAGAGGTTCGCTTCTTCGAGAAACGGCAGAATGTAGGAACCCCAAGCCCAACCCCGGGGAAGATCACTCGGCTGCGGCCCTCCCCAGCTCGAGGTTCCCGAGCCACAGAAGTGGAGTCCTTTGGGGAATCTCTTGTTGATGTCGTTGTAGCTATGGAACGC
>CBFIHA010000145.1:0-6238 GCA_965662195.1 uncultured Pirellulales bacterium
GCCCAGAAACGCCGAAAGCCCCTTGTTTCCAAGGGGCTTTCGTAAGTCGGGGCGACATGATTCGAACATGCGACCTCCTGGTCCCAAACCAGGCGCTCTAGCCAGGCTGAGCTACGCCCCGCGGCGTTCATTGCTGCCGAAGCAGCGGCATCCCGACGGAAGCCGCCGTCCCGGTCGAAAGGATTGTACCGAATCGGCCGGCCCGGCCTATGGTGGCTCACGTTTTCGGCCTGTAAGTAGGCTGTGGATGAAGTTTGCCGCGGCAGCGTGCGGCGATCGGCAGCCCCGGACCCAAGTTTCGACGTTACGTTGAGCAAAAGCGAACGCCGGGAAGCCAGAGGCGTGAGCCGAGGGAATGCGGTTTTATGGATCACATACGCGGTTTCCCTCAGCTTGCGCTTCGGGCTTCGAAGCAGGGGAGCATTTTTCGTAGACGCGAACGCGAAACATCAAAGCTTGCGATTCGGGCTTTCTGAGGGAGTGTGAGGCGGCCCGGAGAACCAGTGGCATGGATATCGTCATCGGCGGCGTTTCCGCCTACGGCTATGACCAGATCAGGGTCTGGGCCCGTTCCCTCGTGGCCAGTGGCTTCCCCGGCCGCAAGGTGCTGCTCGCCTTTCACCTCGAACCCGAGGTCACCCGGCGGCTGGAGGCCGACGGCATCGAGGTGCTGCCCGCCCAGGCCGCCGGCCCCGCCCGGGTGAATGTCTACATGCAGCGGCTCTGGGACATCGGCCTGCTGCTCGGCCAGCAGCGGTACCGCTATGCCCTGACCACCGACGTGCGGGACGTCGCCTTCCAGGCCGACCCGATCGCCTGGATCGACGCCCACCTCGGCGACCACGACCTTGTCGTCTCCAATGAAGGCCCGCCCTTCGCCGACCAGCCCTGGAGCCGCACCAACCTGACCGAAGCCTTCGGCCCCGGTGCCCTCGAGCTGCTCCAGCATGACCCGATCATCAACGTCGGTGTGTTCGGCGGAAAAGCCGAAGCGGTTCGGGCCGCAGCTGTCGAGACCTATCTGCTGGCGCTGATGGCTGCGGACCGGGCCAAGGTGGCTGACCAGGCTGCCTTCAACCTGCTGCTGAAATGGGGCTGCTTTCCGCGAGTCCGACGAACCGACGACCGCGATGCCTTCGCCGCCCAGCTGCATGTCAAACTCGAACGCGGCCAGCAGCCAGAGCTGCACAACGGGCTCGTCTGCAACGCCGCCGGCAAGCCCTACGCCATCGTGCATCAGTACGACCGGTCGCCCGAACTCAAGGCCTTGTTCGAGCGGCGATATTCTTGAGCAGGCGTATTCTCGAGCAGGCGTATTCTCGAGCAGCGAGGAGGCCGAAGAAGCCCTGCTGCCGGTACTGCTACCAGCCGGTTGCCAGCCGGCGCTCAGTCGGTCATGAACTCCAGCAGCCGCTCAAACTCGTCCGGATTGGCAAACGGAATCACGATCCGGCCGGCCCCCTTGCTGTTGGCATGGATCACCACCTTGGTGCCCAGGGCCCGTCGCAGCTCGTTTTCCAGCGCGACGATCTGGCTTGATCGCCGCGAGGCGGGCCGGCCCGGCTTTCGCTTGGGCTGACTGGCCGGGCCGGCCGCCACCGCCGTTGCTCCGTTCGCCGCCGGTGGCTTGGCAAAGTCGTCGGCCTCATCGGCCCGCAGGATCTCCTGTACTTCGCTTTCGACCGCCCGCACCGACAGCCCCTCAGCCACCACCCGGTTGGCCAGGGTCACCTGCTCGTGCTCATCACCCAACGGCAACAGGGCCCGGGCATGGCCCATCGACAGCTTGCCGGCCCGCAGCTTCTGCTGGACCGCCACGGGCAGTTCCAGCAGCCGGATCAGGTTGGCCACCGTCGAGCGGTCGACCGAGAGCCGCTTGGCCAGTTCTTCCTGGGTGCCTCCCCAGGTGGAAAGATAGGTCTTGAAACTGGTCGCCTTCTCCAGCGGGTCGAGGTCCCGCCGCTGCAGGTTTTCGACAATGGCGATCTCCGACATCTGCCGGTCGTCAACCTCGAGCACCCGTACCGGCACCATCTCCCAGCCCAGTTGCCGGGCCGCTGCCAGCCGCCGCTGGCCGGCGATCAACTGATACCGGTCGCCCTGGGACCGCACCACGATCGGCTGCACCAGGCCGTGCTCTTCGAGGCTGCTGGCCAGCTCCGCCAGGTCGGCGTCGGAGACCTCGCTGCGGGGCTGCCAGGGGTTGGGGTCGATCACGGCGGCGGCGATCTCGCTGGCGGGCAGGTCGGCGGCTGCCTGCTCAAGCTCGTCGGCCTTGTGCAGGATCAGCTGGGCGGCCGGTGACCGGGGCCGTTCCGGGGTAGGCTGGCTGGCCAAGGCGGCCGTGCCGTCGGTCGGCGGCGCGGCCTGGTCCATGCCGGCCCGGCCCAAGAGCGCCTCAAGTCCCCGTCCCAGCCGTCGTTCCCTACTCACAGTCGCGTACCTCCATGCACAGTTCTGTATAGGCCCGCGCTCCGGGTGAGCGGGGCGCATAGTCGAGCACGCTGAGAGCGTGGCTCGGCGCTTCCGACACGCTGACATCCCTTGGGATCACCGTGTCGAAAACAATCTCACCAAAAAAATCACGAACCTCATGTTCGACTTCCATGGTCAGTTCCAGGCTGGCGTCATGCATCGTCAGCACAATGCCGCCGAACGACAGCCGGCCCGGCCGGGCCGCCATCACGTCGCGGATCACCTCGATCATCTGGGTAAGCCCCTCAAGGGCGAAGTACTCGCACTGGATCGGCATCAGTACCTCGGTCGAGCCGGCGAGGGCCGTCCGGGTCAGTTCGCCGATCGACGGCGGGCAGTCGATCAGGCAGTAGTCCCAGGCATTGAGGCCGCAGGCCAGATGATTGGCCAGCACCATCGAGCCATCGCGGGCCTGCTCGGCAATCCGCTCAACGTCCCGCACGCTTCGGCTGCCCGGTAGCAGGGACAGGTTGGTCACCGTTGTTGCCACCACGTTGTCGGCCAGAGCCGCCTCAGAGACCAGCGGGTGAGCCTCGGCGGGCGTGCCCCCAAAGCCGGTGGTCGCGTTGCACTGCGGGTCGAGGTCAACCAGCAACGTCCGCAGGCCCGCCTTGGCCAGGCCGGCAGCCAAATTCAACGCGGTGGTCGTCTTGCCGACGCCACCTTTCTGATTGGCTACGCACACGATTCGGCCCATCCGTACATCCCTGCCAATGACTTCGCCACGCACAACGCGTGCCTTCGGTGTATCGGCACGATCTGGTGCGGCCGTCATCACCGGACCCAGCATGGCGGCGTTTCACGTGAAACCGCCCCTGTTTGCGCAGGCTTCCCCCCTTGCCTGTTTCACGTGGAACCAACCCTGGCGGAAAAACCGGTGGCTTACTAATCGAGCAGGTTGAGCACCAGGCCGCTGGCTGGCTGCGGAAAGACGGGGCCGGTTTCCGCGGCGGGCTGTTCATCCTCTTCACTGCCGGCTACCAGCATCATCAGCACGAAGTTGGCCGGGTGGTCGGTCGGCAGCTCAGCGTCGTCATTGGCTTCGGCAAAGGCGGCCGCCACCTCGGCCCGATAGCGGCAGGCGGCTTCGTACTGGGCCAAGCCTGCGGCGATCACGAGTGGCCGGGGGCCGATGAGGCCGGCCACCTTTGCCGCCACGGTCTGGTCGGTCAGCGGCCAGAGCCGATTGGTTACGCCCAGGATGTCGGTTGCCTCGAGGGCTGGCTGACTGCTGACGGCAGCGTCGAGAATTGCCTGCACCTCGCCGGCGGGATCGGTATAGCGGCTGAGGACTGGGCTGAGGTTGGCCCGGCAGGCTCGGGTGAGCA
Organism: uncultured Pirellulales bacterium; assembly: GCA_965662195.1. Lineage (GTDB taxonomy): Bacteria > Planctomycetota > Planctomycetia > Pirellulales > UBA1268 > UBA1268. The sequence continues at coordinate 3,804 of CBFIHA010000145.1, forward strand.
GCAACCGGTCTTCCCAGGTGGCCGGGGTGGCGGCTGCTTGCGGTTGCGTGCCGTCGGTGCCAAATGGCTCCAGTCGCACCCGGGCCAGGAAGCCTTGTCGCGTGAATTGCTGCCCCCCGGCCTCGATGATCTGGTGATAGACGTAGAGGGCCGCTGCCGGCTCCTGCATCAGCACGCCCTGATCACGCCATGATTTCAGGAACTTGGCCGCCCTGGTGTACGGGTTGTTTTGATTGCTATCGCCCGGCTCTTCCCGGTTGAGCTCCAGCCGGACAACGTTGGCTGGATGTTGTTCATACAGCTGCGTCTGAAGCGTCGGATCGATGACCTCGGCAGGTGGGGCGATGACCTGGGCAATGGCTCCGACATGAGCCGGGTCGTAGCGGAGGCCGCGGAACGAGGCGATTGAGGGCATGAGGGATCCGACAAGGCAATGATGAATCAGACAGCAATGAGACTGAGCTTGGGATGCTAGCAGAATCGTTCCCTGAACCGCTGATTCACGGCGAAGGGCACGAAGGAAACCCGTACCGTAGGAAGCCCGGAGCGGAAGCGAACTCCGGGAAGCCCGAGGCGCGAGTTTTGATGTTGCGCTGAGTGAAACCGAAATCCAGGAAGCCCGACCCGCGAGCCGAGGGAATGGGGTTCTTGGTGCAACAGACGCGGATTCCCTCAGCTTGCGATTCGGGCTTCAAAGCATGTACGTTTTGACGGACTTTTTGCTGATCGCCGTAAACGCGCACCATCAAAAGCCGCGAGCCGAGGGAATGGTGTTCTTGGTGCAACAGACGCGGATTCCCTCAGCTTGCGCTTCGGGCTTCGGAGCATGGGTTTTTTGCGGGTACGAGCGAAGGACTCCCAGCAAGAGGTGTGAGCCCGGGGATCAACCTCTTGCTGCAGTGAACTCCCGCCGATAGCGAAGCCAGCCGCGAGCTGTTTCACATGAAACAGCCCTGAGGGCAGCAGCGTTGGATGGGGCACCAAAAAGGCTGCAGGGCCAAGTGACCCTGCAGCCTGTTATGAGACACGGTGGTCAGATGCCGGGATCAATACCGGTAGTAGTCCGGCTTGAACGGTCCCTCAACCGGCACGTGGATGTACTCGGCCTGCTCCGAGGTGAGCTTGGTCAGCTTCACCCCCAGTTTGTCGAGGTGCAGCCGGGCCACCTCCTCGTCAAGCTTCTTCGGCAGCCGGTAGACCTGCACGTCGTACTGCTCGTGGTTCTCCCAGAGATCGATCTGGGCCAGCACCTGATTGGTAAAGCTGGTGCTCATCACGAACGACGGATGGCCCGTGGCACAGCCGAGGTTGACCAGCCGACCCTCGGCCAGCACGATCACGCTGTTGCCCGAAGGCAGCGTGTAGCGGTCGACCTGCGGCTTGACCTCCACCTTCTCGATGCCGGCAGTGTTCTCGAGCCAGGCGACGTCAATCTCGAGGTCGAAGTGACCAATGTTGCAGATGATGGCGTCGTTGGGCATCTGCTTGATGTGCTCACCCCGGATCACGTCGCGGCAGCCGGAGGCAGTCACAAAGATCTGGCCCTTGCTGGCGGCCTCCTCCATGGTGATCACCTCATAACCCTCCATCGCGGCCTGCAGGGCGTTGATCGGGTCGATCTCGGTGACAATCACCCGGGCGCCCAGCGACTTCATGGCGTGGGCACAGCCCTTGCCAACGTCGCCGTAGCCCGCCACGACCACCACCTTGCCGGCCACCATCACATCGGTGGCCCGCTTGATGCCGTCGGCCAGGCTCTCGCGGCAGCCGTAGAGGTTGTCGAACTTGCTCTTGGTGCAGGAGTCATTGACGTTGATCGCCGGTAGCTTCAGCTCACCCGCCTCGGCCATCTGATAGAGCCGATGGACACCGGTGGTGGTCTCCTCCGACAGGCCCTTGATGCCGCCGAGCAGTTCCGGGAACTTCTCGTGGACCATGGCGGTCAGGTCGCCACCGTCATCGAGAATCATGTTGAGCGGCTCACCGTCGGGGAAGAACAGCGTCTGCTCGATGCACCAGTCGAACTCCTCGTTGGTCATGCCCTTCCAGGCGTAGACCGGGATGCCCACCTTGGCGATGGCCGCGGCGGCATGGTCCTGGGTTGAGAAGATGTTGCAGCTGCTCCAGGTGACTTCGGCGCCCAGCTCAACCAGCGTCTCGATCAGTACGGCGGTCTGGATCGTCATGTGCAGGCAGCCGGCGATGCGGGCGCCCGTAAGCGGCTTGGTCTTGCCATACTTTTCCCGCAGGGCCATCAGCCCCGGCATCTCGTTCTCGGCCAGCATGATCTCCTTGCGGCCCCATTCGGCCAGGGACATGTCGGCAACTTTGTACGGTAGGCGGGTATCAACTTGGGCCACGGGAACCTCCTGGGGCGAAAACAACAAATTTCGGGCAGCAGGCTGCCGCCGAACGCTCCTTCACGCTCGAACGCC
>CBFIHA010000146.1:0-6207 GCA_965662195.1 uncultured Pirellulales bacterium
CCCGCAGATTGGCAGCCGACAGCTGCAGGCCGAGCAGTATCAATGCGAGCGTCAGCATCCGACAGTGCATGAATTCTCCCCGTCTATCAACGATAAAGGCTGGTTGTATCAACGATACAGGCTTGCCTGGGAACAACGGGAAATGTCAACTGGGTCGCCCTGCTTACGGCGTATCGCCCTGCCCCAACACGAAGCCATGGTTGACGGCAACCTGCACCTCGGCCCCCGTGGCCGCCATCAGCACCACACCGGCCGCGGTGAAAGCGATCCGGGCCACGCGGTCGAAGTCCTTGGGCACCGGCACCGCCGCCTGGATGGAGCGGATGTCGGTCGGCTGGTCGGCCCTGAGTTCGATTGCGGTGGCGATACCCTGTCGCGAAAGCAGGTTCGGCTCGACCGAGGGGACGAGCCCGTCGGCAAAAAACCCGCAGATATCCTCAAGGCCGAGGCACTGGTTACGGCCGTTCCAGGGAAAGCCGTGGCGGCCCCGGTTTTCGAGCCAGAGGGCTGTGGTTGGCAGCGTGGTCGGGTTCCGCAGCGAGAACCAGACCCAGTGCTCGCGTGTGTTGACGGCAGCCGTCCAGGCAGGCCTGCCCGCGAGGGCGTCTTCGTCGGCAACCACAGCCAGCAGGTCGGCATAGCCCCGCCGCGCCGGCAGGCGTGAGCAGTCAACCTCTGCCGGTTCCTTGAACAGGCTGGGAACCCGGTCCAACTCGGTGAAGGTCGCACCCAGGGCGAGGGCTTGATACTCGCCATTGGCAGGGTCGCTGAAGACACCGGGATTGGTCATGCCGAGCCGGAACGGGCTGGTCGAGATCGCAAAAATGCCCTCCTCGTCCGGCATCGCCAGCGTGGCGTGGTGGCCCAGGGGCGTCGGTCCGGCAAATCCCTCGATCAGATGTCGCTGATAGACCACCGGCTGGCCGGGCTTCAGAAAAATCTCCTTGGTCACCCGCCCCGGCCTCACACGTGTCTCGAGCTGGAGCCCCAGCCGTGAGGTGCCGTCAGGCAGTAACGCGTCAGACTCAAACGACCACTCGGCGGTTGCCGTCTCACCGTGCGGCGGATGCTGCTGGCCATTGAAGGAAGCCGCATTCCCGCCGAAGGGGAGACAGAAAAAATCGCCCCGGAGCGGTGTGAGCACGGCCGCCGGCATCGCCGGGTGGCCTTCATCCTGCCAGGGGCTGACATAGTAGGGGCTGATCGATTCGGCACCGCCCTTGCCAAACATCACTGGGGCGAGATGCCCGCCCAGCCGGGTGACGGCCAAGGAGACGCTGTCGCTTTCCAGCAGATAGCTGGGCTGGGAATGGATGGTGCGGGTGGCTGCTGGAGGCATGAGGGCGTCCCCTGAAAACAGAAAGAAGATTTGATCCGGGAGAACGAGTGCTCAGCCGACTACGACCCGCGGTGCGGTCGGTTCGGCTTCTGCTGCCACCCCGATCCGCCACGCCGTCAGGCCCAGATCAGCCAGTTGGTGCTGGATGCTGTCAGCGAAGTGAGGAGAAACCATCAGCACCATGCCGAGACCCAGATTGAAGACGCGATCCATTTCGGCAGGCTCAATCTGGCCCAGCCGCTGGACCCAGCCGAAGACCGGCGGCACCTCCCAGCTGGCTTTGTCGACACTGATTTGAACGTGCTCCGGCACGATGCGGCCGAGGTTCTCGGCCAGACCACCGCCGGTGATGTGGGCGATGCCGTGGACGACCTGCTTGACGCGGTAGTGCCGCAGCACCGACCGCACCGCTCGTGCATAGAGCCGGGTTGGCTCGAGCAGCAGGTCACCGACCGTCTTGCCACCGCACTCAGCTACCGTGTCGGTGAGGCCGAGCCCGGCCATCTCGAAGACCACCTTACGGATCAGGCTGTAGCCATTGGAGTGGAAGCCCGACGAGGCGATGCCGATGGCGACATCGCCCGGCTGAATCTGACTGCCGTCGATCAGGCGTTTTCTTTCAACGACCCCGACGCAGAACCCGGCCAGGTCGTAGTCACCCCGCTGGTACAGATCAGGCAGGATGGCGGTCTCGCCGCCGACGAGGGCACAGTCACTGTCCACGCAGGCATCGGCGATGCCCCGGACGATGGCCTCGAGCAGTGGCGGCTCGTCGTGCGACATGGCGACGTAGTCGAGAAAGAAGAGCGGCTCGGCACCGGTGCAGAGCAGATCGTTGATGCTCATTGCCACCAGGTCGATGCCGACCGTGTGGTGGACCCCGGCCGCGACTGCGACCTTCAGCTTGGTGCCGACACCATCGGTGCATGAGACCAGCAGTGGGTCCTCATACTTCCGGGCAAACAGGCCCTGCAGTTGTAGCTGGAAAACAGCGGCAAACCCGCCCTCCTTGCTGATGACCCGCGGGCATTGGGTCCGCCGCATGTGCGCAGGCAGTCTCGCCATCGACTCTTCGTAGAGGGCAAGATCGACTCCGGCGCTGGAATAGGTGGCTCCGCTCACGGGATTATCATCGCCGGCCCGCCCAGTCCTGCAAGGCCCGGCGTCAGCCACCGGTCGAAGCGTTGCCGCTGACTTGGACCGCCTGCATCCACTGTGACTCGTCCTCCAGCCTGATCACTCCCAGCCGATTGGGCCGGGGAGCGGCAAAGGCCAGGGCAATCAGCAACAGTCCGGCGGGGCGGCGGGTCTTGCCAGCAACCAGGCACCAGGGAGTTTCGGTGAGGTCTTTCCCCGGAACCTGCAGGTGCAGCGCCAGATTATTGGCGAAGCCACCGACGCTGACCTGATTCGGCCAGTGCCGGATCACCGGGTGGTCCCGATCGAAAAACGCCCCGAGCCCCGGCACCAGTTCGTCGAGCACGCCGGGGATCTCGGCATCGTCCGGCAACTCGATTCGGCCCAGTGGGGCCAGGGCAATGGCCCCAAGTCGGGCCGGAAGGTTGTGAACCTTGAGGTCGGTACGGCTGAAATCTCCCAGCGGCTCGGCAGAGAGATCGACCACCCGGAGGGGGTCGACAAGTGAGATTTCCCGCGGTTTGCGGAAGACTTTAATCAGACGTCGAACAATTGCCCCGGCTACGAGCAAGGCGATGCCGGCACCGATGATCTGTCCGGTGGATGTCGTGGTGACAAAATGGAGGGTCCGCTGCAGGGCGGCGACAATGGTCTGCGCGAGCTGTTGCATGGCCAGAGAATAGCAGACCGGCAGACAGAACCGCCAACGCTCCGAAATGCAGTCCGGCGGTGTATCATTCGGCCATGGCCAAATCCCGCCGTCCCAGTAGCCGCCGCCTGCACGCCCAGCAGGCCCTGCCTCCGCTCCAGTTCAATTTTCCGTTGCCGTATGGTGCGATCCTCCAGTCGGCTGGCCCGGAGACTGTTGGCGGTGTCCAGTTCGTCGTCTACAGCCGCTCGGCCACTGCGATGCGGGTGTTGCTCTATGACCGGGTCGATGACGCCGAACCGGCCGAGGTGATTGCCCTTGACCCCGAGCAGGACCGCTGGGGAGATATCTGGAGCATCTTCGTGCCCGGGATCGGACACGGCCAGCTCTATCATTTTCAGGCTGACGGGCCGTTTGACCCGGAGCGGGGGCAGCGATTCGACGGCACCGCGCGGCTGATCGATCCCTACTCAAAAGCGCTGGCCGGACACTATCTGCCGGGTAACGACGGCATCCTCCGGCCGCCGAAGAGTGTTGTGGTAGAAGATTCATTCGACTGGCAGGGTGATAGACACCTGCGGCGGGGGCTCGCCGACACGGTGATCTACGAGATGCATGTCCGGGGCTTCACGCAAAGTCCCAGTGGTGAGGTCACCCGTCCCGGGACCTACCTCGGGGTGATCGAGAAGATCCCCTATCTGCAGTCACTCGGGGTGACCGCTGTCGAACTGATGCCGGTCCACGAGTTTCCCACCGAGGCGGTCGACGGCTCCCGTGGGGAACGGTCCAACTACTGGGGCTATGACCCGATGGCCTTCTTTGCCCCGCACCGGGGCTACGCTGCCGGCAGTGAGCCGGGCTGCCAGGTGCGGGAGTTCAAGGAGATGGTCCGGGCCCTGCATGCCGCCGGTATCGAGGTGATTCTCGACGTCGTCTTCAATCACACCGCTGAAGGCAACGAACTCGGGCCGACCTTCTCGTTCAAGGGACTGGAGAACCGCGTCTACTACATGCTGGGCGATGGCGGCTCGAGCTACCGCAACTATTCCGGCTGCGGCAACACCATCAACGGCAACCATCCGATCGTCCGGGAACTGATCTTTCTCTGCCTGCGGCATTGGGTGCACAACTATCACATCGATGGGTTCCGGTTTGACCTGGCCAGCATCCTCTCGCGTGATCGTAATGGCGACATTATCGCCAACCCGCCAATCGTCGAGGTGATCACTGAGGACCCGATGCTGGCCGACACCAAGATCATCGCGGAAGCCTGGGACGCGGCCGGTGCCTACCAGGTCGGCTCGTTCGCCAGCCTCCGCTGGGCCGAGTGGAACGGCCGCTACCGCGATGATGTCCGACGGTACTGGCGGGGCGACTACGCCCAGACCGGCCACCTGGCTACCCGGATTGCCGGCTCGAGTGATCTCTATGGCGATAACGGCCGGCAGCCCTACCACAGCATCAACTTCATCACGTCGCACGACGGTTTCACAATGAATGATCTCGTGAGTTATCGCGAGAAGCACAATGAAGCCAACGGTGAGGGCAACCGCGACGGTGACAACAACAACTTTTCCGACAACTACGGCGTGGAGGGACCGACCCGCCGGGGAGAGATCAATAAGTTTCGCGGCCGGCAGGTACGGAATCTGCTGGCCACGCTGTTGCTCAGTCAGGGTGTGCCGATGCTCGTGGCAGGAGATGAGTGCCGGCGGACGCAGAAGGGCAACAATAACGCCTATTGTCAGGACAATGCCATCTCGTGGTTTGACTGGTCGCTGGTCGAGGAGCATGCCGATCTGGTGCGATTCGTGCGGGAACTGATCCGCTTTCGGCTCGGCAATCCCACGCTTCGGCGGCGAAGCTTTCTGCACGGGGGCAGCAGTGCCGGGGGTGACCTGCCCGATGTGGAATGGTTTTCGCCGGATGGAACCCATGTCGACTGGTATGCCGCCGATGCGAGCTTGGTCTGTTTTTTCGCGGCGCCTGACCGGCGGCGGTTGCTGGAAGAAGACGATCTGTCGGCCGGCGGCACCGAGGGTGAACCCCGTCACGTCCTGATTTTTAGTCATGCCGGGTCGGATGCGCGGAGCTTTCAGTTTCCAGTCGCGGGGGCGTTGCGAGCCCTCTCGTGGAGGACATTCATCGATACGGCGGCCCCGGCCCCAGATGACATCGCCAGTGGCATCGGCAAGCTGATTGACGTCACGAAGCCGCTGAATTTGATCGACCACAGCCTGCTCTGTCTGGTGGCTGATGCCCGGCCGAAAGTGAGACGCCGCATTGGCCAGAGCCGACCGTAACGGGTATCATGAGACCGACATCACCAAGGAAATGCCCGCGGCAAAATTTGCTTTTGGGCTGGTGCCACACCGTCCCAACCGTCTCGTCGTCGGCAATTGCGGCCGATCGGGTCGACCAAACTCCCGGAGTTCGCCCAATGACTTTCCGACTTCCAACGCCGTCCGCTATTTCCCAGTCCGCTATTTCGCGTTCCGTGACCGGAATGATGTTGGTTGGGGTAACCGTCCTGGGTGGTTGCAGCGGTAAGAAACCCACTCCGCCGCCGCAGGCCGCGACCCCGGCTCCGCCAGCAGTCACCGTGGACAAGCCGGCGGCCGCCGAGAAGAAGGACGACCACGACCACGACCACGACCACGAAATTGAACTGCCCAAGACCATTGAGGGGGCGATTGCCGGGCTCAGGGAAACTGGTGTGAAGGTCGAAAAGGCTTTGATCAGTGGGAACACCGAGGCCGCTGACGACATCGTGCACTCCGTTGGGCACCGGATTGAGGACCTCCAGGAAAAAATCGCTGCGGCCAAATTGGGCGAAAAGGCCAAGGCGGCGGCCATGGCGGCGGCAGATGAGATCTATGACGCCTATGGAGCCATCGACGAGGCCCTGCACGCCGCTGAGGAAGAGGTGAAGAAATTCGACTTCAAGCAGTACTCGCCGAAGATTGAGGCGGCGACTAAAAAACTGGAAGAGATGTTCGTTCAGGCCAAGCAGGCGTTGATGGGCGAGCAGCCGACTGGAGCTAAACCAGCTACCAAGGCCGAACCCAAGGCTGAACCCAAG
>CBFIHA010000147.1:0-6132 GCA_965662195.1 uncultured Pirellulales bacterium
TCTCGCTGGACGTTCGTTTTGGCCCTCCTGGCCTTCACTCACTCGACGGAAACTTCGCTTCGCCATCCCGGCTACGCTCATTTTCCGTCGCCGCTCAATTGGCACGGGCCTGCCCCTCACCCAATGAAGCGCTGAGAAGAACCAAGCGGGGGCTTCGGCAAGCCTCATCAGCCGCTCACATGCAGCTCACGTTCACTCCGCCAGCAGCCGTTCGACGAACTTGGTGTCGATCGTGGCGTCGTGGAAGGCCGCGTGGGCCAGCAGATCGAGATGCAGCGGGGCGGTGGTGGCAATGCCCTTCACCTGCAGTTCCCGGAGGGCCCGGGTCATCGTTTCGATCGCCTCACCGCGGGTCGGCTGGTGGACGATCAGCTTGCCGATCAGCGAATCGTAGTGAGGGGGCACGACGTAGCCGGCTGCCACGTGCGAGTCGAACCGCACGCCAAAGCCCCCGGGGGCAATCAGTTGCTCGATCCTGCCGGGGCAGGGCCGGAAGTTGGCCGCCGGGTCTTCGGCGTTGATCCGGCATTCAATTGCATGGCCGCGGGGGACGATGTCGTCCTGGGTGAGCGAAAGCTTCTCGCCGGCGGCGATCCGGATCTGAGCCTTCACGAGGTCGATGCCGGTGACCATCTCGGTGACCGGGTGCTCGACCTGGATGCGGGCGTTGATCTCGATGAAGTAAAAGTTGTTGTCCTGGTCAACGATGAACTCGACGGTGCCGGCGGAGTAGTAGCCGGCCGCCTTGGCCAGCCGGACCGCGGCGGCGGCCATCGCCGCGCGGGTCTCTCCGGGCAGTCGGGGCGAGGGGCTTTCTTCGATCAGCTTCTGGTGCCGCCGCTGGGTTGAACAGTCGCGTTCGAAGAGGTGCAGCATGGTGCCGTGCTGATCACCGAGCACCTGGATTTCAACATGCCGCGGCTTCTCGACATACTTTTCGATATAGATGCCGGCATTGCCGAACGCCGCTTGCGCCTCGGCTGAGGCCTGCTGCCAGGCGGTCGAGAGGGCGAGATCGTTGGCGGCCACCCGCATGCCCTTACCGCCACCGCCGGCGGTTGCCTTCAGCAGCACGGGAAAGCCGATCTCCTTGGCGACCTTGATCGCCTCCTGTTCGCCAGAGAGCAGACCGGCACTGCCCGGGACGGTCGGCACGTCGGCCTCACGGGCGAGGGCCCGGGCCGAGTTCTTGTCGCCCACCCGTTCCATTGCCTCAGGAGTCGGGCCGATGAAGCCGATGTCGCACGAGCGGCAGACCTCGGCAAAGTGCGAGTTCTCCGACAGAAAGCCATAGCCGGGGTGAATCGCCTGCACGTTGCCGATTTCGGCGGCGCTGATCACCCGGTCGATCCGCAGATAGCTGTCGGCCGCTCGGGCCGGTCCAATGCAGATCGCCTCATCAGCCAGGTTGAGGTAGGGGGCGTCGCGATCGGCCTCGCTGTAGATGGCGACCGTTTCGATGCCGAGTTCACGGCAGGCACGGATCACCCGCAGGGCGATCTCTCCGCGGTTGGCGACGAGGATGCGGTTGAACATGGCTGCTGCTCGATGGGTTGGGCAAGTGCCTGGGCTTGCTGGTTGGGCGGCCGGGCGTCGCCGGGTCGGCGGTCGCGCCAGCCCCGCTGCGGTCGGCTGCGGCCCCGCTCGGATCACGCCCCCGGGTCGACCTTGATCAGCGGCTGGCCGAACTCGACGGGGGCCCCGTTTTCGACCAGGATCGCCACGACCTGCCCTGAGACGCCGGCTGGAATCTCGTTGAAGACCTTCATTGCTTCCACGATGCAGACCGTCTTTTCCGGACCGATCCGATCGCCGACCTTGACGAATGGAGGGTTTTCGGGACTGGAGGCCTGGTAGAAGGTGCCGACCATCGGGCTCTTCACGAGCACCATGCGGGCATCTTCGGCCGAGGGCCCGCCCACGTCAGCCGCGGCCGCCGGGGGGGGCACTGGGGCTGAGTACGAGACAACCTCGCCGCCCCGCTTGATCCGCACGGCGCTGTCAGCCTGCTTCAGGTCGATCTCGGTGAGATCGTGCTCCTTCATCAGGGCGATCAGTTTGCGGACTTTCCGCATGTCGAAAACGTCGTTTGTTGACTGGGACCCGCTCATGCGTCCGGTGCTCCTCGGGCGGTGATCGGTGGTGTTCGGGTTTCGCGGCGACGCTGCCGCTGATGCTCCCCCTAGTTCGAGGAGGTGTCGCCAGCGGGCAGAAATCTCGCGAGAATCGCGGCGAAGGTAGCCCTTCTGTGTGGTTTCCGTCAAGGTAGCGGCAAATTCGCCGCCCGTGGCGGCCCCCGTTCTTCACCTCTGAACACCCCGTCCGAGCAATTCAGATGGCCGAACCTCTGCCCGTGCCGCCCCCCGATCTGCCCCGGCTGCCACCCCGGCAGCGTGAGTCGAGCAAATACGACTATGGCCGGGTGGTGGTGGTGGCCGGCAGCCGCGGCATGGCCGGTGCGGCAGCGCTGGCCTCGATGGCGGCCCTGCGGAGCGGGGCGGGGCTGGTGGAGGCGGTGGTGCCCGAGTCGATCCAGGCGACCGTGGCGGGGTTTGACCCCTGCGTGATGACCTGCGGCCTGCCGGAGGACGAGGCGGGCCGGTTCGCCGCCGCGGCGTTGCCGCTGATCAGAGAGCGGCTGGCCGGGGCCGATGCGGTGGCGGTGGGGCCGGGGCTGGGCCGCAGTGAGGCGATCGTCGAGATCGTCGCCGAGCTCTGGCAGACCCTGCCGATGCCGGCTGTCTTCGACGCCGATGCGTTATGGGCACTTTCGCACCTCGCACCACCCGCCGTGTCCGACCATGCCGGCCCCCGCGTGCTGACCCCGCATGCTGGTGAACTGCAGCGATTGCTCGGTGAAGAGCCCTCCCGTGCTGCGGCTTCCGACCGCGAGCGGCTGGAGCAGGCTGCAAGTGCCCTTGCTCGCGACACCGGCTGCGTCCTGGCGTTCAAAGGCCCCGATTCGCTGATCACCGACGGTAGTCGGCAGGCTCACAACGAGACCGGCAACCCCGGCATGGCGACTGCCGGCACGGGCGACGTGTTGACCGGCGTGATCACAGCGTTGCTGGGTCAGGGGCTGGGGCCTTACGAGGCCGCCCGGCTGGGAGCTTGGGTGCACGGGGCGGCGGGGGACGCGGCGGCACAAACGTTTGGGCAGCTGTCACTGACGGCGCGACGAGTGACTGAGAGTCTGTACGTGGGCTGCGTTGGCCTCGAACAAGGCTAACTGCTTTTGGTTTCACCCGCTGAAGACGGTGGTTTTCGAGTAGGTGACAAAGTTCGTCAGATCGAACACGGCTTCTCCCTCGGCCAGCCAAAGCTGCATGTCGCGACTCGGCGTCACTCGATGTCCTCCTGTGAAGGACCCGAAGGCAGGCAGGACCAGCAGGCCCGGGGCGGCCACAAAACAGCGGCCAGAAAGGCGGTCGCCGCTGGGGCCGCGGAGGGAGATCGTGGGATGTAGGTGGCCGGCGATGGTGAAGAGAGCGGCCGTGGTTACGGCAGTGGCGGCGGCTCCGTCAGTTGGACCGGCAAATTCTTTGTGGCGGAATGTAAGCGGCAGTGATTTGTTTCTGCTGCCGCGTGTGTCGCTGCCGTTCGTGGTCTTGCCGTTCGTGGTCTTGCCGTTCGTGGCGATGCCAAACGTCGTGGCCGGCTCGTGGACGAACCGAAAGGGTGGCTCCACGAGTTCCTTTACACACTGATCAATGCCAAGATCCTGTGGACTGAACTGGCGGCCCAGCGATCGCTCGTGGTTGCCGAGCACCAGCACAACTTCGGTGTCACTTTGCTGGCGAATCTGTTCACGAAAGTCGGTGAACTCACCCAGCACCCGTGGCGTGCAGCCGGCCCGGGCGTGAAAGAGGTCGCCGGCAATGATCAGCCGATGGGCGTCGTGCATAGTGATGAGCCCCGCCAGTCGCTTGAGATCCTGCTGGGCCGAGCCCTCTGGTACTGGCAGTCCCGCCCGGCGAAAGGTGGCTGCCTTGCCCAGATGCACATCGGCGCAGACCAGTGTCCGCGTCGTTGGCAGCAGCGCCGCCCGACCCGGAAGGAGGACGATGTCGGCGCCGTCTGGATGCCGGCATTCCTCGGCCGTGGTGATGCGGGGCATACAATCGGTGAGTTCTGTCTGAGTTGCGGTGCGGGTGAACGACGCCGCGGACTTCTTTGCACGAGTTGGTCGTGTCATGGCTGAGTACCATCCAAATGCTTGGCCGCCTGCTCGAGTTCCGTCGCCATCTGCACGATTCGCTCCCGCCAGTTCTGGGTCGAAAGCCGCGACTGAATCTGCTCGGCCCAGATCGGGAAGGCCAGTGGGGAGAGCCGCGGGGTGTCGATGACAACAATCTCGCGGCCCTCGATCGCCTCGAGTGACTCGGCGAGCCGCTGGAACTCAAACTGCTGCTCGAGCACCTCGCGGCGGGCCTGCTCCAACAGCATGTTCTCCGCATCATGCTCAGCCAAAACGTCGTAGATCAACCCAGCCGAGGCCTGCGTCTGCCGGGCCGACCGCTGCCCGCCCTGAATCAGGCCCGCCACCCGGGCAATCTCGCGGAACTGTCGCTTCGACATCTCGGTGCCGTTGAGGCAGGCAAAGAGATCGGCCAGCAGATCCCCGGGCTTGAATAGCTGACGGAAGTCCCGGGCCTCCAGGTCCAGCCGCTTCGCACCGGACAACTCAAAGCCCCAGTCATTCGCCGCCAGCATCAGCGTGCTCGGCGTGCGATTGGCAATCCGCCAGGCCAGCACCGCCGCCAGCCCCTCATGCACCAGCCGCCCCTCAAAGGGAAAGACAAACAGATGATGGCCATCGCGGCTCTTCGCTCGTTCGATCAAGAGGATGTCCCGTGATGGCAGCCGGCTCCAGCGGGCCTGCGTTGCCAGCAAGGGCGCCACCGCCGCCGTCTCACGGGGCAGGGCAGGGGAGTGGTCGGCTGACCGCGCGGGCGTCGAGGTCGGCTGTTGACTCACCTCGCCTGCCTGCCGCACCTGCTCGAGCACCGCGTCGGACAGCAGCGTCGAGAGGGGCATCCGCCCGCCATTCCACCGCGGCACCTGCAGCCCTTGGCTGCCCCGCGCCCGTTTCACCCAGGCGGTCAGGCCGTCGAAGCGAAACAGCGTCAGCGGACGGCCAGCAAACAGAAATCGGTCGCCCGTGTTCAGCCGACTGATGAACGACTCTTCCACCGACCCCAGCCGTCCCCCCCGCAGCCATTTCACTTCCACGGTCGCGTCGGAAGTGATCGTGCCAATGTTCATTCGGTGCCGGCGGGCGATCGCCGGACTGGCGATGTACCAGCGGCCAAAGCGATCCTTGATCCGGCAGAAGTCGGGATAGGCCTCCAGGGCCGGACCGCCCCGCGTGGCAAAGTCGATCGCCCATCGCCAGGCGGCGTCATCAAGCTCGGCAAAGGCATGGGTGCCGCGGACCTCAGCCAGCAGGTCGGCCTCTCGAAAGCCACCGCCGCAGGCGACCGTGACGATGTGCTGGGCCAGGCAGTCGAGGGCGCCGGTCAGCGGCCGCCTGGCCTCGACCGTGCCAGCAGCCGCCGCCAGCCGGGCCGCCGCACACTCAATCAGTTCCAGGGCATGGGTCGGCACGCAGACCAGCCGGCCGACTGCTCCCGGGGCATGGCCGCTGCGGCCGGCCCGCTGCAAGAGCCTCGCGATGCCCTTGGGGCTGCCGATCTGCAGCACCTGCTCGACGGGGCCAAAGTCGACGCCGAGGTCGAGGCTGGACGTGGCGACCACGCATTTCAGCTTGCCTTGCCGCAGTCCTTCTTCAGCTGCGGACCGCAACTCGCGATCGACCGAGCCATGATGCAGGGCGAGCTTGTTTTTCCAATCGGGCCGGGCGGCCCGGATCGCATCGAACCAGCGTTCGGCCTGCGAGCGGGTATTGGTGAAGGCGAGGGTGGTCGAGGCCGACTGAATCGTTTCGATCACCTGGGGCAGCAGCCGCAGGCCCATGTGCCCCGCCCAGGGAAAGCGTTCAATCGGTTTGGGAATGAGCGTCGAAAACTCAAGCTGCCGCGGGGCGTCGGCCCGGATCAGCCGAGCAGTCTGGTGGCGGGCCGGCCCAACCAGAGCAGCGGTCGCCTCGTCGAGGTTGGCAAGCGTTGCCGA
>CBFIHA010000148.1:0-5911 GCA_965662195.1 uncultured Pirellulales bacterium
CAAGATGCCCCGCAGCCGCTTCGGCACTGAAATCACCCATTGCCGCATAGGAACGGGCGGAATGACATGGTCAGCAAGGTGTGCCGCCGTCTGGGCCATACGCCTGCTGGTACACGACGGACAGACGCCGCGGCCCTTGCAGGAAAACGCCAGAATAGCGGGCCAAATCCATCCAGTCAGCCGCCATCCGCTCGCCATAGCGGGGGCTGGCCAGCAGCTGGTCAAGCAGTTGTTCGTAGGCGTTGGGCGACGGGTCCGCAATGAACGACTCGACTTCAGCCGGGGTCGGGGGCAGGCCGGTCAGATCAAAACTGGCCCGGCGGATCAGTGTCGCCCGGTCAGCCTCGGGCTGGAGGGCAAGGCCGCGGTCGGTCAGTCGTCCACTGACAATTGCATCAATGGGATGAACGCCATCGGGACCGGGGTCGGGCTTGGTTGGGGCGACAAATGCCCAGTGGGGTTCGTAGGCCGCCCCCTCCCTGATCCACCGCTTCAGTAACCCCACCTGATCAGCTGAGAGGTGGCCAATCTTGGCCCACGGCGGTGGCATCACCGAGTCGGGATCGTCTGAGACAATCCGGGCGATCAGTTCGCTCTCGTCAACCTCCTGCGGCACAATCGCCCGCATGCCGCTGTCGAGTTCAGCGGTGGCCGCTGCTGATTGATCAAGCCGCAGGCCCGCCTCACGGTTGCCGCTGTCGGGGCCGTGGCAGGCAAAGCAGTTCTCCGACAGGATCGGCCGGATGTGCTCGTTGAACGACAGCTTTTCCGGCTGCGGAGCCTGAGCGGGAGTCGGTGTACGGGCCAATGCCAGGGGCACTGCAACAACAATGCCCAGACCTGCACTACAGCATGCCAGCCCACGAATTAGGCGGGTGCGAAGCCGTGAAGAATCCATGGAGCGATACCTCTAGGGAGCCGATGAAAAGCCTCGCTCACGCAAGACCTCGTCTGGTTCCCCGCGTCGCCGGTTTCGCGGGCCTCATACCCTGAAACCGCGGACCTCGCATGGTCGATCGGCGGGTGCAAAAGCACATTCAGTTTCGCGTGAATGAACTTCGCATCTGAATTATACCCTGTTGCAACTACCCGCCCAAGCGATCGGCGAGTGGCGGTTTTCGTGAACTATTCGCTGTCTGTGAGCGGCAATTCGGCAACTCAATTTTTGATACGCTGAAGCCATGAGGAAGGCTGCGACGGCATCTGAGTCGGGGTTATCACCGCCGGAGACCTGGGGCGGGTCTGTCTGCGTATTCGTCCTCGTGGCAATCATGTGTGGTGGTACGCTGGCGGTCTCAGCGGAGCCACCGGCCCCGGTGGATCGGAACTTTTCGGCCTGGGACGCCAACCGTGACGGAGTGCTCGCCCGTGACGAGGTGCCGCCGGGCCCACGGCGGCTCTTCGACCGGATCGACAGCAACGGCGATGGCCGAGTCACGCTTGCGGAACATCTGGCCGGAGGCCGTCGGTCACCACTGAAGACGAAAAAAACCGAACAACGGCAGGGACCATCGTCGACTGGTCTCATCCACCACAGCATCCGCCAGGCCTGGGATCAAGAGCCGCAGGGAGTCAAGCGACCGTACACCGTCAAGCTTCCTGAACAAACAGCTGATCGCTGGCCCATCGTACTCCTGCTCCATGGCAACGGTGGGGAAGCGGCCAGGATGATCGGAAACTGGCCCAGTCTGCTCCCAGGCTGGCTCGTGGTCGCCCCACAGGGATATGAACGCAGTTGGAATATCTCGACAGAACGATCAAAAGCACCCGACGTAACCTTCATCAAGGAAGTACTGGCAGATGTTGGCCATCGCTATCCTCAAGCTGATGGGTCAAGGGTTTCACTCATCGGCTCATCCAACGGTGCTGGCATGGTCTTTCGGCTGCTGATTGAACTCGATGAATCGGTGGCCATTGAAAATGCTGTCGCCCTTGTCTCGTCGATGACGACCGGCCAGTACCGGGACGGTCGCTTCTGGGCTCGCGCCGACGAGACCTCCAATGACTATGACCGTCCCACCACACCGGTTGGCAAGCGACATCTGCTCACCGTCCACGGCACAGCCGACTCTGTGGTGCCGTACGCCGGAGGCCATGGTCCCGGTGGCACCCATCTCTCTGCCCAGCAGACGGCCTCTGCGTGGGCTGTATTCCAAGGGCATGACGGAACGGCGATACCAGATTCAGAAGGCCGGCTCTGCGGAAAAAATCTGCTGCGATATGACTATCCGGCGGCAGCGGTCACGCATATCAAGGTCATCAACGGCCGCCACGGTCTTGGGCCAGCTCAGCCTGCCGTTCAGGCATTGATTCAAGAATTGCTGCTCAGAGTCGAAAAAACGCCCCCTTCCGGTGCAGGCAATTCAAGCTGGGGGCAATCTCGGCCCATTCTTGTCCACACCCGGAACCCTCCGGGAAACTCAAGGTTGTTGGTGGAGTAAAACGGAGATCCTGGCCGCGTTACCGGCTGCTTTCCTTCCAAGGAGTTTTGTCTATGTCTTTGCAAATGTTAAGCAGTGTCGGGCTTTTGCTGGGGCTGTTTGTTTCTTCAGCTTTCGCCGCCGAGCCGGTGCGAATGGGCTGCGGGATGATGACCTTCGACACTGTGCCTGGCTGGGGGCTTGATGCTGCCGGGAAGTCACAGATCGGCCCGACCCACGGCAGTGTTGTTATCGATAGCAAGGGTCAGATCTACACCAGCTCAAACCTGGGCATCTTCGTCTTCACGCCCGACGGCACCCTCGTACGGCGTCATCTCGGTGGTGACTACACCAGTCTGCATGACATGGAGATCCGCACAGAGGACGGTCGGGACTTTATTTACGGAGCCCGAAACGCCGCCGGCGAGGGCATCAAAATCGACGCCGAGACCGGTGCCGTCGTCTTCAAACTGGGTATCCCGACCGAGGAAGAGTGCGGTGTCAAAATCACCAAGTGGTCGCCGACCGCCATCACGGTGGCTCCCAATGGTGAGATCTACCTTTCTGACGGCTACGCAAGCAACCGGATTTTCCGGTTCAGCCCAGCAGGCGAATACCTGTCGCACTTCGGCACCAAGGGCAACGGGCTCAAAGAGTTTAACACTGCCCACGGCATGACTCTCGACACCCGCTACGACCCGCCCCGGCTGCTGAAAGGATAGGACGGTCAACGGCACTTTCACAAGCATCTCGCCCGCCGAACGAGATTGTAGGCAGGGGCCCGGTTCGCTGGGTCTCCAAGAAGAATCAGGTTCGCCGTCTTTGCTACCGCCATAACGTTCGGAACGGCTCGAAGATCCGCATGGCGAACATAACTTGACTCGCGGAGTACTGGGTGACATTGCGCTGGAAGTAAAGAATGTCGTCAAGTTGGTAGTAGCGGTAGCTGACATCAAGCGTCACCTGGTCACTCACTTCGTAGATAAGGCCGCCCCCGGCTTGCCACGCAAAGGCCGATTGTGCTTCGTCGTACGCGATGCCGGAAGCATTCTCCCCACCGGGCTTATACCCGCCGGCCCCGATCCCGCCGCCGCCGTAGCAGCCGATCCGTTGCGTAAACATGAAATCCCGCCAGAGGTTTGCGGTAACAGACCAATTGTTGGCGAGAAGAGTGCGGTCTTGCTTTGAGGCGTTGTAGGCTCCATAGAAATCGCGGCTAAGCCACTCGGTTTCGAGTCGTAGACGGCCGTGCTGCCGTTCGAATGACACGCCGCCGGCAATTCCGGCAGTAAAAATTGTGGCCGAGGTGTTCTCGGCTGAATCTGCCGGCCAGTTCAGGTTCGCGAACGAGGGCCCCCATAGCCAGGGCGATTGCACCATAAGTCATGTGCCGCAAAGCACTTTGAAGAGGTAGGCCTCATCCCAGCCGGCTGAAAGCCGCTTGTTCTTGATCCCGAGCTTCTTGGTCTTCTCGTTCTTGAGCATGGCCAAAGCCGTTCGGCGGAGGGTGCTGAAGTTTGCGTCGGCGTGTCCTTTCCGGATTCGGCAATGGTCTTCCCTGAATGTGACATCCAGTTGCCAATGGAGTTGATTCTCGATGGCCCAGTGGCTTGCCACGGCCGCCGCGAACTTCTCCGCCGAGAGTCGCTTGCTGAGGATGTAGTAGCGGACATCGATGCAGTCCTTGCCGTCCCTGGTCGTATTGCTGATCACCATGCCGATGGCTTTCAGGTGCGTCCAGCGGTCACGGTCGGGGAGATCGTCGGGCAGGCCGCTGACGTAGCACCAGCGAGACTCATCTCGGCCATGGGCCCGGCGTTTCGAGGACCAGGTCTGCACGGGGCGTGGTGTCGGCATGTCATCGAGGTAGCTGGCAAAGAACTGCTCGATTCCGTTGCGGAGTGTCGGCTGGTTCGCTTTGACGTTCAGGATGTAGTCACCTCCGCCATCGATGATCTTCTGGGCGATTTCGGTCTGGCACCCCATGGCGTCGATCGTGACGATCGCTCCCTTCAGAACCAGAATTTCCAGCAGTTTCGGGATCGCCGTGATCTCATTGCTCTTGGCGTCCGTGACGACTTGGCCGAGGCTGATGGAGTTGGCGGTGGCCCAGGCGCTGACCATGTGAATGGCCGACTTGCTGCTGGCCGCGTCGAAGCTGCCGCGCAAGGTCTTTCCGTCGATGGCGATCGCCTGACCCTGCGTCACTTTATGCAAGGCGGTAATCCAACTCAGCAGGCAGTGCTCGAACTCGGCCGGCTTGATCGAGGCGAACACCGCATTGAATCTGTCGTGCGACGGAATGCCATTCGAGAGATCCAAGAAGGCCGCAAACCACGGCTCCCGGGCACGCGCAAAGTCGGTGATTCCCACAAAGTCGTCTGCGCCGCAGATCACGGCGCAGATCGCGATCACGATGAAGTTGATGAACGGATGCTTGACCTTCCGGCGTCTTGGATCCTTCAGGCTCGCGAAGTGAAACTGAAGCCTTGCGATCAACGGCTTGGTAACAGGCATGATGGTGTCGTCCATGACTCAGACGCATCGCAGCGCTCAGCGAGCGCTCCCGACACGGCTTTGCCCAATCATGCCAGACTACCCATCATGGCGCAATCGCCCTGCCCCCATAGCCCGGTGATGTAAAAACGCCGTGGGCTTGTGTGGTGGTAGGCGATTGGGTGAACTGTTGCCTCGTCAATCTGCACGGGCGACATCATCGGGATGCTGTCGAGCGACGTAAGGTCGATGGCCGGGAGGTTATTGTTGGCCAGTGAGGAGGCGGGAAAGGCGAGAGCGAAGAGGATGAGAAGCGAGTTCTTGCGCATGTGGGCCTCGGGTAAGGGAAGATCAGTTGCCTTTCGGTCAAATACCGCAAGGAGGAATCGGTTGGCCGGGGCGTCAGAACGAAGCAAGGGCGGCGGTGGTTTTAAAACAGTCACAGCCGTTCAGGTCTGCCTTGCCGGTTGCTGCACGAGGGTGGGTGCGGAATCGGCTGGCAAAACCGGGCTTACCTCGGCTGGGGAAGAGACCGCAGCATGAGTGCCCGGCGGATAGAGCAACCCTTTTTCTGTAAAAGCGGGTTTGGTGTGTTGGGTCATCTGGGTTCCATGGTCAGGTAGTTCCGCTGAGTCTCCCATTCATCGCTTATCTCGCTGAGGACCGCTGAGACGAGTCTCAGCAACGAAGTCTCATTGGGGAACAGGGTAGCGACGCGGGTGCGGCGTTTGATTTCTTTGTTGAGGCGCTCGAGGCCGTTGGTCGTCCTGAGCTTTCGGCGATGCGGCGGCGGGCAGTTAAGGACGGTGAGTGCCTCCGGCACGTTCTCCTCAAGCCAGGTAGCCAGAGCTGGAGCGGGCTTCTGATATCGAGCGATCATCTGTTTGAGGCGGCGTGTCGCCTCTGGCTCATCACCGGCATCGAAGACACGTCTGAGGTCTTGAGAGACATCGGCTCGCATCGAGACTTTTGGCGCATGGGCCATGCCATTGCGG
>CBFIHA010000149.1:0-5842 GCA_965662195.1 uncultured Pirellulales bacterium
GACCAGTTCTCCTTGGCCGCGGCGGTGGCAGCCCACGAGGCAGGGCTGATTGAGCCGCTGCTGATCGGCCCGGAGCGCAAGATACAAGGAGAGAACGGTCAACGGTACTTTCGCAAGTGTGTCACCCGTCGGGAACAACCGAACAGGCGATTTCCGCCCCCTTTTCAGGCCAAGTCGCCGACTTGTACGTCCCGGGAGCAGCAGAAAAAGGTGAGCAAGAGTCGGCTCACGCACAGAATTCTGTCCTTCGCGCAGACCGCTTCCGAATCGCAGGCAATGCGGCACGCGATCAAGCGTCGTGGAGGTAGGGCACCGGCTGTTAGCGGTGATGAATGTCGATCATTGGCAGGTCATCAGGTGATGCTTGCTCGAACTCTCCATCACCAGGGGACTGCACCAGCTCGCCCCAGCCGACCGGTGGCCCCCGGGTCGGCAAGACGTGCGGCGGTTCCAGTGGTTCGCCGCGATGCGTCAGAATCTGATTGCACGCGGTCGAAGCCATCCTGCCTTCTTCCGCTTGCGAACCTCTGGTTCGAAGTGAGCCTGCTCCTGCCGGCCGTCTCCAAGCAGTCTACAAACAGCCGGATGTCACCACCGCAGCTGGGACACGTCAGCGGAAACTCCTCACCAAGCCGTGCCAACAGTTTCGCCCAGGTAATCCGCGACGTGTCGTGATGGCAAGGCTTTCCCTCAGATTGGGTTGCGTGAGAGAAGGGGTGACCCGGCGGAACGCCACCGGCATGCAAAACGGGCTTGAGCGCGAAGTTGCCTGGCTTCGGGCCAGCGCGACCGAACGAGGCGTGGCAGAACACCCGATCTCCCCGCCGAATCGACCGGCAATTACCCAGTCATGCACTCTGCATCGATGGATTGCCTAGCAGACCGCGGCACCAATCGACTGCCGCAGATTTGCCTCGAGTGATCTCCGATGTTTTTCCCGGTAGCGCTTACGATCGTCCACTGTGGTGGGTGAAGTCCACGGAGAGCATGACAGGCAACAGCGTCGGCCGACCGAAAACCCAGCACGCCCCCAGTCAGCTGCTGACGTCGCTTTCACTACAGAACAAGCGGCGGGACGTTGGTAGTGTGTTCGAATAGGTTCCCTTATCCAGGAATTCCTCGATGCCAGCCGCTGTTGTCAACTTTGCCGCTGATCGTGGCTCGGTCGACCTCCGTGAGGTCGTTGTTCCCGAAATCGGCTCTCACGATGTGCTGCTTGAAGTCGCCAATGTCGGCGTCTGCGGCAGCGATCTGCACCAGTGGGCCGGCGACCATTCCTGGCCGGTCAACTATCCGGTCGTGCTCGGCCACGAGTTCGGCGGCAGGATCGCCGCGGTCGGAGCGGCCGTGATCGGCTGGCAGGAGGGCGACCGCGTCGTCAGTGAGACCGCCGCGATCATCGACCCCGACAGCCCGCTGACCCGCCGCGGGCTCTACAACCTCGACCCCAGCCGCAAGGGGTTTGGCTACGGCGTCAACGGCGCAATGACGCGGTTTGTCTGCGTGCCGGCCCGGATTCTCCACCGCCTGCCTACCGGTCTGTCCTTTGAACAGGCCTGCCTGACCGAGCCCTGCTGCGTCGCCTATTCGGCTGTGGTCAAGAACGCCCGCATCGAGCCGGGCGACCGGGTCGTGGTGCTGGGGCCAGGCACAATCGGCATTCTCTGCGCTGCCATTGCCCGGCTCTGTGGAGCAGAGGTGGCCGTGGTCGGACTGCCGGCCGATCAGGGCCGGCTGGAGGTAGCAAAGCAGTATGGCTGTGACATCATTGTCGGTGACGCCCGGTCGTGGGCCCTCGACCGCGACGGCCTGGGCTGTGACGGAGTGGTCGATGCCGCCGGCGCAAGTGCCACCCTCAAGATCGCCCTCGACCTCGTGCGACCAGCCGGCTGGATTGCCAAGGTGGGCTGGGGCCCGCAGCCGCTGGGCTTCTCCCTCGATCCATTGGTGCAGAAAAACGTCACACTGCAGGGCAGCTTCAGCCACAACTGGCCAATCTGGGAGCGGGTGATCGCGTTGCTGGCCAGTGGTCGGCTCGATGTCCAGCCGATCATCGGCGGGGTCTGGCCGCTTGAGCAGTGGCACGATGCCTTCGAGCAGATGCACACCGGTCAGGTCGTGAAGAGCGTCCTCGCCCCCGGGTGATCAGCAACCCACCTGCAACGGAACCTCAGCATGAGTCGGCTCACCGAGAAGGTCGTGATCGTCACCGGCAGTGGCACCGGGATCGGCCGGGCGATCGCCCTGCGGGCGGCAGCCGAGGGGGCAGCGGTGGTGATTCACGACCGGCTGGCCGAACTCGTCCCGCCCGCCGTTGCCGCCGTCGAGGCTGCCGGGGCCCGAGCGGTTGGCCATGTTGAAGACCTCACGGCTGATGGCTGCCCCGAGCGGCTGGTGCAACTGGCCATCAACAGCTTTGGCCGGCTTGATTCGATCGTCAACAACGCTGCCGTCATCACTAGCGGCGACATTCATACCACCGACGCGGCCGCCTTCGACCGCACCATCGCCGGCAATACCCTCGCGCCGCTACGACTGATCCAGGCCGCCCTGCCGCAGCTCCAGGCCAGCCGCGGCAGCGTACTGAACATCGGCAGCGTCAACGCCTGGTGCGGAGAGCCAAACCTCCTGCCCTATGCGATCTCGAAGGGGGCGCTGATGACGCTGACCAGGAACCTGGGTGACGTGCTCTTTCGCGAGGCGGGCGTGCGGGTCAACCAGATCAACCCTGGCTGGGTGCTCACCGAGAACGAAGCTGCCCGCAAGCGGGCCGACGGGCTGGCCCCAGACTGGCCGAGCCACCTACCGCGCGAGTTCTGTCCCGCCGGCCGGCTGATCAAGCCGGAGGAGATCGCGGCGGCGGCGATCTATTGGTTGGCTGATGAGTGCGGCCCGATCAGTGGCCAGGTCGTTGACCTCGAGCAGCATCCCTTCATTGGCCGCAACCCTCCCAAGAACCCCACGACTGTTCCGCCACCCCGCCCATGACGACTCAACCCGTTGCCACACACCCCGTCGCGCCACCTCTGGCTGCCTTTCCCAAGGCCTTCATGCAGGCCCTCTGCAAAGATGGCAGCATGCAGGTGTCAGACTGGATTCGGCTGGCCGCGCCGCTGGGCCTGAACGGTCTGGAATGGTACGCCGGCTTTCTGGAGATGGCCGATGAGGCCAACTGGCCCCGGTTTCGGCGGGAGGTCGAGGCCGCGGGCATGACCATTCCCATGCTCTGCTGCTCACCCGACTTCACCCATCCCGAACAGTCGTTCCGCGACCGCGAGATTGCTAAACAAAAGCGGTGGATCGACATGACCGCCAGCCTGGGTGGCAGCTATTGCCGGGTACTCTCCGGGCAGCGGCGGCCGGAACTGTCACCCGCCGAAGGCATCCGGCTGGCCGCCGACTCGATCGAGGCCTGCCTGCCCCATGCCGCGGCCTGCGGAGTGACGCTGATCCTGGAAAACCACTACAAGGATGACTTCTGGGAATATCCTGAATTCGCCCAGAAGATGGACCTGTTCTGCAGCCTGGTCGAGGCGATTGACAGCCCGCACTTCGGGGTCAACTATGACCCCAGCAACGCCTTCCTCGCCGCCGACGATCCGCTGGAACTGCTCCGCCGGATTTCGCACCGGGTGGTCACGATGCACGCCAGTGATCGCTCACTGGTATCGGGCACCCTGGCCGACCTGCGGCGGGAAGAGGAGGGGGCGGTGGGCTATGCCCGCCGGCTGCGGCACGGTGAGATTGGCAAGGGGCTCAACGACTACGACGCCATCTTCACCGAACTGGCAGGCCGTGGCTTCTGTGGCTGGATCAGCATTGAAGACGGCGTTGAGGGCATGGACCAGCTTGAACGTAGCGTCGCCTTCCTCCGGCGGAAGATTGCCGAGTACTGGCCGGCTGTGGTCGGCGGCTGACAGAGGGCTTTTATTGCGAATTGAACAATCCATTCATAGAAGCCCGAAGCGCAAGTTTTGATGGTGCGCGTGCACGGCGATCAGCAAAAAAGTCCGTCAAAAAGTACCTGCTTCAAAGCCCGAAGCGCAAGCTGAGGGAAATCACGTTATTTGATCCCAGAAACGCATTCCCTCGGCTCGTGCCTCGGGCTTCCTGGAGTTTGGTTCCGCTAAGCGCAACATCAAAACTTGCACTTCGGGCTTGCATGGAAACTGGGTTGAACGCACTTTTCAAATGTCAAGAGTGCTTCAACCGTTCCGGAATGGTCGGCGTCGCCCCGCGCTGACCGCAGACAAAAGCGGCCAGCCGAGCGGCGTGGTCGTGTATCTGCTCCAGCGGCCGGCTTTCGAGCAGCCCGACGATCAGGGCCGCCGTGAAGGCATCGCCTGCCCCGACTGTGTCGATGATGGTAGCAGCCTCAGCCGTCCGTTCTGACCGCTGCCCGCGGCCAACCAGCAGCGACCCGGCCGCCCCCCGAGTGACCGCCACCAGCTGCAGCCCATAGGCTGCCACCAGTGCCTCAGCCACCGCGACTGGATCGACACGTGCCAGCCCACACGCGGCGGCCACCACCGGTAGTTCCTCGTCGTTGAGTTTCAGTACCGTGGCCAGACCGAGGGAGTCGCGAATGAGTTCGGCCGAATAAAACTGCTGCCGCAGATTGACATCAAACACCCTGATGGCCTGCGGTGAGGCAGCAACAAACCGCCGGATCGTCTCGCGCGACTGGCGGGATCGCTGGCCGAGCGTGCCGAAACAGACCGCTTCAACGGCGACCGCCACCGCCGGCAATTCAGGCTGCCAGGCAAGCTGATCCCAGGCAGTGTCGGCGGCAAACTCATACGTGGCATCCCCCGTGGGCGACAGCGTCACCCGAACGCTTCCAGTAGGGCGGTCGGCATCCCGCTGCAGAAAGCGGCAGTCGACCCCATGTGCCGCCAAGGCGGCGAGGCCGCGGTCACCAAAGTCGTCACAGCCAACCCGGCTGATCATGGCGGTCGCCACACCGAGGCCGGCAGCATGGCAGGCCACATTGCCCGGCGCGCCACCCCAGACCGCCGCATCCGGGAAGAGATCCCACAGCGTCTCGCCGATGGCGACAATCCGCGGCCAGTCTGTGGGGATCATGCTCATTGACTCTGTACTTTACCCGATCGAGCACCCCTTGCCGGAAACCAGCAGCACCGCCTGCACCCCGAGAATGTCGCTTTCGCTACAGACGCTCAAGCGGTGGGCGATCATGCTTCGCCCATGAAACCGATCGTGCAGATTTCGCTTGATCTGACCAATATCGATGAGGCCCTTGAGACCGCAGCGATCGCCCGCCGGGCCGGCGTTGACTGGCTGGAAGCCGGCACGCCGCTGATTCTGGCCGAGGGCCTGCATGGTGTCCGGCAGCTGCGGGCCGCCTTCCCCGAGGTGCCGATCGTGGCCGACCTCAAGACGATGGACGGCGGCTACCTCGAGGCGGAGATGATGGCCCGGGCGGGAGCCACCCACGTGGTGGTGATGGCCCACGCCCATCCTGAAACGATCAAGTGTGTCGTGAAGGCCGGAGCTGACTTCGGCTGCCAGGTGATGGGTGACAATCTTGGCTGCCCCGACATGGTGGCCGGTGCCCGGCAGCTGGAGGATCTCGGCTGCGACTATATCATTCATCACATCGGCTACGACGAGCGGAGGGGCATTGCCGCGGCGGGCCGGCCGATGCCCAGTCCACTCGACCAGCTGCGCGAGGTTGTTGCTGCCGTGAGGGTGCCGGTTCAGGCGGTGGGCGGGCTCTCGCTGGAGCAGGCCATCCGCTGCCCGGCCTACGGCGCGCCGCTGGTGGTCCTCGGCGCACCGCTCACGGTCGATGCCGACGCCTTCAAAACAGCCAATGGCG
>CBFIHA010000150.1:0-5819 GCA_965662195.1 uncultured Pirellulales bacterium
CAGTCTGGAGACAACCACTGACAGCCCGCAGCCCGATCATTTGATCACCCAGAATTTGTTCCAGAAGAATAGCACTGAGATTCAGTCGGCAGGCGTCGCCCTGACGCTCAAACGCGAATTCGGACGGGAACGCGGAAGTACCGGGGCGACGTTCTCACTCGGGCCGCGGTTTGTGCAGATCGCTGACCGATATGAGCTCGACTACACAAGTTTCCAAAATACGTTCAATACATTTGGAGGCGGCACCGGCGGTACCGGCGGCACGACCGGCGGCACGACCGGTGGCACGACCGGTGGTACGACCGGTGGTACGACGGGCGGCACGACGGGCGGCACGACCGGCGGCACGACCGGCGGCACGACCGGCGGCACCGGTGGCGGCACCGGTGGCGGCACCACGACCGGTCCCGGAGGCGACGTCCAATTCACGACCAGTTTGGGCGGCGCGGGCCAACTTGGCATCACCACCGGCGACCTCCCCTCGACAATCACGGGTCCAGGACCGGGCACGATTTTTCAGACCGCCCAGTGGGATACCTACACCTCAAACAATATGGTCGGTCCGGAATTTGGCCTGATGTTTGAGGGAAGTCAGGGCCGCTGGGACTGGTATGCCGGTGGGTCGTTCACGGCCGGATTCAACTGGCAGAACAATATCTACAAGGGGGCCAATCTGCCGCAGAGCGTGGGGGCGGATTATCTCCGCACCAACTTTGCCGGGGGCGGCATAACTACAATTGGCTTTTCGGCCCCAGGCGAGGGAGCGTCTTCGCTCGATACAGTCACAGTGCCGACGAGCCCGCTGATCACCCAGATCTTTGCGACCGGTCAGTCCGGCACGACCAACTCGGCAGAGCATCGCTTTACCTTCTCGCCGATTGGTGAATGGCGATTTGGAGGCCGGTTGCGGATCAGCCAGTCGATCAGTTTGAACGTCGGCTATACTGGCATGTGGCTCTCGCAGATTGCCCGGGCATCGACCAACACAACCTTCCAGACAGTCTCGAAGATGACCACGCGGGCAACATCGAATCAGACCGCGACGGTTGACGGTGGAACGGTGACGAATCCCGGGCAGACGGCAGTGGTGAGTCCCCAGAATGTGATCACAGGCTTTGTGCCAAACAGCACAACAGCACCACTTCCAGAGGGTTTCCGCTACGTTCCACCGACACCCACGGTTGGGGGTGAGACTGTGCGAAACCCCGAGCAATACGTGGCATTCAACCAGTCGGTCTACACCCAGCAGGTCGGCCAGGGTGGCGGCAACGAGTACGTCTTCACCAATGGCATCGACTTTGGCTTAGAGATCAAATACTAGAACGCACTTCGGCACTGGAAGTAATCCGTCCTGTCCGGTCGCTTCCGCTCCTGGCTCCCAGTGAATCACTCACGCGGGACGAGGCGAAGGGGGTCGGCGAACGCTCGAGGAGCTTTTGGCCGGAACGGCCAACGCGACGAGACTTTTGCCGTCCCCGAGCCGGCACGGGCAATTTGACTCCTGGCCAACCGTCCCGCCTGTCCAGTCGCTCCCGCTCTTGGCTTCCCTATTCGCAGAGCGTGCTGGCAGGCCTGTGGCTCTCAGTTCAGCCCGCGCCGAAGCCCGCTCCGATCCAGTCGGCCGTCGCTCCGCGGGTGTTGGTTTTGGCTAACCGAGCCTGCAGGGGCTTCCAGAGAGGCAACTGTTCCGCGGCCGCGACACCCTCCGGCAGATCGACCGGCAGGCCTCGGCCGTCCACCTGGACGAAGCCGAACAGGCCGTCCATCCAAGGCAGGTCGTCGGCCGCCAGTGGCATGCCGACAACACCAACCACGATGTGGCACTGCCGCACCTGCAGCACCGCTCCGCGAATCTCGACGAGTGCCCCCACCGGCACGCTGCGGCGGCACTCCAGCCCCAGCACCCGCCGCAGCATCAGGTTGGCCTGCGACCCCACGGCCCGGGTGCCGGCGGCATAGGCCCCCTCGAGGGCAAATTTCAGCAGGCTGCCGGCGAAAAGGGTGCCGTAGTGGTTGGCATCAGCCGGAAGCACCAGGCGGTGGGTCGTTGTTTCAATCGGCTCAGGCATGGAGCCGTTATACCGACGGCGGCCGGTTTTGCCACTCGGCTGCCTATGCCACCGAAACCGGCAGATTCCGCTCTCGCAGATGGGCGGCGTAGACCGGGTCGATCTTGGCAAGCTCCTCCCGCAGGGCAGTCACCGTTCGGCGGATCTGGTCCGGTGTGTGCTTGGCCGTGATGAAGAACCGCAGCCGGGCAGCCTGCTCTTCCACCGCTGGATAGAGAATTGGCTGCACGTTGATGCCCCGCTCAAACAGGGCCCGGGAGAGCTTGAGGCTGTTGATCGAGTTGCCGAGGATCACCGGGACCACGCCCGATCCTCCCGAGTTGCCGGTGTTCAGCCCCGCCTCCCCGGCCAGTTGCAGGAACAGCTTGGCGTTCGCCTGGAGGGCTGCCACCCGCTCGGGCTCCTGCTTCAGCAGCCGCAGGGCACCCAGGGCGGCACCGGCCGCCGGCGGCGGCAGGCCGATCGAATAGACAAAGCCGGGGACGGTGTACTTCAGCCAGCGGATCAGGGCGGATGAGCCGGCGATCAGACCGCCACAGCTGCCGAAGGCCTTGGAAAGGGTCGCCATCCAGATGTCGACATCGGCCGGATCAACGCCATAGTGCTCGCCGATCCCGCGGCCGGTCTCGCCCATCACCCCCAACGAGTGGGCCTCGTCGACCATCAGCAAGGCCTTGTGCCGCTTGGCCAACCCGACGAACTTCGGCACGTCAGCATAGTCGCCATCCATGCTGTAGATGCCCTCCACCACCACCAGCACCCGGCGGTACTGGCTGCGAAGCTGGGCCAGCATTCCTTCGGCCGCCTCAAAGTCATTGTGCGGGAAGGGCCGGCGGCGGGCCCCGGAGAGCACCGCCCCCTGCAGCAGACTGTTGTGGGCGAAGGCATCGTGCAGCACAAGGTCACCCGGGCCGACAACATGGCCGATGACCGTCTCGTTGGTGGCATGACCGCCGACCAGCGTGACGGCGTCCTCGGCACCGATGAAGTCGGCAAACTCCCGTTCGAGTTCCTGATGAATCGTTTTCTCACCGGAGACCAGCCGGCTTGCCGAGACGCTGGTGCCGTAGCGGTCGAGGGCCTCCTTGGCCGCCACCGTGACTGACGGGTCACCGGACATGCCAAGGTAGTTGTACGAGGCCCAGCTGATCAGCTCCCGGCCGCCGATCATCGTGCGATCGGTGGTCTTGCCCTCGTGAATGCTGAAATAGGGGTTTTCCAGGCCCGCGTCCCGGACCATTGCAAAGTTCTGCTCCAGGGCCCGGACCTCAGGGAACTCCTCGATCTTGTAGGCGTCGGGGGTGATCTCGGCCACCACCCGGGCCGCCTTGGCCTGCTTGTGACCCTCCATCGGCATGTGGTCGAGGATCGCCTCGGTCACCTCGCGGCAGGTCTCGATCGTGGGTAGCACCTGCTCGGGGAAGCGGGCCCCGAAGGTCTCCTCAAGACTGGCAACGATCTCCATCCGTTCAAGCGAGTCGAGACCGAGTTCGACAATGTTGGTGTCGAGGGTGAGGCTACCGGCCCGGTCCTTGGCGATTCGGCGGACATGGTCAAAGACGGTCTGCACCACTTCGGTCGGTAGTTCGCGGTCGGGCCGATGGCCGACGGCGGTGTCGCCGATGGGCCGCTGCCGGGCCAGCCGGGGCGGCTCGGGGGTCGGTCGTTCCGCCGCCGCTGGTGACGACGCTTCAATCCAGCCGATGTGCTGCTCGATGACGGCCAGCGTCTCGTCGAGAAACTGCCGCCGGCAGGCGTGTCGCTGAATTTTCCCGCTGGAGGTCTTGGGGATGCTGTTGGGGCGGACCAGTACGATCGCCTCGGCGGCCACTTCGTGCTCAGTGGCCAGCCGCTTACGAATCAGCTCGAAGGCAGTCTGCACATCGGCCGAATCCCGCTTGCCGCGTTCCAGTTCGGCCACGATCACCACCCGCTCACGGTCGTCGATCTCGACGGCGAAGGCGGCCACTGAGCCGGGGCGGACGAGGCCGCTGGACTCCTCGACAGCGTGCTCAAGATCCTGCGGGTAATGATTCCGCCCACGGATGATGATCAGGTCCTTCAGCCGGCCGGTGACAAACAGTTCGCCGTTGTCGAAAAAGCCGAGGTCTCCGGTCCGCATGTACGGGCCGGGATTCGGCCGCCAGCGGCCCATCCTGCCGGGGCTGTCAGCGGCGGGCAGGGACAGCATGGCCCCGAATGTCGCGGCCGTCTCCTCCGACCGGTTCCAATAGCCTTGGGCGACGCTGGGACCGCTGACCCAGATCTCGCCCACCCGGCCCGGTGGCAATGGCTCACAGGACTGCGGGTCGACAATCAGCACATCCTGGCCGTCGAGTTCGCGGCCGCTGCCGACGAGGCGGCGGGCGGCGGCGTCATCGTCGGGTCGGACCTGAATGGTTCCGGTCTCGACGGAATGCGGGTCGAAATTCCGGACGACCGGCTGCTCGAACTTCATGCCGCCGGTCACCATCAGCGTGCTTTCGGCGAGGCCGTAGCAGGGGTAGAAGGCCTCTCGGCGGAACCCGCTGACGGCAAAAGCCTCGGCAAAGGCCGCCATGGTCTCAGCCCGTACCGGCTCAGCTCCGTTGAAGGCGAGTGACCAGCTCGACAGGTCGAGGCCGGCCCGCTGCTCAGGCGTCGTCTTCCGTACACAGAGTTCGTAGGCGAAGTTCGGCCCGCCGCTGATCGTGGCCCGGTACTTGGCAATCGCCTGCAGCCACCTCAGCGGTTTCTGCAAAAAGGCAACCGGCGACATCAGCACGTTGAACTTGCCACCGTAAAGCGGCACCAGAATGCCGCCAATCAGTCCCATGTCGTGGAAGCTTGGCAGCCAGAAGACCCCCGACTGGCTGCGGGTAATCTCAAAGGCCTGCATGATCCGCAGGGAGTTGTGCAGCAGGTTCTCGTGCGAGAGCATCACCCCCTTGGGCGTGCCGGTCGAGCCGCTGGTGTATTGCAGGAAGGCGAGGGTCTCGCCATCGATGTCAGGCCGATCCCAGCGTTCGGACCAGGTTGGCTCAAGCTCGCTGTCGACCTTCCAGATCAGGTGTTCGAGGCTGGGGGCCGACGCCTTGAGGGTATCGAAGCGGTCGAGCACATCACGGGTGGTCAGAGCCACCGAGGCATCGGCATCGGCAGCGATCGCCTCGATCCGCTCAACGGAGCGATTCTTCCGCGGCGGATAAGCCGGCACGGCGATCGCGCCCCCGTAAAGGCAGCCCATGAAGGCAGCGATGAAGTCGAGTCCGGATGGATACAGCAACAGCACCCGCTTGCCAGCCATCCCCTGCTGGGTCAGCCAGCCGCCGACAGCCCGAGCCTTGCGGTCGAGTTCGGCGTAGGTGATGTTGAGTTCTTCGTTTTCGCCATCGACCAAAAAGGTGAAGGCCCGGTCGTGCGGCCGGTAGGCCGCGCGTTGCCGTAGCAGGTCGACGATCGTCGGCGCGAAGGAACCTTCCGAGGGCGGGATGGGATTCACGACAGAGGGGCTCTCCAAACCAGCGGCCGGAGCGGAGGTACCGCGTATTGGCCGTATCGGTATCTGTTACCGGTGAATAGCGGCCAGCCCTGGCCGACATTCGCCGTGGAGTGCCCCGCCGCGTGCCGAGGGCCTTGCCGGGGCGTTCAACGTCGCATCCGGCGACGCCAGGGGCGGTTTCCGCAAACAATTATTCCAAGAGAATCGTCGGCAGAAAACCTTCCGTCTCCTCAGAGTATAGGCCTCATGTCGTCTGAATCATTAGTTTC
>CBFIHA010000151.1:0-5614 GCA_965662195.1 uncultured Pirellulales bacterium
CCCTTCCTTCAAAGCCCGAAGCGCAAGCTGAGGGAAACCGCGTGGGTGATCCCAGAAACGCGTTCCCTCGGCTCGCGCCTCGGGCTTTCTGGAGTTTGGCTCCGCTAAGCGCAACATCAAAACTTGCGCTTCGGGATTCGAAGCGGGGTTTTTTTGCGGATACACGCGAACGTGCACCATCAAAACTTCTGCCTCAAAGCCTTCAACGGTTGAGCGGCCCGGTCACCGTGCAGTAATAGGCCCCCACCTCGTGGCCGTCGGCTGTGCGGAAGACCGGTGCGAGTTGATGTGAGCCGGCTTCCAGCGGAACCGTGAACTGGACCACGGCGGCGTCGGCCTCGACCGCCCCGGTCTCGACATCCTGGCCGTCGATTCGCAGGCTGGCCGACACGACCGGCAGGGCGAGGCCGGGTGTCTCGCGGAAGGCACGGCTGGCCCCCGGCACCGGCTGCCCTGGTGGCAAGGAGGAGCCGATAGCACGATTCGCCTCGACGGGCCAGCGACGAACCGCAACGGCATATTCGCCGGCAGTGACCACCTTTACCGCCCAGTGGGCTTCGTGGCGGGCGGCCGACTTTGCAGTCTGCCTTCCGCCTTTCGGAGGCCGAGGATAGCCCCCTGCTGCCCGGACCATCTGCTGGTTCCAGGGCGCATACCGCTCGCTGATCCAGTCGTGGCAGGTCAGGCTCACCACGGCTGCGTCCGGATGGCCGAGATAGATTTCGGTGGTGCGGGCAAAGGTCGGCTGCAGTTCCGTCCACCAGGCATCGTAAAACGCAGTCATTGCCGCCACCTGCGTCGGATTGTCGCTGGCCAGATTCCGCTGCTGGCCGGGGTCGGCCTCGATGTCGTACAGTTCCTTCCCATTGACCAGCCGCCACTGCTGCGACATCACTGCCGTCTGCTTCCACTTGATCGGATCCCGCACCCGCTGTGAGTCGGTCACCAGCATCCGGTCGGGCCAGGCAGCGGTGTCAACTGCCGGGTCGAGCAGGGGCCGGATGGAAATGCCATCCCACTTCAGGCCTTCCGGCTGCTTGCCACCGGCAAGTTCAACCAGCGTCGGCACCACATCAACGGCATGGCAGAGCCGGTCAGAGGCATGCTGCCGGTTCCAGCCGGCTGCCGGCCAGTGGGCAATGAACGGCACCCGGTGGCCGCCGTCATACTCGCTGCCCTTTTTCCCCCGCATGCCGGCATTGAACACCTTTTGACCGGTGGCGGTGCCGTTGTCGGTGGTAAAGATGAACAGCGTGTTCTCGGCGATGCCAAGCTCTGCCAGCAGCTTGCGAGTCGCCCCGACGTTGTCGTCGATGTTGGTGATCATGCCATAGAAGGCGGCGATGGCGGCTGGCTGATCGGCATAGCGATCGAGGTACTCCTGCGGACAGTGCAGGGGGCCGTGCGGTGCATTGGTGCTGACATAGGCGAAGAAGGGCTGGCCTGCTCCGGCCTGCTGCCGGATGAACCGGTGGGCCTGCCGAAAAAAGACGTCGGTGCAGAAGCCCTCAGCAGGCACGACGTCCCCGTTGTGAAAATAGTGACCGTCAAAGTAGGCGTTGTCCCAGAGATCGGGCGTCTGGCCGACGCCGCCGCCGCCGTGCCGGTAGACCTCGTCGAAACCGCGGTCTTCCGGCCGGTAGGGAAAGTTGTCACCCAGGTGCCACTTGCCGAACATGCCGGTCACATAGCCGTTGTCCTTGAGCAGCTGACCCAGCGTCACCTCATTCTCCCGCAGCATCGAGCGGCCGTTGATCGTGTGCCAGACCCCGGTGCGGTCGGTCCAGTGGCCCGTCATCAGGGCGGCCCGGGTCGGTGAACAGGTGGGGGCGACGTGATAGCCAGTCAGGCTGGTCGACTCGGCGGCGAGGGCGTCGATCTGGGGCGTCTTGATGACCGAGTTCCCGGTGTGACCGAGATCGCCATAGCCCTGATCGTCAGCGATCACGACGATGATGTTGGGGCGATCGGCGGCCGCCAGCTGAGTGGTCAGGAGCAAGGCCAGCAGCACAAGCGAGCCAATCAGACGGTTCATCGTTTTTCTCCAAGTCCAAAAACAGCAGGGAACCAATGCCCCCTGCGAAGACTACCGTTCGCACAACCGCTGAGCCACCGGGCATTCACGGGAGCCGGGCCGATCCTCCATCCCGGCTCCGGCCTTCGGTGCACCGCCTCAGCTTGCCAGTCGCCGGCCGGTGCGGGTACAAGAGACAGGGTTTGGTTGTGGCGTTTGCCCCTGCCAAACCACGCCTCCATTCGCCCCTCCGGCACTGCCACCCCATGAGCCTGCTCGTCTTCGGACACCGCAACCCCGACACCGACGCCATCTGTTCCGCGATCGCCTACGCTGACTACCTGAGACGGACCAGCGAGCCCGAGGCCGTCGCCGCCTGCTGCGGCCCCCCCAATAAGCGAACCGAGTTCGTGCTGCGACAGGCCGGGCTGCCGCCGCCGAAGATCATCATGGATGTACGGCCCGAGGCCGAGGACGTCTGCCGTCGTGAGACCGTCACGGCCTGCTGCGGCGATGCCTTCTTCGAAGCCTATCGCCGGATGCGGGAGTGGGACCTGCGAGCGATTCCGGTGGTTGACGACAGCCACCGCGTGGTTGGCGTGCTGTCAGTGCTCGACCTGATGGAACTGCTGTTCCGGGATGAGGCCAACCCGATCAAATCGAGAACCGTCGCCACCAGCCTCGAGAAGATCAACGAGTCGCTGGGTGGCTCGTTTCAGCACGTTGTCGATCCACAGCAGCGGGATGAACTGCTGGTGATGGTCGGGGCAATGAGCGCCGACGGCTTCACCGCCCGGATGCAGCAGTTCGACAAGGACCGGGTGATTGTGGTCTGCGGCGACCGGCCGACCATTCAGCTGCCGGCAATCGAGCAGGGGGTACGGGGGCTGGTGATCACCGGCGGCTTCCAGCTCAGCCCGGGGCTGGTCGAACTGGCGCGGGCCCGCGGCGTCTCGGTGATCCTCAGTCCCTTTGACACGGTCAACACCACCACCCGAATCCGCTCCTCGCAGTTCATCGACCCGGCCGTCGACCGCAACGTCGTCACCCTGCCGGCGAAGATGCGGGTGACCGAGGCCCGCGGTATCGTTGAGCGGTCAACCCAGCCGGTCTTCCCGGTGGTCGGGGACGACGGCCTCCTCGTTGGGCTGTCGTTCAAGTCGGACATCATCAGCCCGCCCCGACCGCGGCTCGTGCTGGTCGATCACAACGAACTCACGCAGGCCGTCGCCGGCGTGGAGGAGGCCGAGATCGTCGAGGTGCTCGACCATCACCGGCTCGGTGGCGGCCTCAAGTCGACCCAGCCAATCCGCTTCGTCAACGAGCCTGTCGGATCGACCTGCACCCTGGTGGCCCGGCAGTTCCGCGGGGCGGGGCTAGAGCCCGATCCGGCCATTGCGCTGTGCATGGCCTCGGGGATCATCTCCGACACCCTCTTCCTTCGCAGCCCCACCACCACTGACGTCGACCGTGAGATTCTCGGTTGGCTGCGGAGCCGCTGCCCCGTCGATCTCGATGCCTACGCCCGCGAGTTCTTCGAGATCGGCTCGGCCCTGCGGACGAGCACACCTGAGGATGTGGTCCGCGAGGATTGCAAGGAGTTCGTGGAACAGGGTGTCCGCTTTTCAATCTCGCAGATCGAGGAGACTGGCTTCGACCTGTTCTGGGAACGCAAGGACGAACTGCTGACCGCCCTGGCCGCCTACGCCGATGACCGCAGGCTCGATTTCTCAGCCCTGCTGGTGACCGACGTGGTCAGCAACGGCTCACTGCTGCTGCTCTCCCGAGAAACCGAGGCCTGGGAGGAGATCAACTACCCGCGGATCGACCGTGGCCTCTACGCACTCAAAAACGTGGTCAGCCGCAAGAAACAGCTACTGCCCCTGGTGACGCAACTGATTCAGGCTGCGCTGGTCTGACGCCTGCTGAAGCCTCACTGGGCGATCGACTTGCTGCCCTCGGTTGAGCCCCCGATCGGAGCGGCTTCCGGCAGCGGCCGGCAGGCGGCCGGAATGTCGAGCCGGTGCAACTCTTCGCGGATCGCCCGGTACTCGTTAAAGCTATCGGGATAGCACCAGAGCGTGACGGTCGTATCGGGCCGCACGCCGCTGAGCACCGTCCGAAAGCGGGACTGCCGGGCGAGGGCATGCTCAAGAGTCTCGCCCACATCGCGGCGGGCGGGCCGGGCCACCCACTCGCGGCTGCGGACCATCACCTGACCAGCCGCCCGGTTAACCTGCACCTCGACGACATAGTCGAGCGAAAAGTCCTGTACCGGGCCGACGGTTTCGACCCGCGACTGCATCGCCGCGAGCGAACCACTGTTCCGCTGGGTGCGGGACTTGGCCTCCTCGAACAGTTCTGTCAGCGGGATGTAGGCGATCCGGCCCGCCGCCAGCCGGAAGTGAATCTCATCGCCGGTTACCGTCCGGCCGATCGGGGTCGGATAGGCCAGCAGCCGCTTGGTTTCTTGGGGGGCGTGGGCGATGCCCTCCGCCTCGAGGCTGCACTGCTCGATCTCAGCCTCGAGCTGCTCCTGCCGGGCATCTGCCTCGGCCGCCGCAGCCTGCTGCTCGTCGACTGACTCCCGCAGGGTGTCGATGTCACGCTGGGCGGCTGAAACCGCGGTGGCCAGATGAATCCGGGCCGTCCCGGCATCGGCCACGGTGACTGCCAGCTGGGCTGCCTGCTCGTCGAGTTCCAGCAGATCGCTTTCCGCCAGCACCACCGCATCCTCCAGCCGGGCCAATTCGTCGGCGAGGGCCGCCGCCTCGGGCGGTGGCGCCGCGGCCGACTTGATCGAGAGATGCTGCACCCGCGCCCCGATCACCATCACCAGGATGATCAGGATGCCGACGATGTTGGTGACGATATCGAGGAAGGAGTCCTGGCTGGCATCCTTCGACTGGTTCAGCCGTCGTCGCATCATCGCGTCACCTCCGCGGTTGCCGGCAGTACGCCGAGGCCAGCCGACCGACGCCGGCCGCGGACCGGCGGGAGCCGCTCAACATCATCAGTCTGCTGCCGCTGGCGAGTTTCCAGGCCACTGCCTACGAGCAGCTGTTGTAAATCCTCACGCCGGCCGGCCCCATCGGCGGTTTCAGTGAGCACCAGCTCCGGCTTCCAATAAAGCCGGTCCCCGGCAATCCCCCAGCTGGCCACCCGGCGGCGGACAGCCTCGACAAGCAGATCGACCGAGTCGATCGTCGGGCCGAACAGCGGAATCCGTTCGGCCACCCGCCGTCCGGCCTCGTCAAGCAGCCGAATCTCATCCTGGGAACATTCCAGCTGAATGGGCCGCGTCAGCGGGATGTACCGTTGCGACGTGGCAAAGCTGGCCCAGTCGCTGCCGCGAACACCCGCCATCGGCTGGCAGCAACTGCCGGCCTGGCCCTGGCCCTGACCCTGGCCCTCAGTGGCTTCGCTCTGACCGCCACTCGACATCACCACGTTCGCTTGTGAGCCACCGACCTGCATGCCAAAGGGCAGCGGCGGGCCGCTCATCCCGCCACCGCCGGCCCCCGCGGAGCCGGCCGATTCGTTGCCGGTCCCGGCCGACCCGCCGGCGTTACCGGCCGACCCGGCCGCCGCCAGTCCGCT
>CBFIHA010000152.1:0-5579 GCA_965662195.1 uncultured Pirellulales bacterium
CCCGCGCTTGTGCCGAGGCAGGGTGTAGCGAACCCGTTCGGGTCTGTGGCCCGTGCCCGACACGACTGAAAGCCGATCCAGCGCAAAGGCCGGCCGGGCACAGTAACGCAGCAGATGCTCCAGACTCTGGAAGTACCCCGGCACGTCCCGGTCAGCAAGCGAGATCCGAACGAACGCCGCCCGGCAACAGAGAGGAGCCGTCGGTTCAGCTCAGACTTCCGGTTGCCACCGCGTCGAGGGCAATCTGGGACCAGGTCTCGAACCGCTCACGATCGGCCAGCAGGCTGGCCAGCGGCTCAAAGCCACACTCAATCAGCTCCGCCTCCCGTGACTCAACCTCGGGCCGCTGCAGTTCCAATACATGGACAATGCCAAGATGCACGCTGCCAACGGGCGTGGCATCGTCGTTAATCAGGCCGACACAGCGGCTGGTGAAGCTGCCACCGATGACGACCTCCTCAGCGAGCTCCCGCCGCATGCCCGCCTCGTACGAGGCGTCATCGCCAGCACCGACGGTGAGCATGGCGATGTGGCCGCCGATGCCGACCGACCGTTTGGCCCGCAGCCGGGCCTCGCTCTGGCCACCGCCGCGGGTGTAGGCGAAGTACTGCGGCGTGCCGGACGCGTCCCGCCAACTGAGCACGCAATACGGAATCAGCTGCTTGAACGACGGGTCTTCTTCAGCTGCCGCCCGCGGCATCCAGCGGGTCTGTGCAGGATCGAGAAGCATCGACAGGTACCGGTCGACCTCCCCGCAGAACCCCTGAAACATGCCCGCCTGCTCCAGCAGGCTGCGGGGAATGACGAGAACATCTTCCTGGGGAATTGTCGCCATAACGTATCACCTCCATGTCTCACGCTCGTCGATGAGCCGCAACCAGCAGCAGCCATCAACACCGGTGTACAATCGCCCCGTCACAAAACAGGATCAATCACATGTCCGGACTCGCGAAGGTTTTAGCCGATGATCTCGCGGCCCTCCAACACGGTGACCGAGACGCGTTAAATCGGCTCATTGCCGCCTGCAAAGGCCAGATCGAACACCTCACCAGGCGACAACTGCGGAACCATCCAGAGTTTCGTGACGGGTTCAACGACACCGACGACATCGTGCAGGAGGCCTCCGTCAGTCTCTTTAAAGCCCTGCAACACCTGCAGCCTGAATCGGAGCAGCACCTGTTCAACCTTGCCGCCATGCAGGTGCGACGCCGAATCATCGACCTTGCCCGAAAATTTCGCGGCCCGCAGTCGCCCGTCGCCCTACGGGCGACAAATGTCCTTCGGAGCGCAGACGGAGACTTCGTCCGCAGCGAACAGGCCGCCGCGGCCGCCACCGCCCCAAGCCTACTGGACGACTGGGAGCGATTCCACCAGGCCGTCGACAGCCTGCCAGAAAAAATGAAGACGACTTTTTCGATGCGGTTTTACCTCGCAGCGAAACCAACGAACATTGCCCAGACCCTCGGCTGCGACGTCCGGACGGTTCGCCGATACTGGTCTGCGGCAAAGGAAGAAATTCGCAGAAAGCTCAAGGACACCGCGTGAGCCAGCGGGCCGAAAGGCCGGCCTGATGAGAGCCTTTGCTGCACGCTCGTCACCGTCACTGGCTGCTGAGGCTGGCGATCTGGACACTTCCATCGACGCCGGCGAGGCAGACCCGGCCGTTGGCAATCTCGAGCTGTTTGATCATTCCCGGTACTTGGAAGTCACAGAGGAAATCGAGCCGCCGCGGCCTGGTCGTGTCGAAGACGCGGACCGTGGTCGACTCACCGGTGCCCGGATCGGAGTGACTGAGGAGTACAAGCCGCCTGCCCGCGTCAGTGAACGTCGCCTCGTGGATCGGCGGGGTTGCTGCGACGGCTGCCTCCAGCGGGCCGCCGCTGACAGGGTCGAGGAGCCGCAGCGATCCGCCGACCGCAAAGGCCGCCAGACGGCCGCCGTCGCGACTGCGTCGCAGCTTCACGGCGGCTTGGCTACCGAAGTCAATCTGCGGCAACCTTTCCCTCTCGACTCCCGTCCGGGGATCGACAGCAAACACCGTTCCATCCGTCATCCCGATGAGCAACCCCGCCGACGCGGTCCCAAAGCAGACACTTGAGACTGCTGCAGCACCCAACCGTGCAGGCTGCCGGGTCTGCTTGGCGGTGAAGGGCTTCATGGCCGCAGCAGGACCGGTCACTTTTTCCCAGATTTTCAGGGTTTGACCACGGGCAGCGGCGAGCATCTCCGCGTCTGGGGAAACCGCGACAAGCCAGTCAGCTTCCGGCGTAAGTTGGGCAATCAACTGCCAGGGCTGGTTCCTCGGTTCGCCCGCAAGCGGCCAACTTGCGAGGTTGCCGGCGGTGTCGAGCGTAACCACCAACTGCCCGGCTGCATTAATCAACGTCGTAAACCGCTCGCCGGTTCCCGACAGCCGAGTATCAGGAGCCTCCGGTTGCTGGGAAGCAGCGAGCACGAGCTTTCCGAATCGACCCCCTGCCGCCAGCTTTTTGCCGTCGCGGACAAAGATCGCGTCGGTGGTCGGCCAGGCCAAATCGGTCTGACGACCTTGGCCCAGGGTACGCAGCAGCGTCAGCTCGCTTGGCGGCCGCCCGCTGCCCTGCCATGCCCGCCAGCGGCCCGCGGCAGTGTCGAGGATCGCCGCAAGGTCGCTGTCGGCAGCCTCTGTAGAACCGAAGGCGGCCGCAGCCTTCCCGATGGCTTCAACGTACGCCTGCCTGAGCCACTGCTGTCGAACGGAAAAGCCGATTAGCCCGGCGAGCATGAGCATCGCAACCGCAGCCACCGCTGTCAGCCCGAACATCCGCCGTCGGGCTGCGATTCGCTCAGTTGCCTTCCGCACGGCTGCTGCCAATGCCGCCGCATCGGCAAAGCGATCCGTGGGGTTGACCTCGAGGCAGCGGTGACAGATCTGCCGGATCGGCCCCGGGAGCAGTCCTGTCGACTTCACTGTTTTTTCCAGCTGCGGTAGCAGCGACCCGGAGGCTCCGACAGCCGCCGGGCCGGGAGTCGCCGGCCCCGGAAGCGGCAAACCGCTGGTGAGTTCAAAAAGCACCAAGCCGAGAGAAAAGACATCGCTCGCCGGGCTTGGCTGCTCGCATCGCCACTGTTCC
This sequence comes from uncultured Pirellulales bacterium, assembly GCA_965662195.1. Lineage (GTDB taxonomy): Bacteria > Planctomycetota > Planctomycetia > Pirellulales > UBA1268 > UBA1268. The sequence continues at coordinate 3,114 of CBFIHA010000152.1, forward strand.
GGGCTCATGTAGAGCGCCGTGCCGACAACGCCGGAGACACCATGATCGCCTGCGGTCGCAACGGGAGGCTGTCCGTTGCCGGCTGCAGCCGGCTGATCACCCGCCGGCAGTTCCCTGGCCGTATCAAAATCGATGACCCGGGGCTCGCCCGCCTGGTTGACGAGGATGTTGCTCGGCTTCAGATCCCGATGGACAACACCGATGGTGTGGCCGGAGGCAACGGCGTCGCAGACCTTGATAAACATCTCCAGCCGCTGGCGAAGCGGAAGCTCAACCTCCTTGCAGTAGGCGGTCAGCGAGCGGGCCTCGGAAACCAGCTCCATAATCATGTAAGGAACCCGATGCTCGTCGTACTCGAACACACCGGCATCGAAGAGTTTGGCGATGTAGTGGTGGTCAAGCTGCCCGTTGAGTTTTCCGCCACGGGCAACTCGCTGAGCGGGCTCACCGAAATAGCGAGGGATCTTGATCGCGACGTCACGTTCCAGCTGTTCCCGGGAATCCCGCCCCTGAAAGACCAGACTGAAGCCACCGTTGCCAACCAGTTCGCCAACCTCGTACCGGTCAGCAATCATGCTGCCCTGAAGACGCTCTGGAGCAATCTCCGGTGCCGAACCCGAAAGGCCGAAGTTCGGCGTCAGATCAGTCCAATCACCGGTGTCTTCGTCGGAGGGATTGTGGATGTCGTTTTTCATGGCCTTCTTGGATCGTTGTTGCCCTGAGATCCGGCCTCCGGCGAGCCGTCACCAACTGGCCTCAGCATGAGCCGCCTCGTTGCAAAGAATATACCCTCCACCCGAGGGGACCGAGCGGCTGGGGAAAAAATTTTTTGAAACGGTTGTCCGGTTCGACGGCTGGGTCTCGCAAGGAAGAAATACGCCGGGCTGACTTGCCCGACATTAAGACACGTCAAAACCTCTCCTGGAGAAAAGCAATGCGTAGTTTTCAGACGAAACCCGAAACCCGGCCTGCAGCCACCGTGCTTGCCTCCCTGCTGCTGGTGTTGGTCGCGGCAGCGAACGCCCCAGCCGCCGACTATGAACCGAAGCAGGAGTACCAGCCGGGCGATGTCGTGACTGCGGCTGACGGCAACCGCTACGAGGCGATCGCAAAGGTCGTCGGCAAGACTCCAGCAACCGATGACGGCACCTTTTGGCGGCTGACCGAAGTGGTCAAGCCGACGATTATTGATGTCCCCGGTCGATTCAAGACGATTCCGCAGGCTTGGACGTTCGTCGAAGCGAGCCAGATCAGGGACGGGGCCGAGGTAGTGCTGGAAGTCGCCGCCGGCAACCATCCAATCGCCGCCCCGCTCACGCTCAATCATGCTGCCGGTGATCGGATCACCCTGCGGGGTGGGGGCAAGCAGCCGGAGGACACAGTGCTGCAGTTTGCCAGTGAGGATGGTCTGATCGTCTCTGATGGCTACCGGCTGGTCGTCCAGAACATTACGCTCGTGTGCAATGCTAAGGAGCCGGGGACCGGTCTGCTGTTGACAGCGGGAAGCCTGGTCAAAGCGACGGTCTGCCGATTCGTCGATTTTGCCACTGGCTGCCATGCTGACGGCAATGCGACGCTGATCGCCGAGTCGTGTAGCGTCGAGTCGCCCCGAGGAATAGCCGGCTTTGAGGTGACAAGCAGCGGCCATGCCAACCTGGCACGGTGCGTCGCCAAGGCGGGACGAAAAAACGTTCCTGGGAACGGAAACCATGGCTTCATCGCCAGCGACTGCAGCAGTATGCACTGCATCGAGTGCCGGGCCGAGGGCTGGAGCGACGGCTTTCGGGGCTTCACCTCGTCGTCGATCGTGCTCAACAACTGCATCGGCAACGGCAACGACTGGGGTGCGTCGATCTGGTGGTCGAGCACCCTGCGGGCCAGCGACTGCGTCTTTCAAAAGAACAAGTACGCGGGAATCGGCGTCTTCTCGGCAACCGCGGGTGCGATCCAGGGCTGCCGGATCAGCGACTCCGAAAAAGGTGTGCTCGTCTCCGGACCGGCGGTCGCCGGATTCTTTCTGCGGCCATCGACGATGAAAAACTGCAAAATCGGGATCCAGGCGATCAACGGCGCCTATGTCGACCTGAAAAAGGAACCGCGGCTTGACGGGGTCGGCAGGCCGTTCGCCGTTCAAGGCGGCCTGACCCTCGAGGAGGCGTTCTGGGGAACGCACTAAGAACCGCCGCCCCCCTGGGTTTACTGACACCGCGCGCCGGCCGATCCGCAAGGGTCGCCGGCGTGCGGCCTGGGTAGCGGGCCGCAATCGCTCGTCAGGATCCTGCTGGCCTGAAGATTCAGGCCGTTATCGAACCGAATCCACCGGGCTCACACAATCAGCATCGCATCGCCGTAGCTGAGGAAGCGGTAGCCCTTGGCGATCGCCTCGGCATAGGCCCGGCGGATGAGGTCGCGACCGGCAAGGCTGCTGACGAGCACCATCAGCGTCGTTCGTGGCAGATGAAAATT
>CBFIHA010000153.1:0-5548 GCA_965662195.1 uncultured Pirellulales bacterium
GCCGACGCCCTGCGGTGGTACTTCTTCGCCGGCCAGCCCCCCTTCAACAGCATTCGCTACAGCGAGCAGACCATCCGGGAGAGCGTGCCCGAATTTCTGCTGCGGCTCTGGAACGTCTACAGCTTTTTTGTGATCTACGCCCGGATCGACGGCTTTGATCCAGCAGCCGATCTGGCCACACCCAGTCAGCTCGACCATGCCAGCCTGGCCGCGGGTCGCGGCTTCCGACCGGTCAGCCAGCGAAGTGAACTCGACCGCTGGATGCTGTCGGAACTGCATGCAACTGCCACGACCATGACCGAAAAGCTCGACTGCTTTGATCACTACGCCGCCGCGGGGGCCCTGTCGCAACTGGTTGATGCGGTCAGCAACTGGTTTGTTCGCCGCAGCCGCGATCGGTTCTGGGCTGCAGGCAAGGCCGACGACTCAGCCGCAGGCAACGCCGACAAGCTCGACGCCTATTGGACCCTCTACGAAGTGCTCACCACCACGGCTCGGCTGGCCGCCCCATTCGTGCCGTTTGTCAGCGAAGCCATCTGGCGGAACCTCGCCGTCGGGCCGTTTGGCGAGGCGGTGCCCGAGAGCGTCCACCTGACTGACTATCCGCCGGGGAACAGCGAACTGGTCGATGCCGATCTGGCAAGACGAATGGGCCTGATTCGCGAGGTCGCCTCCCTGGGTCGGGCCGCCCGGGCCCAGGTCAAGCTGAAGGTCCGCCAGCCGCTTTCCAAGGTGGAGGTGATCCTGGCCGGCGGTCATGCCGATGACGCCACCTGGCTGGCCGACCATGCCGATCTTGTCTGCGACGAGCTCAATGTGAAGGCCTTTGAGATCTGCCAAGATCCTGATCGCTACATCACCCGCAGTGTTCTGCCTGATCTCAAAAAGCTCGGCCCCCGGCTGGGCAAGGATCTGCCCAAGGTCAAAGCGGCACTCCAGCAGACCGATCCGACAGTTCTGCTGACAGCCTTTGCCGCCGGCAGCCCGGCCGCAGTCGCCCTCGCTGACGGCCACGAGGTGGAGATCACCCAAGAGGAGTGCCTCATCCGCACAACCGCCCGGGAGGGCTGGGCGGCAGCTGAGGGTGCCCAAGCCGTGGTGGTGATCGCCAGCGAGCTGACCCCGGAGCTGATTGCCGAAGGCCACGTCCGGGAGGTGATTCATGCCGTGCAGTCACAGCGAAAGACGCTCGACCTTGAGTTCACCGACCGGATTGAACTGGGGCTGGCAACCGAATCGGCCGACCTACGGGCGGCACTCGAAGCCCACACCGACACGATTGCCGGCGAAACTCTGGCCACCGTCGTCCGCCTTGAGCCACTTGCCAAGGCCGCCACTGAAACACTCGACATCGACGGACACAGCCTCACCATTCACCTCCGGCGGGCACCGGACGAATCGTGAGGGTCATTCTCTCATTGCCTGCCCGACCAGAAGCATCGCCACGTCCGTGACAGACTCCGGCACCACCAACCAGTTGCGACTCGCCGTCCTGATCTCAGGATCGGGCAGAACGCTTGCAAATTTGCTTGAGCGTTCGGCGGCCGGCAGCCTCGCCGCCACGGTCGATCTGGTACTCGCCAACCGCGACCTGATCGGCGGGCTGGAGATTGCCGCCGCAGCTGGCGTACCGACCGAGATTATCTCCCGGGCCGGCCAGCCGCTCAGCCCGTGGAGTGCTGCCATCTTCGACCGCTGCCGGGCCGCCGGCGTCGACCTGGTAGTGATGGCCGGCTTCCTACAGTTGCTGGAGATTCCGGCTGACTTCAGCGGCCGGGTGATCAACATCCACCCCTCGCTGCTGCCCGCCTTCGGCGGCAAGGGGTTTTATGGCGAGCATGTCCACCGGGCGGTGCTGGAGCGGGGCTGTACCGTGTCCGGCTGCACGGTGCATTTCGTCGACAACGAATACGACCATGGCCGGATCATCCTGCAGCAGGCAGTTCCGGTGTTGCCAGGAGACGACCACGAACGGCTCGCTGTCCGGGTCTTCAAGGCCGAATGCGAGACCCTGCCAGCGGCGATCAATCAACTTGCAGCAGGACAGTTGACTTCCTAATCGGCGTTCCTCTGCCAGACAGTGAAAGTCCACCACGAAGGACACGAAAAAGATTATGTTGGCGTCTCCAATGCCGAAGTTCGCACAGCTTCGCGCGGCCGCTGCGAGTGTCTGAATGAAGACCGCGTTCCACCAGGAAGCCCCGTTCGCAGGTTTTGCTGTGTCGCGTTCGCGGCGACACGCGAAAAACCCCATGCTTCGAAGCCCGAAGCGCGAGCTGAGGGGAACCGCGTCGGTGATCCACGAATCGCATTCCTTCGGCTCGCGGGTCGGGCTTCCCGGAATTCTGTTCAACTCAGCGCGACATCAAAACTTGTGCCTCGGGTTTTCCGGACTTCGGTTCTGCTCAGCGCAACACCAAAAACCGCCAGCTGGAACATCACCAACCCTCCCACCCAAGGAAGCTCACCTCATGCCCCGTGACCCTGGCGACATCATTGCCGACTCCCTCGAATCGGCTCTCGGCTACGCCCAGCGACTGCTCAGGGATATTCCCGGGCACGAAGCGGCCCGGTTCGCCCGACCGGGCGGGCAGGTGGTCAAGTCAAACCATCCCTGCTTCATTGTCGGCCATCTCAGCCTCTACGCCCCCAAGATGCTCGGGCAGCTCGACCATCACGATCTGGCCATTCCGGCCGGATTCGCCGAGGTGTTCGACAAGACGGCCGTCTGCCGTGATGACCCCGACGACACGATCTATCCACCGTTCGATGCTGTCGCGGCCTTTTTCCTGGCCGGCCATCACCAGCTCATCGCGGTCCTGCGTGCCACCGATCCGACCCTCTTCGACCGCGAGAACCCGGCAGACGGCCCACTCAAAAAACGGTTTCCGACGCTGTCCTCCGTCCACGCCTTCTACTGCGGCGGCCACATCATGATGCACCTCGGCCAGCTCTCCGCCTGGCGACGAATGCATGGTCTGCCACCAGCTTAGCGACAATACTGGTTCTCAGGACCGCAGCGAACTAAGATGCATGTCGCGGGCACTCACTGCTCACCAAAACCGCCCTCATTCTGTCCGAGACAATTTCGTAGGCCTGCTCAACTCTTAAGCACGTCGGCTTCGGAAAGGTCGGCCTGGGTCCTGAGCACGGGAGCACCAGCCTTCACCTTGGCAAAGTGATCTGGGCCCATGGTTGCGCCACAATAATCAGCAGCAACACAATGCGGCTTCACTCCGTTAAGCCAATGCTGAAGTGACATAAACACCCCGCCAGCAGTCCCAAAGACACCACCATGCCACTCATGCGGCCGCACCCGGATCATCTTCCCCCGCATAGCGGCTTCACCAAACTGGCCAGTTCGCGTCGACTCTTCACTCGTAATCTCAAACTTGCCGTTTTTACTGAACTGAATTTGCCCACCGAGATAGAGCTCGAAGCTGTCAACGTTCGGATGAATGTGGGCTGGGATGACGTAGTTGGGAGGAACGATAAATTGCTGTACCTGAAACTGTTCGTGTCGATACCAGAGTACTGAAGTGACACCCTCGATGGAGGTGACTGCATCCTGAGTGGGGATGAGGCCGAACCTTGGAGAATCCTTCAAAAACCAGGTAACGAATCTTTCGAGGTCATCCATCTGACGAACACTCCAAAATTGTGACAACCGCCTTGCTAGCAGGCTGTGGATAACGACTGCCGCCACAGGATAAGGCGATTAGCAAACCAAAAATCTCGACGTTCTCGGGTGTTGCCCCAGTGGGCTCAGGATCGCCCGCATGCGCGGGCAAGAGCCATGGATGGCTTTTTCCACGGACAGCTAGACCAGCCAGCCTTTTCCTGCCGGCAGACCGACAGGATATGCCAATTGACGGCACTTTCGCAAACAACAAGCCGCAAACCACTAGCGTTGCTGTGCGCACTCAAAGTAGCTGATGACAGCTCCACAGCGTCCCCGGCCGTCTGGGCTCGCACAATAACTTGGAATCGTTTCCAGGGACGTGAAGCCCATGATGCGAATCACCCGCAGGGCGGCCGTGTGGTGTTCAGGGGTGATCCCCATCAACACATGCAGCCACGGCTGACCGTCCGTCCGCCGCAGGCGGCACCAGTAGTCGAGGAGGGCCGTGCCGACGCTTCGCCTTGGCGGCCCAAGCATGCAGTAGTGCACAAACGCCGTGCCGCCACTGACATTCGTCAGCCAGCCGATCCCCTTGAGTTGCGAAGTCGCCGATTCAACCACAAAGATGACGTGCAGGTGGCTCGCCTTGATGTAGGCCAGAAAGTCGACCGCAGAATGAATGCCGCCGGAGTAGAAAAGCATGTCTTGCTTTCCCTCTGCCACAATCTGCTGCCAGACCGCCTCCAGGATGTTGTCGGCGATCAGCTGCTTCCCGTCGGTTTGGTGGAGTGGAATGATCGCGTATGGCATAGTCTGACGATACCATTCAGCAAGGCTCAGGATCACGATCCGCTCGGAGAGCAGATGGCTTTCGCCGCCACCTTCGCCCCATCCCCCTCTCCCCCCCAATCCCTTGGGGAGTCACTTGCACACCGCCGCCGGTCTCCCGTTGAACCGGGCCGCGACCGAACGGGCTGAAGCTTCACTGGGCAATCGGGGGTTTTTGCTCACAAAACGATCTGGTTACCAATTCTCCCGCAGCCAAGCCCGCTAAATCTCTTGCTATTTCTGCCAAAAATTGGAAAATCTGGCGAATTCCGGAGATTACGCGGGCCTGAGTGCGTTCCTGGCAATTTTGCCCCTGATCGCAATCTCGGTTGATCATCTGCGACCACCTCTTGCTGCAACTGAGGCGGGCTGTTCTCCGGTACAGCCGCTTTCTCTGCTGCCAGTTCTGGCCGCACCTGATGGCTTGGTGAGGAACCGGTCTTTGCCGCCGGTTGCGAATGGCGTCACCGCTTTGCGGCCGCCTCGCCTGTAACCGGCAAAATCAACGATCCGGTCTGCACGTGTTTAACTGAGGAGAAGGCGAATCAACACGCCCTCTTCGATTCTGTTTTGGGGAACTCATGAAACGAACTGACTGGCTGCAAAATCTCCAGCCCCGCCTCTACACCACCTTTGCCCACCAGCGGCATCGGAGGGCAACTTTTGAGCGAAAGCTCCGGCGGGCTGAGCGAGCCCGTGAGCGAGGCTATGCCTTTGAGCCGCTCGAGCAGCGGACCATGCTCGCCGCAGACCTTTCCTACGCGACAGCCGGCGACCTGCGTGATCTGACCCTGACCTTCGACACCGGCAGCAATTCATTCCGCCTGGTCGATACGAATGACACCGACACGATTGTTTCGTCAGCCTCAAAAGCCGCTGCAACAGACGGTGGCATCCGCATTACGGGTACCACGAATGACGACCTCTTACGACTTGACGTTGCCAAGCTGAGTTCGGCCGGTCCAACCGCCACGATCACATTTGTTGGTGGTCTTGACGCCACCGCGACGAACGCCGACACCGACACGGTCATTGTGCAACAAGACGCCGACTTCTCACTGGCCGGATCAACACTTTCTGTCGGGGCGACATCCTTCG
>CBFIHA010000154.1:0-5476 GCA_965662195.1 uncultured Pirellulales bacterium
GTTCCAAGCCGGATGCCCTTTTGCTGTTCAACCCTGTTTACGACAATGGCCCCCAGGGATACGGGCACGATCGGGCGAAGCCCTGGTTCCCAGTGATCTCACCAGCCCACAACATCAGTCGTGACGATCCGCCAACGATTGTCTTTCTGGGAGATCATGATCGATTGATTCCGGTAGCGACCGCCGAGCGTTTTGACGCCGACCTGAGGGCAGCTGGCGTGAAATCCGAACTCTGGGTCTACCCGGGCCAGGCGCACGGTTTTTTCAACGAGTCGAAGTCCCAGTGGTGTTTTCTCGATACCATCTGCCATGCCGACGCATTTCTGGCCACTCTTGGCTGGCTTGAGCGACCAGCCGACCGGGCTGCGCTGAGGACCCTGCTTTCCAAGCCGGTGCCAACGCCAAACATTGTCTTCGTCCTGTGTGATGATCTCGGCTACGGCGACGTGCACTGCCTCAACCCTGAGCATGGCAAGATCTTGACCCCCCATGCCGACCGGCTGGCGGCTGAAGGGAGGGTGTTCACCGACGCGCACTCAGGCTCCTCGGTCTGTACTCCCACCCGTTACGGGCTGCTCACCGGCCGGCACTGCTGGCGAACCCGGTTGCAGAGTGGAGTGGTCACCGGCTTTGCCCCCTGCCTGATTTCGGCCGACCGGCCGACCGTGGCCAGCTTCCTTCGCGAGCAGGGCTATCAAACATCGATCGTAGGAAAATGGCATCTCGACTGTCAGTACCTCGACCCCGCCACCGGCAAGCTGCTGCGGCGGCAGGATCACGAACTGCCGCCCATTGGGGCTAGGCTGCCCGATGGTCCGGTGGACCGCGGCTTTGACTATTTTCACGGCTTTCATCACGCCCGGGATATGCGGGCGGTCATCGAGAACGACTGTGTGATTGGGCATGAAGACGAAATCAAAATGCTGCCGCAGCTGACGCAAAAGGCGGTCGAGCAGATCGACACCTTGGCTTCCGGTGACCAGCCATTCTTTCTCTATGTCCCGCTTGGGTCGCCCCACACGCCGATCCTGCCCACGCCCGAGTGGCAGGGCAAAAGCGGCTTGGGTGACTATGGTGATTTCGTCATGCAGACCGACCATGCCCTCGGCGAAATCATGGCAGCCCTGGCGCGGAACAACGTAGCCGACGATACCCTGCTGGTTTTCTCCAGTGACAACGGCTGTTCGAAGGCCGCCGGCATCGAACGGCTGGCTGAACAGGGGCACCTCGTCAGCGGACCATACCGCGGGTCAAAGGCAGACCTCTGGGATGGCGGCCATCGGGTGCCCTTCATTGTCCGCTGGCCGCAGCGTATGCCGGCGGGCTCTGCCTGTGACCAGCCGATCTGCCTGACCGATTTGTTTGCCACGGTGGCCGAAATCCTGTTGACTGAGGTCCCGGATGGGGCGGCCGAAGACAGCGTCAGCTTTCTGCCCATGTCGAACGGCAAGCCGACCTCGCCGGCCCGCGACGGCATCGTCCACCATTCAATCAGTGGCCACTTCGGCTATCGCCAAGGGCCCTGGAAGCTACTGCTGGCGCGGGGCTCAGGAGGCTGGTCGAGACCAACGGAGCGGCAGGCTGCCGAGCGACACCTGCCCGCAGTCCAGCTTTACGACCTATCGACCGATCCCGGTGAACGCCGAAACTTGGCGGCGGAGCAGCCGACGAAGGTTGCGGACCTGCTGGCACTGCTTCAGCGGGACGTTGCCCGCGGCCGCAGCACGCGGGGCCCGGAGGCAGCGAATGACGCCCAGTCGATCAAGCTCTGGAAGAGTGGAGGGCCCTGAATTCTCTGAGATATGCCATGGCGGTTCACCTGATTATTCCCGTCCTACTCCGACAGGTGGTTGCCGTGACGGTGCGATTCTGGTGGCGGCGTTGGCTCACAACACTCGCCGTGGTGAGTGATTTACGGAAGCGGTCACTCGTGTCCTGAACCGGCACTGTGTCGCCCTGCCATACCGGCCCGACACAGGAAGTCGGCTCGGTCGCGTTACCGGATGCTTCTTCAAAGAAACTACCAGCCGCGGATGCGGAGCCAATCGATCGCGCGGTCCTTCCAATCGAGTTGGCCCGGCAGCGTATTGCCCGGCTTCAGTCCGTAGCCGTGCCCACCCTGCTCATAAATGTGGATTTCCGCCGGTACCTTTGCTTCGATGAGTTTCAGATAGAGGTTGGCCGAGCCTTGCGGCACCGAGCCCGGATCGTCACCACATTGGGCGATGAACATTGGGGGCACACTACCGTCGATTGTGACGTCAGGACGCAATCCCTGATTGCTATCGCCGACGATCTTCCAGGCGTAGAGCAGCAACACAGCGTCAGGCCTCACCGAAACCGCCGGACCGGCTGTTGGAAATCGCGGCGGGTTGGTGGCCGCCACAAGCGTGGCCTGCCCACCAGCGGAAAAACCCAGCACGGCAATCTTTGCCGGGTCGATCTGAAACTCCACTGCCCGCCGTCGCACCTCCTGTACCGCCTTCTGAATATCCTGCGTTGGCCCGGCGTTGGGCACCGGCGTCTTGCCCGTGGGTACCCGGTGCAGTACGAGAAACGCCACGAAACCGTGCTCGTTCAGCCAGCGACACGCTTCAGAGCCCTCGTGCTCATCGGCGAGAATCCCAAACCCCCCCCCGGGCACCACGAGCACGGCGTTGCGAAGTTTGGCTGAATCGGATCGTGGAATGTCGTAGACAACCAGCCGCGGGTTCGAGACGTGGGATCGTCGCGCGATACCGTCGGCCTTCTTTTCGACCGTCTCCGCCGCTTCAGCAGGCACCCGCGGTTCGGGCACTCCGTCGGGCCAGAGCACGATCTCTCGGAGCTCGGCGGCCTGCGCAACTGGCGACTGAAACAGCGTAAGCAGGCACGCCGCGATCACGGATAGCAAACGAATCATGGCATAATCTCCCAGACGAAACGGGCCGGCTTACCCCCCGGTCAGCCGGGCATCGAACGCCGGCAAGTGATAAGTGTGTCGCTCGAAATCAATCCCGTGGGGGTCAATCAGCACGAAGGATAGAACGGCCAACGCCGCTCTGGCAAGCATCGAACTTCTGAAGGGCTAACAACAACTTTATCCAGGCGCTAATTTGCAACCTGGTGTGGGGTTAAGGCTGGTCGGCCGAATCGCAGCAGTCTCCGCTTACGGCGGCACTGGCCCCGCCATGGCCACCTGTCGTATCTTATCAACCTTTCGAATTGCCAGCGGCGGGTCGAAGTCCCACCAGTTCCAAATCCCAGGCCGGCAACGCTTTCAACGGCGGTTACCACCGCGAACGGGGAGGAGCAGGGGCGGCGGCTCGCTGGCTAGGGTTGAATCGATCAGAAGATTGCAGTATTTTTACACTGGGGGTTTTGTATTCTGCTGTCCTGAGAAATTCATTGGGAGATGGTACGAAAAGCACACGTTGTCATCGCCATGGATTCACGCTTATTGAGTTGCTGGTTGTAATTGCAATCATCGGCGTTTTGGTTGGTCTGCTTCTGCCGGCTGTCCAGGCGGCGAGGGAAGCGTCAAGACGAACGAGCTGTGCCAACAATCTCAAGCAACTGGGGCTTGGTATTCACAATCACCACGCTGCCCTTAACAGAGTGCCCCCATCCTCCGCGGCGGACACACCACCATTTGGCCAAACCACCGGAGGCTGGGGGAGTTCATGGCTTGTCTATTTAATGCCCTACATTGAACTCGGTTCACTCTGGGATCGCTGGACGTTTGGCCCGTCTGCGGGTTCCGGTCTATTCAATAATCGGACGCTTATCCTCAACAATCCAATGACAGGATTTCGTTGCCCGTCGTCACCATTACCGAAAATGGCCACGGCGGCATGTTGATCAACAGTGGACAACTGAACTTTTCGAAATGCACCGATGGCACAAGTAAGACGCTGGTGGTCGGTGAACAAAGTGACTACATCACTGACTCGTCGGGCGTCCCACGGTATTGGCAGGCGACCAGTGTTTTTGGCTGGACTCTCGGGGCTCCGGGCGCGGCTTTTTCAAGTGATGCGTACAGCACGACAACAATCGCTCATCGAATTAATGAAAAGTCCGGCTGGTCGGGGGCAACAGACGGGGTCGGGCCGGGGCCATACGGGGCGAACGAGTCTGGTCCGGCTGGCGGCTGGCCAGAGAATATCCCACTGAATTCAGCACATCCTGGCGGCATCAGCAGTCTATTGCTAGACGGAAGCGTCCGGTTTCTTCCCGATTCCATAAGTCTCCAGATTCTTGCTCAACTGGCCACCCGGGACGACGGCATTCCTTTGGTAGAATGAGGGTTTCGACGGCGTCAATCAGACCGCCAATATTCGTGAGGGATCCCGCCATGACGTATCGGAAATCCCTGTGCTGCAAGACTGTCTTGCTGTTCAGCGTAGCGGTCGCCGGTTGCTCGAGAACCGATCCACTCCAGCCACCGAGCTATCCGGTTTCCGGGACGGTCATGCTGGATGGCCGAAATCTGCCCGCGGGCATGATCACATTTCGGACCACCAATCTCGGGCTCATCGAGCGGCTCCCCATCAAAGATGGTGCGTTTACCGGATCAGCCTCGGCCGGCCAGCGGAGGATCGAATTTTCGGTCATCAAGGATGGACCGCATCCGGGGCCGACGATGCCCGGCATCAAAACACCCGAGTCCATCCAGATCGAGACTCTGCCCGCGGTCTTCAACACAGCGAGCACCTTCACGGCAACAGTCACACCTGAAGGTCCGAATATTTTCACCTTTGAACTGCGTTCGCAATAGCTGCTCATGGTACAGATAATCATGCGTCGGTTCAGCGACTGCGGTGAAGCGGCACGCTCGTGACGCCCGTTGCGGGAAAGACGATGACGGTTGACTTCAGGCGCGCGAGCGTCTCCGGCTGACATGGCCCAACAATGACGCGGTTTGGAGCATGGACGCACAAGAACCCGGAAATTCAGCCGCCCTTTTCGTTGGATGCGCCCACGTCCTTCGGAAAAAGGCGGCCCGTTTCCTTCCCTTGTGACTTCACTGCTCACTTCCGATACCTTCCTCCCCAGGACCACTGCATGATGAGCCGTCACGATCACGCGGGATGCCGCCGGAGCCCGGTGGCGTTTGCCATCTGTTTGGGGACGGGCTCAGCACAACCTGGTGTAGGAGTATCCGGACCGGGTGGCCGAGCTCCTTTCGCTGTTGGAGCGGGATGTCGCTCGTGGCCGCAGCACCCGCGGGCCAACGGCCAGGAACGACACCAGACAAATCGAACTCTGAAAGAGTACGAGACCTAGGCGATAATGACCACCGTTACACAGGGATACAACCCGCCGCCGGATATTTGGTTTTCTTGCTTGAGTACAATATTCGCGGTGGGAAAGGTCGGGACTTGCTACCGGCCCCTGAATTGACAGCAAAGACTAGCTGTCCCTATAGAAAGCCAACCATGGCCTTTTTCCAATTGGGCAATTCCCGAAACCTCCGAGGGTTGTCGGGGTTGCTGGT
>CBFIHA010000155.1:0-1635 GCA_965662195.1 uncultured Pirellulales bacterium
GCAGCAACATTCGGCTGGCCTGGGTGCTCGGCGCCGAATGGCACCGAGACGTTGCGGATGATGGAAAACATCGTGGCAATCTGCTGGGTTTCATCAGTGGTCTGCGGAGCCTCCCCCAGATAGAAACTCGCCCGCACGAACCGATCGGCGGGCCGTTCAGTGCCGGGGAGCATCACCCCGCCACCAATTTCCTTCCAGTAGCCATTGAGCGCCAGCTGCTGGTCATACGGCGGATCATTGGTCATGACGGTGAACTGCTTGCCGTGATGGATCACCAGCTTGCCGTCGAGATACTCAAACACAGCAGAGTCGCCCGTGGCATCGGAAATGGACAGGTGGCCGGTACCGGCATGTCCGCCCGGCAGCGTGAGACCCGCCAACTGAAACGGTTCGTCTTTAAGAGCGGCTACCGCTTCGGCCACAGTCGCGAAGTTGTCGAGCACATATTGCGCCCAGCCAGCGATTGAAAGGGCCGGCCGCTTTCCGTCCAGCTTTGGATAAACGCTGCTTGAAAGGTAGAGGATGTTTGCGACAAGCCCCTTTTCATTGAGACCGTCAGCAGAGAGCCCGTCGTAGCAGGTGGCAACGATGCTGCCGTATTTCGACTGCCACTGAAGTGATTGTGGTCCCGCATTGCCGTTCCGCTTGAGGCCTGCTGGGAAGGCCCAGAGATTGGTCTCCATCGACTGGGTCCAGTCCATGGTGCGACCGGTAACCACCGCTCCCGCTGGCCCGAGATAGACCACCCGGGAACAGGGCAGCGCCGGGGCGGCAAACAGCAAACAGAGCGTACCGGTGAGGAGCAGCCGCAGGCTACGGTGCTGGCTGGGTGAAAGCATCGACGAGTTCCTTCGGTGAACGACAGAGCAAACAAGACAATAGCCGCCCGCGGCTGCGGCCGCCGGGAGTAGACTAACGAAAACGGAACAGCATTTCCCCGAACGATTCCACCGCCCCCTGAGCCTCCCGATGCCCATGCCCAACGTCTCTGCCAGCACCTCTCTCCGGCCCGTCATGCTCCTCCTGGCCACGCTGACGGTTTTGCCGCCAGCCGCCACCGCTGGCGACTGGCCTCAGGTGCTCGGGCCTGTCAGGACTGGTGTCGCAGCTGCAGACGAGCAGCTGACCGACCGTTGGCCGGAGACTGGCCCACCCGTTATCTGGCAGCGACCGGTGGGTAGCGGCTACGCCGGTGTTGCCGTGGCCGCGGGCCGGGTGTTTCTGTTTCACCGCGAGGGCGACCGGGAGGTGACCGAGGCTCTCGACGCCGCCACCGGCAAGACGCTTTGGCAGGCTGACCACGCCACCCGCTTCCAGCCGCAGGTCGGCGGCGGCGACGGCCCTCTCTGCGTCCCGACTGTCGCCGGCGACCGCTTGATCACCTTCGGGGCCCAGGGCGTGCTGACCTGCCTCGACACGGCGACAGGCCAAATTCACTGGCAACAGCAAACCCACCGGGAGTTCGACGCCGCCGAGGGCTACTTCGGCGCCGGCTCCAGTCCGCTGGTGATTGCTGACTGCGTGGTGGTCAATGTGGGCGGCCGCGGTGGTGCCGGAGTGGTCGGCTTTGATCTGACCACCGGAAAGCTGCGCTGGCAGAGCACTGACGAGCCGGCCAGCTACGCCGCCCCAACG
>CBFIHA010000155.1:1655-5235 GCA_965662195.1 uncultured Pirellulales bacterium
AGTTTCCCTTCGGTATGCGTGGCCCGACGGTCAATGCTGCTACACCCTTGGCCTGGACCGCCGCCGACGGCAACAGCAGACTGCTGGTCACGGCTGCCTACGGCATCGGCTCGATCTGTGCGACCTTCGACGCCGACGCCGCGACTCCAATCTGGCAGGGCACCGAAAGTCTGGCCAGCCAGTACTGCACCCCCATCATGCTCGACGGCCACCTCTACTGTATTGACGGCCGTGACGACATCCCCCCTGCCACATTGAAATGTGTCGATGCGGCCACGGGTCAACTACGGTGGCAGGAGCCAAACTTCGGCTACGGCACCTTGCTCGCTGCCGATGGCAAACTGCTGGCCGTCAAGACCGGCGGCGATCTCATGCTGCTGAGCGTTTCACCGACGGGCTTTGAAACCCTGGCAACTGCACGACCGTTGCCTGGCACCCTCCGAGCCCTGCCGGCCCTCGCAGCCGGCCGGCTCTACCTGCGAAACGACGACACGCTGGTCTGTCTGGCAGTCGATCCCTAGCAGCTTGTGAAGACCGTCCGCCGCCAAGCAGGCGACCAATCTAGGAAAGTTAGCTTCGCTTCCGCGACAGCATGAACTCATTGCCCTCGGTGTCGGCGCACATGGCGAGATGGGGCGGCTCGCCGTTTTCCTCGCGGGGCTCGTGGGTGAGGATACCGCCGGCAGCAGTGACCTCAGCAGCACCGGCCACCACATCGGGCACCTGAAAGCTCAGCCCGGTCCAGGTGCGTTTCCCCTCGCCGCCACTGTGAATGCCAATCGTGGCCCCGCAGATATCGAGGTCGGTCACAGCCGGATTTTGCCTCGTGATTTCGGCCCCGAACAGGGTCTCGTAGAATCGGACGGCCCGGTCAGTGTCTGCGGCCCAGATCAGGTACTTCACGCGTTCCACATGCATCGTTCACTCCTTTCGATGGTTTTTTTATCGCATCCTAGCGACCAGTCGGCTGGCTGACGATACGCTCCACTCCTGCCGCAGTCACAGCGAAACATTCATCCACTCATTGAAACTCTGCCATGCGTCTGCCTGTCGTGTTCAGCCTCGCAGTCGGCCTCGCAGCCTCAGCCGTTGCCGCACCGCCCACCACCATCTACTATGGCGGGCCGATTCTGACGATGCACGACGCCTTGCCCGAGGCCGAGGCACTGGCCGTAACCGACGGCACCATCTCGGCGGTCGGTGGGAAGGCCGACCTGCTGCGGGCAGCCAGCCCAGACACGCAGCTGATCGATCTTGCCGGCAAGGCGCTGCTGCCCGGGTTCATCGACGGCCACAGCCACTTCTTCCAGTGCGTGCTGATGCCGCTGCAGGCAAACTGCTCTTCGCCACCGGCCGGTCCCTGTCACTCAATCGCCGACATCGTCAAGCAGTTGCAGGCCAAGCAAGTAGAACTGAAGCCGGCAAAGGGCCGATTCATTTTTGGCTATGGCTACGACCCCGACCTGCTGACTGAAAAACGGCATCCAACGAAGCAGGATCTCGACCCGGCCTTTCCCGACAATCCGGTGATCCTGCTCCATGTCTCCGGCCACGGTGCCGTGCTCAACTCGGCAGCACTCAAAAGATACGGCATCACGGCAGCCACCAAAACGCCAGCTGGCGGCGTGATCGGCAGGCTGCCGGGCTCGCAGGAACCGAGTGGCCTGTTGATGGAGACCGCCTTCATCCCGATCTTCACCGGGCTGCACCTCCCTCCGGCAGAAAAACTGCTTGGGTTTCTCAAGACCGGCCAGCGGGCTTATGCCGCCGCCGGCATCACCACCGCCCAGGAAGGGGCAACAGGCGCCGGTGTCTACAAACTGCTGCAGGCCGCGGCGGATCGGGGGCTGCTGGAGGTTGATGTAATCGCCTACATCCTCGCGCAGGATCTCAAGGCAACAATCGGCGACAAGCCTCCCTTCACCGAGCATGACTACCGTGGCCGGCTGCGCGTGGGCGGCATCAAGGTGCTGACCGATGGCTCTCCCCAGGGCCGTACTGCCTTCTTCACAACGCCCTACCTCAACGGCGGACCAGCCGGCCAGCAGTACTGGCGGGGTGAGCCGACCTCACCCCAGGCTGCACTCAACGGCATCTTCAAGCGGGCCTATGACAACGAGGCTCAGGTGCTGATCCATTCAAATGGCGATGCCGCCATCGACATGCTGCTGGAAGCCCACCGGTATGCTGCTGCGGGCAGTCTCACGAAGGACCGCCGGACGGTCGGCATCCACTCCCAGTTCATCCGTCCCGACCAGCTGAAGCGGTATGCCGACTGGAAGATCATTCCCTCATTCTTCACCGTCCACACCTTCTATTTCGGGCAGGCCCACATCGCCAACCGGGGCCGAGCCCAGGCTGAGCAGCTCAGCCCATTCCGCTCAGCACTCGACCTCGGGCTGCAGCCAACCAACCACACCGACTACTCTGTCGTGCCGCTCGATCAGCTCTTCACGGTACACACCGCCGTCAACCGCACCATGCGAGACGGCTCGGTGCTGGGGCGCGATGAGCGGATCACCCCACTAGAGGCCCTCAAGGCCCTCACCATCAATGCGGCCATTCAGTATCGTGAGGAAGCTCGCAAAGGCTCGCTTGAGCCGGGCAAGCTGGCCGACCTCGTGATCCTCTCTGAGAACCCGCTGACCGTTCCGGCGGCGGCCCTCAAGACCATTCACGTGGTGGAGACGATCAAGGAAGGAAAGACAATCTGGAGCCGCCCATGAAATCACTCACCAAGCACCTTACCTTTACCATCCCCGCCCGGATGGGCTTTGAGAACATCACGCCGACGATCGAGGCCCTGGTGGCAGAGTCAGGTGTGCAGGAAGGCCTCTGCCTGGTCAACGCCATGCACATCACGGCCAGCGTCTTCATCAACGACGACGAACCCGGGCTGCATCGCGACTATGCCAAGTGGCTGGAGCAGCTCGCCCCCTTCAATGCCAGCCCAAAGGTCTATGACCATAATCGTACCGGTGAGGACAATGCCGATGCGCATCTCAAGCGACAGGTGATGGGCCGCGAGGTGGTGGTGGCGATCACCGCCGGCAGACTCGACTTCGGCCCCTGGGAGCAGATCTTCTACGGCGAGTTCGACGGCCGCCGGCCCAAGCGGGTGCTGGTGAAGATCATCGGGGAGTGACGCCCCGGCAGGAACACCAGCCGCTACCAGGCAGCCTGTAGGCCCAGGTTGACGCCGTAGAGAAAGACTGAACTGCCGGTGTCGATGCCTGTTTCGATTTCCGATGAGAACAGATTGTTGACCGAGAGCTGATCGGCGGCGGCGGTGCCGTTGCCCAGCCAGAACATCGTGAAGCCGGCCCGGGCAGTCCAGTGCTCACCCAGCCGCAGGCAGCCGGTGAAGCCCAGTTCCCCGAAGAAGCTCGTCCGATCGACCGACTTGCTGGTGGTGCGGGTGACCTGAGTCGTGGTCACGCTGTCCACGAAGCTGCTCTGCGAGGCGTTGTTGTAGTAGATACCCGCCTTGCCCAGCCCCTCGATCCAGGCCCGGTCGCGGTCACCCAGCAGCACCATGTCGAGCCCGACCTGGGCCCCGTAGAGGCTGTCAAATGTGTTG
>CBFIHA010000156.1:0-5224 GCA_965662195.1 uncultured Pirellulales bacterium
CCATGTCGGTTTTAATCAAATGTGTTCATCTTGCATTCAAATCAAATGTGGATACTCGCTAAGCCGCCGTGTCACCAGCTCAACCAAACCCCTACCAATCGATGGCGTGCCGTTGAGTCCCGCATCCGACAGGTCCCCTCATGCAACTGATCGACGTCATTGTGCTGGTCTCGTGTTTCACCACGATGGTCGCTATTGGGGTGTGGGCCATGCGGCGGGTGAAGGGACAAGAAGACTATTTCATGGGTGGCCGGGGCTTCGGCAGGCTGATGCAGACCTTCGCCGCATTCGGAGCCGGCACCGGTGCCCATGAACCAGTTACCGTCGGGCGCACGGGGTGGACAAGCGGGCTGAGCGGGGTCTGGTCAGCCCTGATGTGGCTGTTTGTGACCCCGGTGTATTGGATCGTTGCGGTCTGGTATCGCCGGATGCGGCACACCACGCTGGGTGACTGGTTTGTCGAACGGTATGAATCCCGCGGCCTGGGGCTCGCCTATTCCATCTTTGCCGCCGTCTTTTACATGTTCTATCTCTCCACGATGTTCTCGGCGATCGCGAAGTTCACCGTGCCGCTGATCGGCGTCGATCACCTGTTCGGCCTGGAACTGCAGCATGTCGTCATTCCGGGCGTTGCCCTGATCGTCATCCTGTATGGCGTACTCGGTGGCCTGACCGCCGCCTATTACACCGACCTCATCCAGGGTGTGTTCATCGTTCTGCTGTCGGTCCTGCTCATTCCCTTCGGGCTGCTGGCCCTCGTGGAAAGCTATGGTGACCCGCAGACCATGGGCGTGATGGACGGGTTTCGCATCCTCCATGAACGTGTCGCGCCGGACTACTTCAGCCTGTTCGGGGGGCCGGCGGCCGGCGAATTCCCGTTTGCCTACATCGTTTCCCTCAGCATCCTCGGGCTGATTGGGATCGTCGTGCAGCCGCACTTCATTGCCACTGGCGGCGGCTCGGCGAAAAGCGAGGACGAGGCCCGCGTCGGTCTGGTCGTGGGGAATTTTCTCAAGCGGCTATGCACTGTTGGCTGGGCACTGACAGCGTTGATTGCGCTGGCCCTCCTGGCTGGCAATGCAGAGATCGCGGCAGACCCGGACCGGGTCTGGGGAGTCGCAGCCCGTGAGATCCTCGGCCCACTCAACCTCGGTCTGGTCGGCCTGATGCTGGCCTGCCTGATGGCGGCCATGATGAGTTCTGCCGACACGTACATGATCGTCACCTCGGCGCTATTCACCCGTAACGTCTACGCGGCGTTCATCGATGCCGATGCCAGTGAGAAGACCTATGTGCTTGTCGCACGGCTGACAGGACTGACGATTATTATCGGCGCCGCGGTTGTCGCCATGACGATGGCGGACGTCTTCGGGCAATTCAAGCTGGCGGTGGAACTGCCCATCCTCTTTGCCGCCCCGTTTTGGATCGGCATGGTCTGGCGGCGGGCAAATCGAATGGCCGCCTGGGTCACTCTGGTGTTCTCCCTGCTGTTCTTCTTCCTGCTGCCGATCGGGCTGCCGCGGCTGCTGCCCACTCTCCGTAACAATCAGCTTTTCGCCACCTCGACGCAGGTGCTCACCCGTACCACCACACGAGTCGCGACAGCGGCCGACGTTGCGCGGCGGGAGGCTTGGGAACAGGTCGTCGCCGATGCGAAAAAAGAAAACAATCAGGACCTGATTGCATCCCTGGGCTCGCCCCCGCCGGCCGCCCGGCTCGGCGAGCCGATCACCATCGTGACTACCACCGGCGGCAAACCGATCTTCTGGACCGGTGGACTTGAGCCAACAGGAGCGATTGGGTTGGAAACCATCACGACGAATGCCACCGAGACAGGGCAACTGCTCGTCCAACGCAAGACCGGAGAATTCATCGGCCGGGGTGATTTCAACCTCGACTTCGCCCTCTACGCCTTGCTCGGTATCGACCTGAGCCAGGTCTCCAAATCGACCCTGGAGGCGCTGCGGCTGCCGGCCAGGGTGTTGCTGCCGTTCATGGTGTTTCTGCTGGCCGGTTCAGTGACCCCCCGGCAGCAGAAAGAGGTGCTCGATCGTTACTTTGCCAAGATGAGCACAGAAGTTGCCCCCGATCCGGCAGAGGATCGAGCCCGGCTCGAGCGGGCCTATGCCCAGCCCGAATTTCGGACCACGCTGCGGCTTTTTCCGCAATCAGACTGGGAACTCAATCGCCCGCGGGTGAGCGACGTGGCCGGTTTCATCATCTCAGTGGGCGTCTGCGGGGCGATCATCGGCTTGCTCATCGGGCTCGCAGCCCTCGGCAGCGGGTAGCGCTGGCGGCGGCCATGCACGTCGTCGTTGATGGCCTCGATCCCCCACCGATCGCCATTGAACCACGCTCCGAAATAATCCACTTCAGCTCAAGAGCTGGTGGTGCCGGTGACCGGTGTGCTACTCACGGGGCTGCCAGCAGATACGCAATCAGATCCGCCATCTGCTGACGGTCGATCTGTTTTTCCAGCCCTTCGGGCATCACCGACTGCCGGAGACTGCGAAGTTCCTCAATGTCGGACCGCAGCACGGTGTCTTCCGCCCCCTCGGCTCGCCGGAGCGTCACGCTGGTGGCCGTCTCAGCGGCAAGCATTCCGGTTACTGACCGACCGTCTTCCGTGAGGCAGACATAATTGACATAGAGGGGATTCACCTCCCGATTGGGGTCGAGGACATTCACCAGAATCGCCTCAGCCCCGCGGCTCTTCATGCTCGCCAGGTTTGGTCCGAGCGCATGGCCGACGCCCTCGACCCGATGGCAAGAAGAGCAATTGGTGCGAAAAATGGTCCGGCCCCTGTCGAAGTCACCCGTCAGCGACAGGCAGCTCTCGTAGGCAGCGAGCACCTCCTGGCGATGACCGGAGCCGCTGCGGGCCAGAAGTTTCCTGGCGGTAGCCGCGATATCGGGATGCTTTGACGCAGCCAGCAGCTGCTGCCTCGCTGACGGGATGTCGGCGGCGGCAATCTGGCCCGCAGCCACTGCGGCAAGCATGGTACGCGCGTGATCGGCACGGCCCAAAATAGCCTCGAGGGCTGCATCTTTCACCCGCGGCGCGAGCGTCGGCCAGGCATCGATGAGGACACCGACAGCCGCAGCGTCAGTGAACCCGCCAAGCTGAGCGGCGGCCGCAGACTGAATCTCGAAGGGCTGCCGTGAGTCGAGCAGGGCGGTAAGCGTCGGCTTGACGGCGGCAAATGTTCCCATGCTCAGGCCGCGGATCGCCACCAGCCGAGCCGCAACTGCCGCCTGCCGATCGACCGCTGTGGCCGCCGACTGCTCGACCAGCGACGCCACTAGTGTGTCCAGTGAGGCGAGCTCGCCTGACGCCCGCAGCTGCGCAAGCATGCTGCCGGGACGGGCGAGCCCCCGCCCGAGCCCGCGGGCAAAGGCGAGTGCAACACCGGGGTCAACCGCCTGCAGGCGGTCAAGCAGCGCGACCACCTGCCTGACCGCCGGGCCCTGGTCCTGCATCACGACTTGCACCGCCAGCGATTCCAGCAGCAGCTCGGCGCCGGCAACGAGCTGACGGTTCTCCGCTGCCCGCACCAGCCGGGTCAGCACATCGACGGCGTCTTCAACGACTGAACTCTGCACCGCCACCCGGATCCATTGGTCCGCCCCGTCGCGGGCTCCAATGCTGGCTAACGCTGCGTTGACCTCCGGCCGCAGGTGCGGTGGCATGCGGCCACGCTCACCGAGACTGAACGCCACCTGGTACCGGACCTCGATGTCTGGATCGGCGGCCAGCCCGATCACGCTGCTGACCACAGCCGGGCGATCAAGGAATTGCTCGGCGATGCGGACGGCATGCCGCCGTACGCCGGGGATGGGGTCGGCCATCGCGGCCAGAACGCTCGGCTGATCGACCGCTGCCAGGCCGTCGAGCACGCAGAGAGCATGCAGCCGGCCGAGAGGGGCGGGGGAGTGAACGGCCATTTCTTTCAGCAGCCCCGGAGCAGCCTGGGGCTGTCGGATGAAGAGCAGACGGCTGGCCGTCTCCCGGTGCCAGGCGTTGGGGTGAGCGAGCAGGGCGACGAGTTCTGCGGTTGTGGCCGCTCCCAGTTGCGGTGTTGGCCGCTGAGTGAATGCTTTCGGTAGCACCCGATAGATGCGGCCCCGGTTGCGGCCGCTGGTCAGATCGAGGTGTTTTTTGATGGCCGGGGGGAGGCTGGCGGGGTGTTCGATCACCTCACGATAGGTGTCGATGATGGAGAGCGTGCCATCGGGCCCGTTTGCAAACTGCACTGGGCGGGACCAGATGTCACGGGATGCCAGAAATTCAAAGTCCGGATCAATCCGGCGGGCGAGAAACTCAAGGCCGTTGGGCTCGAGCCGTTTGCGATGCACAAGGTTGCTGCCAGCATCTCCGACCACGGCTATGCCTTGCCACTCCGCCGGCCAGGAGTCACCGCGATAGATCGTCACGCCGGTGGCCCCGGTGAAGTAGCCGGCTGCCCGGCCACCCCCCTCGACAGGGCCCGGAACAGTCCCGGCCACCCGCAGGCGGGTGCGAATGATCCGCCAGGGTTCCACCGGGCTCCGGCGGAAGACCTCTGCCTGCGGGCCCTCGGCGGCAATCATCGCCAGCGGGGACGGCGCCGCAAGCAGCGGGTTGCGGGCGACGTACCGCTCTTCAAACATGACCTGCTGGATGTGATTGGAGTTCGCCGAGACAAACTTGTGCCCCCAGTCATCGAAGCACATCCCGTGCTGCGAGGCGCCGCTGGTGAGTGAAAACGTTTCAGTTCTCGGATCGAACGAGAAGTCCCGGCCACGGATGGAAACTGGCGGATCATCCGAGGCGGCGTCCCCGCCACGAATGGCACCTCCGTTGCTGCTGGTGGCCAGATGAATCCGATTATCCAGTCCCCAGCGAAAGCAGTTCACCAGCCCCTGCACATTGGAAGTCCCGAACCCGGTGAACACGAGTCGCTTCTCTTCAGCCTGGCCGTCACCGTCGTGGTCCCGCAGGAAGAAGACATCGGGCGCATCAGCCACAAACAGGCCACCGTCATAGGGAAACAGGGCAGTGGGCCAGAGCAGACCGTCAGCGAAGACGGTGCTGCGGTCGTAACAGCCGTCACCGTCGATGTCATCGAGGATACTGATGCGAGAGAGACCGTCGTCACGGCTTTCGCTGTAGCCCCTCATCTCACAGACATAAAGTCTGCCATTTTCATCCCATTCGCAGGCGACGGGGCTGTTGACAAGCGGT
>CBFIHA010000157.1:0-5156 GCA_965662195.1 uncultured Pirellulales bacterium
CGTAAAACCACCCTGCGAGCCGTGATGCCTTCGCATTGAAATTTCTCCCTGAGATTTAGATAGAGTCGCGTTGTTGTTTTTTCCCCGGCAAACATGAGCATTTGATGAGGCCTTCAGCCGGTAGCCAAATTCTCACAAACACCTCCTCAGGCCGCGTCACTGGGGGTGCAGCAGCGTTAGGCAGACTATGCCCAGGAAAGTACACTGCTCCGCAAGTAGGCGGTTCTGCTCCTTGCTCCTGCCCCGGAGGCTCTCGATGCCGATCAAACGCCGTGACTTTCTCACCACTACCACGGCAGCTATGGGACTGGCGGCCACTGCCCTGCCGGCCCGAACACTGGCCGCCGGTCGAGCCCAGACCATTTCGTTGTTCCATACAACCGACCTGCACGGCCGGATCCTGCCGACCGAAACCTATGACGGCCTGCAGGATGTCGGCGGCCTGGCCCGCTGTGCCAGCTGCATCCGCCAGTGGCGGCGGTCGGTGCCCGCCTCGCTGACGGTCGATGTCGGTGACGTTGTTCAGGGCACCCAAGTCAGCCTCGCCAGCGATGGCCGGCTGATGATCGATTTGTTCAACACCCTCGGCTATGACGCCTGGGCAATCGGCAACCACGACTTTGACTGGGGGCCTGAGGCCCTCGAAGGCCTGCTCGATCGATCGACACCCAACGTCCTGTCGGCCAACCTCGAGCGGGGCGGGCAGCCGACCGGTACCCTCGGCGGTGCCTGGGAAAAGGTTCGTCCCTGGCAGCTGCACGATGTCGGTGGCTTCAAGGTGGCCCTTGTCGGCCTGACGACGCCAGGCCTGACATCGTGGCTGCCACCCGAGACGCTCGGCGGGGTGCTGCCGACCGATCCGGTCGCTGCGTTGGAGCAATCGGTCACCGAGGCCCGAGCCGAGGGAGCCGACGCCGTTGTGGTCATCGGCCATATGGGCTGGCGATTCCGTGACAACTATTCCAATCCTCTGCGGGAACTGCTGCGGAACGTCCGCGGTGTCGATGTCTATCTGGCCGGCCACTCCCACCAGAACCAGCCCGGCTTCAAGCTGCACGACGTGCTCTGTTCGCAGGCCAGCTACCACGGCATTCACTGCGGCCGGGTCGATCTCACGTTCGACACCGACTCGCGGAGGATTGTTGATAGCCAGGCCTACACCCTGTTGATGGACAACCGGTTCGAGCTTGACCCGGCGGTGATGCAGCGGGCCCGGCCCGACCTGGCCCGCTCGGAGGAAGAGTTGGCTCGCGTGGTCTGCACGGTCGCCCAGCCGATTCGCGGCGGCGGCCGGAACAGCGGCGTCGTGACGTTGCTTTGCGAACTGTTCGCTGAGACGCTCGCCCGGCGGCAGCATCCCGTCGATGGCGTCTTTCACGGCAGCTTTGGTACTGAGCTGGTTCCAGCCGGCGAGCTGACCGTCGGTGACTGCTGGCGGCTGGTGCCCTATGAAAACCGGCTGGTCACTGTCAGCCTTTCGGCGAAGGAGTTGGCGACCATCGTCGCAGAGGATGCCGGCGACAAGTTCTCTGACCGCACCCTCTGGCCCTTCACTGTCCATTTTGATGCCGGTGGTACACCCACCCAGCTGCTGTATCGCGACCGGACGGTCAAACCGGACGAGCGGTTCACGATTGCAGTCAACAGTTACGACTCGCAGTCGGGCGGCCAACGGCTGCCAAAGCTGCGGGCAGCCTGTGAGTCGCCTGAAGGGAAGCGAACCCTCACGCCTCTCGACAGCCGCACCGCCATCATCGACGGGCTGTTGGAGCGGGGCACGGTCTGACGCCGCCTCAAGCGGCCCTGCCAAGGCCCACTCGCCAGGAGGGCCATCGGCTGCTGGAACCCTCGCCTTAGATTGCAAGACGATTCCGGGGGCTGCAGGTGGCAGACCAGACCAGGCACGATGTGTGATCGCAACGACCACCCGGATTCCTCAGTGTGGCTGCTGATGGGTAACCCTGGATATCTGGGCAGCATCTCGTGTGCCGAATGGGGCAGAACCGCCGTTTGAAGCGAAACAGCCTGAAAAACCTGCACAATCGTTACGCTCGGTGTCGATGACCCTTGTTATCTGGAGAAATCGTGTGCATTACCAGGGCAGCCAACGTGCCAAATGGGGCAGCCAGCGACTCGACAACTTGACCCTCCCCCTGCGCCGGCTGGCAACCTGGCAGCCTTGTGGTTTTCCGTAGCCACTTGCCTCTGGGCGACCCTCTTTGCCTGCCTGCCGCTGGCAGCCGAGCCCCTGGTGATCCCCGAGGCCGATCCAGCCGCCACCGTTTCCGCCCCAGTGCCCGAACCCGTGGCCGCCCCTCCTCCGGCCATCAAGCTTGATCCCGAGACTCTCCGCGACCTGATCCGCAACGACCCCGAACTGGCGTCAGTGGTGCGAGAAGAGGCCGAGCGGGCCGTTGCCGCCCAGCTTGCCGGGATTCCCCGCCCCCGCTACATCCCCGCGACGGACTTTGCTGGCCCCAAGGGATTGCAGGTCTATCTCACCAAGAACCGCAGCCGGTTTCCCGCCTCGCTCTATCTCAACGGCTACCTGCAGGTGCGATGGTTCGAGTTCGCCCGGTCGGTCACCAGCTGGACTTCGTCAGCCACACTCGACCCGCCACCGCAGCCCCCCTACCAACCTGGTGGCCCCTTGAATCCGAGTGGAAATCTGAACCCCGTTAACAACATCAACACCTTTGAGATCAACAGGTTCTTCATCACAACCGAGGGCTACGTTACCGATGAGCGGATTCCTTATTCGATCTCGCTGTTCGGTACGACCGACTACGGCAACAACTCAGCGATCACGCCGCTGGGGTATGTTGGCTACGAGTTCAATGACCACCTTTCAATTACTGCCGGCGTCACCTTTGTCGCCGGCACCCGCGAGTGGGCCACCTCAAGCCGGTGGGTAATGGGCGTTGACCGCAGCATGGCCAACACCTTCTTCCGGCCGAGTTACTCACCCGGGGTTGAGTTCAACGGCGATGTCCTCGACGGCGAGCTGACCTGGCGGGGCGGCGTCTGGAACGCCATTGACGGCTCACTCGCGGGCGTCAACCGTACCGGCACGGCAATGGCCTGGGCGGGCATCCTCACCTGGGAGCCGATGGGTAAGTTCGGCCTTGGCTACTCCGACATGGAGATTCATGACGAGCCGGCGGTCCGGCTGGGCTGCAGCGGTGTCCATGCCCTCTCGCAGGCGGTGCTGGCCACCAACGGGAACAATCCAGAAGACACGATCGTCCGGCTCTCCGACGGTACCCCGATCGCCACCCCCGACGCCCTTGGCCAGAATGCAACCGTGAAGCAGTTCCGGCTTCAGCTGGCCACCATCGACGCGGGCTGGAAGTACAACGGATTTGCGGCCCACTTCGAGTATTACTTCCGGCTGATCGACGATATTGTCGCCGTCCAGACAGTGGCCGGTCCGATCCCAGCCGACCTCCGGCAGCAGAGCCTGTTCGACCAGGGGGGCCTGGGCTACTTCTCCTACTGCCTCGTCCCACGGAAATACGAAATCTACGGCCGCTCCAGCGCCGTCACCGGCCCCTACGGCACCGGCCAGGAGTATGGCGGTGGCTTTAACTGGTATCTTAAGAAGAGCCGGCAGAGCAAACTGACCTTTGAGGCCCTCTATTACAACCGCAGCCCGGCCGACAACACGCTCTATCCCTACCGGGCGGGCTACAGCGGCACCGCAATTCAGACGCAGATGCTGGTGATGTGGTAGGGGCGTCACCTCCGCAAGGTTTAATGGTGCGGTGAGCGGAACCGAACTCGTTGAAGCCCGAGGCGCGAGCCGAGGGAATGCGGTTTTCTACATCAGCCAACGCCGTTTCCCTCAGCTTGCGCTTCGGGCTTCGAGGCAGGGGTTTGTGCTGGTGAGCGAAGCCGCGTGAGCAACGGCTTCATCCCTGGGAATCGAGCCGTGCCGAGCGGTATGGCTCACGACCCGATCGTGCCGTCAAGGTTAAGGTCGAGCTCAAAGTCGAGTTCGGCCTGCTTGGCATCGGCACTGCCGGCCGCGAAGGTCGTTTTACCGGTCCAGACCCAGCTGGCGTCGAAGGACCAGATCAGGCCGTCGCCCGACTTCGCCATCAGCAGCAGCTGGTTGGTCAGGCCGACGGTCTCGGCCGCCACCATTCGATAGCCGGGGTTGCTGGTCTGGGTCACGTCCGCCCCGTCCTTCTTCAGGCTGCTGCGGGTCGTGCCGTCATCGACGGAGAGCACCGCCAGCTCATCCCGCCGCAGATTGATCAGGCCGTTGAGCTCAACTGGCAGCTGTAGGCCTGAAACGGTCGGCGTCGTCCCCGGCTTGATCAGCAAGGGTGCAGAGGCGGAACTGATGCCGAAGGCTCCATACAACGCCCAGCCGGCACTCGCCGGCAGCCGGACCAGATGGCCGCCGGTCGTGTCACGGGCGAAGAGAACGTTCTGAGGTCCACTGCCAGTTCCAGTCCCCGGCACCGTCACCGTCTCGGCCTCGAGCAGTTCAAACCGTCCCCCGAGTACACTCGTGGTGACCTTGCTGCCAGCATAGGTCACCGGCGTGGCCGGGTTCACATAGACCTCGCCGTCATAGTCGGTGCCCAGCAGCACCGGCCCGGAGAGGGCGGCGTTTTCCTGCCATTCAATGGCATTGACCGCGGCAAAGTTGATCGCGGTGCCAACATTCGGTGCTCCCCCATCCTCAACCGCCGCAACGATTGCCGCATCGGGGTCGTCATACCAGAGGGTGTTCGTGCCACCCCCACCATCGAGCGTGCCCGGGAATGTGACGCTTGATCCAGTCATCACAAAAGCATCGTCGGCCGTACCACCAATAACTTCCTCGATGTGGTCGCCGGCATGGGTCGCCGTCGAACTGCCGTCGCTCACCGTCACGCTGCCCAGCAGCACTTCCAGCGGCGTTGTGACTGCCGAGAAGTCCATCGTGTCGGTTCCGCCGCTCGTCCCTTCGTTGACTACGTCATCGCCAAAGAGATCGGCGAACACAAAGGCATCGTTTCCAAACCCACCAGCCATAGTGTCATTCCCGGCACCGCCGGCCAGCCGATCGTTCTGGAAGGAACCGGTTAGGCTGTCATCGCCACCGTTGCCTTCGAACCAGACAGGCTGATAGCCGCCCGTGAAACTGTCACCGGCACTGCCGC
>CBFIHA010000158.1:0-5104 GCA_965662195.1 uncultured Pirellulales bacterium
TGCTCAGTACGGCCGACTTTGTCTTTTTTCGGGATTCACGCTCGCTTGCCTTTGCTCGTGAACAGGGCTGCTTCTGTCCCATCATGCAGTTCGGGCCCGATGCGGCCTTTGCCGCTGATCTGCGGGATGACGCCGCGGCCGAACGCTTTTTGAAACAGCATGACCTTGAGCCCGGTCAGTTCCTCTGTTGTATTCCCCGCTACCGTTTCACGCCCTACTGGCGACTGCCTGAGAAGGGACGAGATGTTGATCCGGTCCGCAAGGCTCGTAACGACGCGCTGAAGGAACACGACCACGCGCCGCATCGACAGGCGATCGAACGGGTGGTGCGAGAGACCGGCCTGCGTGTTCTCGTCTGTCCCGAGGACCGCACCCAGATGGCCATTGGGAAAGAGATGCTGGTCGATCCGCTACCGGCCGATGTCCGCCGCCGGGTGGTCTGGCGGCCCGACTACTGGCTGACGGGTGAGGCGATCAGTACCTACGTCCAAAGTGCAGGCCTGTTCGGCAATGAGATGCACAGCCCGATTATGGCGGTGGGCAATGGGGTGCCGGCGATCGTCTGCCGCTGGCGGGAGCAGACGACGAAGGGATTCATGTGGCAGGACATCGGGCTTGCTGACTGGCTGTTTGACATGGATGACGAGGCCGATGTCAAAAAAATTGTGCCAGCTGTCCTGAAGCTTGCCGAAGACCAGCCTGCAGCCTGCCGTCAGGCGGCTGCCGCCCGCCGATTTGTTGAACAGCGGCAAGCGGAAACTATGGCGATCGTGCGTGAGCGGCTGTCGGGGTGAGCCGCCTGCCCTATTAATGGTGGTAGGGGCCGCAGATTGCCTACACTCTTGTTCATGAAAAGCACATGGTTCTTCATTGACTGGCTGGCCGTTCACCGCCGACTGTTGCTGCTGTTACTCGTCATGGTGGCAGGGAGCCTGAAGCCGGGGACAGCTTCAGCCAGCGACCCAACGTTTGTTGCCGGCCAGCCGAACATTCTGATGATCCTCACCGATGACCAGGGCTGGGGCGACCTGGCTGCCTATGGATCAGAGGATCTCCGCACGCCGGCAATGGATGCCTTGGTCGCTGCCGGTATGCGATTTGACAATTTCTATGCTAACTGCCCGGTCTGCTCGCCGACTCGGGCCGCACTCCTCTCGGGAATGGTACCCGACAAGGTTGGCGTGCCCGGCGTGATTCGGACGAGGCCTGAAGATAACTGGGGGTTCCTTGATCCGCAGGCGGTGCTGCTGCCACAACCACTCAAGGCGGTCGGCTACCACACTGCAGTCATTGGCAAGTGGCACCTGGGCCTTGAGGCTCCATCACGGCCGACTGATCATGGCTTCGACCACTTCCATGGTTTTCTCGGCGACATGATGGATGACTATTGGACGCACACCCGGCATGGGCAGCACTACATGCGGCTGGGTGAGCAGGATGTGCGACCCGAGGGGCATGCCACCGATATCTTCAGTGACTGGGCGGTCGATTACATCAAGGCTCGAGCGGGTGACGCCCAGCCCTGGTTTTGCTACCTCGCCTACAATGCGCCTCACTTTCCAGTGCAGCCGCCGCAGGAGTGGCTCGACAGGGTGCTGGCACGTGAACCAGAAATCGATCCAACCCGGGCGAAGCTGGTCGCCTTCATTGAGCATCTCGATGCTGGGATTGGCCGCGTCATCGCCGCTCTGCAGGCGACAGGTCAGGCCGATAATACCCTGATTGTCTTCAGCTCGGACAATGGTGGCCACGAGGGCAGTAAAGCCAACTGTGGGCCGCACCGAGGGTTCAAACAGCAGATGTTCGAGGGGGGCATTGCCGTTCCTTTCTGTGCGGTCTGGCCCGGATGCATTCCGGCTGGATCAAACAGCAATCTGGTCGCTCTGACCAGCGATCTCTTTCCCACCTTTTGCGAGGCAGCTGGAGCAGCGGTCGCCCATCCGATCGATGGGGTCTCGATCCTGCCAACTCTGCTGGGCAAACCGCAGACGGTCAAACGCACCCTGATCTGGGTCCGGCGTGAAGGGGGGCAGAAGTATCAAGGGCAGGACTATTATGCAATTCGCGCTGGCCGCTGGAAGCTACTGCAGAACGATCCCTTCGAGCGGTATCAACTGTATGATCTTGAGGATGATCCACTTGAGCAGCGTGATGTTGCCGATGGTAACAAGCAGGTCGTTGCCATGCTCTCTGCGATCCTCCGCCAGCATGTTCAGCAGGCGGCCCAAGTGCCCTGGCAACGGCCGGTGAGAGCGACTGACTGAGCATGTTGAGCTGAAAGATCTGGTCGACCGTAGATCAGATTTGCTGCCAGCTGGCGGTGGTGGTCCAGCGGTAGCAGGTGCCGGCATCTTCGACGACGAGTCGTAGCCAGCCGTGGGTGACGAGATTCCGCACGCTGGGATGGTGGCCGAGGATGCCGGCAACGCGATCCCGGCTCGCCTCGATGATGACGGTTAGTCGCAGCGGCTCATGCTGGAGTTTCGTGCCGTCATGGACCGCCTGCCAGGGCAGTCCGGTTCGCAGGTCACCACCATTGCCCTCGAGGATGCCGAACTGGCCAACCACGTCGTGGATCACCTTGTTGCCGCTGCCAAAGGCGAGGTTGTCGACGGCGGAGGCAAAGTATTGTAGGCCGATCCAACTCGTTACGACCATCGGGGCGGTCATGATCAGTTCCAGCACCTTTCCTTCGGGATCTTTTGTCGGGCAATACTCGTGTAGAAAGGCCCGGCCGCCGAGGTTGAGCCCTGTCGTCCGACTGCGGTCGGCAATGATAAAGGCGGCATTGCCGGCCAGCCCCC
Organism: uncultured Pirellulales bacterium; assembly: GCA_965662195.1. GTDB lineage: Bacteria > Planctomycetota > Planctomycetia > Pirellulales > UBA1268 > UBA1268. The sequence goes on from CBFIHA010000158.1 coordinate 2,805, forward strand.
ATTCGGGCCGCACCTCAGACCAGTCACGGGCTCGAAGGGAAATGGTCCTGTCTGAATCAGCCCCCAACCGCCTGCTCCGCTCCTGTCGGGTGGCCTTTTCAGCTGCTGCAGTCCACGTTCGAACCTGGCGAAATGCCTCTCGATGGGTCGCCGGGCAGCCGGTTGTCCCGAAGAACTCAATCTGGTCGGTCGTGGTGTGATGCACCGCCGCCACGAACCAGGTATCGGCAGGAATGCCGATGCCGCGGTCGGCCAGCCCCGCCCGTACCTGAATGTCGTTCAGGAGCGCGACGGCGACACGGGCGTTTGGTTCACCGGAATGACCGCCGCAGGCGCCACAATCGTAGCCCGCTTGGTACGGGTTGTTGACCATTGAGGCGGCATGGCCGCAGACGGCGACGATTCTCGCGAACCGATCGGTCAGGCCAAGGTTTCGGAGCATGCCCTCGGCCAGATCGACTCGTTGAGCCAGCGGGAGCGGATCCTCGGCGCCGTCGAGGTCGGGTCCAAGCCGGTGCTGTTCATCGGGCGTAAGGCCGTCGTGCCGGGGGTCAGCCACGGGTGGTGTCAAGGCTAGCGAGTCGGTCAAAAGCTTTGGCAGATAGGTCAGCCCCAGTGACTCGACGAAGCTGAAGCAGGAGATGGCCGACGACTGAAAACCCTTCCAGAGTTTGCGGCCCTTGCGGAGTAGCGTGCGGTGGTCGATGGCTGCAGCGATTCTCGGTTCAGAGGCACCGAGCAACCGCTCAAAGATCGGAAAGGCCGGTTGGATGAGCACCGGGCAGTGGGCCGGGCCATAGGCGGCTCCCAAAGGAACAAACTCCAGCGGCATGGCAAAGAACCCGGCGAAGCCGCAGGTCTCGACTGCCGGGCTCTGGGCCTCGAGATGCCGTCGGTAAACCTCGCTGCGGACATCGATGCAGAAGACCATCTGGAGTGTCGGCCGGCTGTTCTCAGCCTGCTGTTTGACCGTACCGATATCGGCGAGCAGTTTACGGCGATAGCCGACCTCACCTGCGACCTGCAACAGGTAACGGGCGAGTACTGCCGGTGCCGGTGCAGGTGGTTCGACATGCTCTGGAACCAGTCCCTGCGGCAGGTCGGCCAGGCCGGTCGACTCAGCCAGGGCAACATCGCAGGCCAGCCGGATGGCGAGCAGGCCGGTCAGGTCGTCGGCAACCGGCGGTGGCTCCTCGGCATGCCAGTCGAGATAGCGGATGAAGGAGGCCCAGCCGGCAACTGAGAACAGTTCGGCCAGCAGGAACCGCTCGACGTGTGCCTCAGGAATCGCCAGCCTGACCAGCAGGTCTGCGATCGTGGCAAGTGGATCGGCGGGGAGGGCGGCGACTAGCTGCCGGAATCCACGGATGCCGAGTTGGTCGAGCCGGCGGCTGTACTGAGCCCGCTGCTGCCAGGCCTCGTAGAGCGGCAGGCCCAGCCAGGGGCTGTGCCAACTGGCCTGTCCGCGGTCGAAGTGGGCGGCACAGTGCCGCGAGATGTCGGTGATGATGTGGCTGGTCCAGCGGGTGCCCCGCTGCTCATCGACCAGCTCCGATACCGTGCGGTACCGCCGCTCAGCGGCCGGATCCGCGGGATCTTCGTTCAGAAGCTCCAAGCAGTTGGCAACGGTAAGTCCACCAAACCAGTCAGCATGTTCCTCGCGGCACTCTGCCAGTGCGGTCTCGAGGTCGGCCGGTGTGATTTCCTCGGTGGTCAGCCGCTGGCGAAACCAGTCGGCTGTCGGCAGGATATCGCAGACGCGGACGTCAGCCAGAAGCTGACGGGCCACCAGAAAGGGCCGGTCAGTGAGTCCGAGGAAAGGGTTGACTGCCACATAGTCAGCGAGCGGCCAGAGCGGTGGGACAACCGCCTCAAGCGCTGTTAGGTGGGGCACCAATTGTTCAGCAGAAAGCCTTGCCACACCGCTGGTGGCGGCAGCTGGGGCGGGCGGTGTGTGGTCGTTCATCTGTATCCTCAACCGAGGGAAACGCGGAGCAGAGCGATCTTGCCTGATCAGGAGACGGCGGCCGGCTGCCCGTAGAACCAGCCGGTTATTCGGCGGAACGGAATGTCAAGGTAAAAGCCATTGTTGGCATGCACGTAAAAGACCTGTACCCAGTGCAGATGGGAAAAACTCTGGATGAAGTTCTGGACGATAAAAATGACCACAAAACTTGTCATTGCCACGACCTGCACCGTCAGATCGAGCGGTGAGCGATCGATCGGCCGCCGCGACATGGTGGCGGCGAGCAGGTGGTCAATGATCTCAAAACCGGTGAAGTAGGCGACGGCGACCGTCG
>CBFIHA010000159.1:0-5070 GCA_965662195.1 uncultured Pirellulales bacterium
CCCTTGGGGTTGACCCCGGAGGGAAGCCGCGGCTATTTCTCCGGCCCGATATTGGTTTTCCGCACGTTCTCCAGGAAGTCACTGATGGCCCGGCCCCGCGGTTTTGCACATCAGACGGCGTTTTTCGTTGCATCATTGGTGCTGTTCGTGAATGTCTTTGCCGCCCGATCCGGCCGCGCCGACGATTCAGCCCCGCAGTCGCAGCCTGGAAAACCGGCGTCGGAACAACTGCCTCCCGAAGTGATTGCTGCAAAACTTTCTGCTGAGGTGGCCGCCCGCCAGCTTGAGGCCAAGCGGCTGGCCGACAAAGATCCGCTGGCCGCACTCGAGTTGCTCGATCAGGCCACCGAAGTTGTTGCTGCCGAAACCGGCCTGCCCGAATCGACCCGCTCACTGATCAGCCGGCGGCTCGAACGGACCCGCAGCGAGATTGAGCAGGGCAGCGGCAAACGCCGCGCCGAGATGGAACTTGACCGTCGCAACACCGCTGTGAAGGCGGAGATCGATCGCGAGCGGAGTGTCAAGGTCGAGGTTGACCAGCGGCTGGCCCGTCTGGTGGAGCAGTACAACTCCCTGGTCGACGAGCAGCGGTTCGCCGAGGCCGAGGTGATCGCCAAGAAAGCCGCGCAGCTATCACCGGACAGCGTCGTGGCCCGCCAGTTGCTCAGCCAGAGCCGTGTCATCCGGCGGCTCGACACCCAGAAAATGATTGCTGGCAGCAAGGCCGACGGGCTACTTGACGTGGTGGAGGATGCTGAATCGTCCAGTGTGCCCTTCGTTGGGCCGATCGAGTTTCCCGAGACCCGTGACTGGGAAGATCTGACCAAGAGCCGGGCCCGGCTGGCTGCCGAGGGGCGGTCGCGGATGACGCCGGCCGAGCTTGAGATCAAGCAGAAGCTATCGACCCAGGTGAAGGCTGCCTACCGTGAGCGACCGCTCGCTGAGGTGCTCGATGAGCTTGCCAAGCAGGCCGGCGTGCCGCTGCACGTTGACCTGGTCGGCCTCGACAGCGAGGCGGTGAGCACCGACACGCCAGTGACGATTTCTCTCGATCAGACGATTTCCCTGAAGAGTGCCCTGAAGCTCCTGCTGGAGCCGCTGCACCTCGACTATGTGATCCGCGACGAGGTGCTGAAGATCACCAGTCCACGGCTGGTGCAGGGTGAGGTCTACAGCGTGTCCTACCCCGTGGCCGACCTGGTCATTCCGATTCCGAACTTCTCAGCCGATGGGCTGGGCATCACCGGTGCGTTGAACGAGGGCTATTCCCGGATGTCGGCCACCGACATGAAGGTCGAGGTCGGTCCCCCACCGGCCGGCATCACCAACGGCATGGGCCTGCCGCCGGCGGCAGGGGGGGGCAGCCCCAGTCCGAACGTGCTGGCCCAGTTGCAGGGCGGCTCGATGGGGGGAGGCGGTACGGCGACGCCCTCATTTGGCCGAGGGGGTGGTGGCCAGGCCGACTTTCAGTCGTTGATCGAACTGATCCAGCAGACCGTCGCCCCGACCTCATGGAACACCGTCGGTGGCCAGGGGGCGGTGATGCCGTTTCAGACCAACCTCAGCCTGGTGATCAGCCAGACTCAGGAGGTGCATGAGGAGATTGCCGATCTGCTCGACCAACTGCGAAGGCTGCAGGACCTGCAGGTGACGATCGAAGTGCGGTTCATCACGCTTGACGACTCATTTGCTGAACGCATCGGCGTCGACTTTGACTTCAACATCCAGACCGGTGTTGGGCAGCCGTTGAACATGACGGCAATTCCCACGGCCAGCAACACATCGGTCAACCCGTTCAGTCGTGGTCTGACGGCCGCCCCGGGTGGGCCGTCGCAGCTGGTCGGCCTCGATATTCTCGGGCAGCCGGGCGTGGCGACGGGGGGCGTTGGCACGCAAACCGGCGGCACCCAAGCAGGTGCGGGGGGCGCGGGCGGCACGGGCGGTACGACTCAGACGCAAACTCCCAGCTTTTTTTCCATCCCCTTCCGCCAGAACAGCTTCGGCCCCGGCACGGTGCCCACGATGCCGGGCCTGCCCGATATCACCAGTTCGGCCGCCAACTTTGGCTTTGCGATCCTTTCCGACATCGAGGCCTATTTCCTGATTCAGGCAGCCCAGGGCAACACCCGCGGCAACATCATGCAGGCCCCGAAGGTGACGCTGTTCAACGGCCAGAACGCCTTTGTGTCGGACACCACCCAGCGGCCCTTCGTCACCAGCGTGGTGCCGGTGGTGGGCGACTTTGCCGCTGCTCAGCAGCCGGTGATCACGGTCTTGTCCGAGGGAACCAGCGTGAACGTCCAGGCGGTTGTCTCGAGCGACCGCCGGTTTGTGCGGCTGACGCTGGTGCCGTTCTTCTCTGAAATCGGCCAGGTCGATGAGTTTCAGTTTGAGGGCGAGCGTTCCACCTCCGCCAAGAGCAGTGATGAAAAACAGGGCACTCAGGCTGACACCGGCGGCATGCTGCCGTTCCAGCCGGGCCTCTCGTTCCAGACACAGGCCACTTCCGAACAGGCCTTCACGTCCAACGGCACCACCATCCAGCAGCCGGAGTTCCGCTTTACGACCGTCACCACCACGGTCAGCGTGCCCGACGGTGGCACGGTGCTGATGGGTGGCATCAAGCGGATGCGGGAGGGCCGCAACGAGTACGGGGTGCCGATCCTCTCGAAAATTCCCTACGTCAACCGGCTGTTCAAGAACGTCGGCATCGCCCGCACCACGCAGAGCCTGATGCTGATGGTGACGCCGCGGATCATCATCCAGGAAGAGGAAGAGGATAAACTGTTGGGGCTTGAAAAGCCGTAGCCGAAACTGCGGCGACCGGTTTCCCTTCCCCAACGGTTGTTCCGATGCTCAAACTCTTTTGTCTGGCAGGTGCCGTACTGGGCTTTATCGGCGTGGCGGCCGGTTCGTTCGGGGCCCACGGCCTCAAGGACATGCTCGAGGCCAATGGCCAGGCAGCCAACTGGGAAACCGCGGTTCGCTACTGCCTGTTCCATGCCGTGGTGATGGTGGCAATCGCCGGGCTGACGGCGGCCCCGGGGGCCAATTCAGCCGGCAGCCTGCTGGCGGTGGCGGCTGGCTGTTTTCTGGTTGGCGTGCTGATCTTCAGCGGCTTCCTCGGGGTGCTGGCCCTGACGGGCATCCGAATTCTCGGGGCGATCGTACCGATCGGCGGGGTGCTGCTGCTGGTCGGCTGGGCAGCCCTGGCCGCCGCCATCTGGCGACTGAAGCTGTAGGTGCTACCAGCCGCAGGTTTCGGGAGGCCGCAGGCTGTCGCCGTCCCCGGCCTGGCCGCGGGCGAGGGCATGCTGGCGAAACACGTCTTCAGCGACATAGACCGCCGACCGCACCAGCTGAAAGACGAGCGGCGTGCCCGGTGGTCCAAAACAGGTCAGCAGCTGATCCAGTTCGGCGGGCGGGCAGCTGCCCTTCAGATCGACCAGCAATAGTCCAGCGTTGCGTTCGAACAGGTTGCCATCCACCTGCCACCGCAGGCCCTCGCGGGGGCTGGTCCAGACAAACGAGCCGTCTGGTTCGGCATAGCAGCGGGGTAGCTGCCCCAGCCGCTCAACCGCGTCGTCAAAGCCCACTGGCAATGGCTCGGCCAACTCGTCGGGACGGAGGGCGAGCGTGGCCCATTCCCCCCAGCGGTCGGCCAGCGGTGGTCCTGCCGGCAGGCTTTCGGCGGGGGCTGCGTGCAGCGTGATCTCGAAGGCACAGGTTTCGGGCAGGGGCGTGGTCATGATGGCGTTCCGGCAACCCAGGCAGCATAGGCCGGGCTGGCGGCCGCATCGAGCACCACGATTTCGGGCAGGTCGTAGGGGTGCAGCTGCGCAAGGGCGGCCTGGCAGGCCGTGTGGGCTGCGGGGGCGGTTTTGATGAGCAGCCGAAACTCTTCATCCGTCTGGATCTCGCCCTGCCAGCGATAGATGCTGCGGATGGGCCCGTCGATCTGCACACAGGCGGCCAGCCCGTCAGCCACCAGCCGCTTGCCGCAGGCCTCAGCGGCGGCGGCCGTGCCGAAGGTTGAAAGGATGAGCACCACCCCAGGCGAATGGTTGGCGTGTTCAGTGGTCATGCGACAGCCCCATCATGCCGCTTCGCTGCGACGGGCGGGCAGGGGGCCGGCGACCAGGCTCCGATCGGGCCGCCAGACCACGGCGGGGCTGGCGGCGGTGAGGTCGAGCATTTCCTGATGCTCTCCGTGGTCGGTCTCAACCGCCAGCAATGCCCGCGGCAGGCTCGCCGGCAGGCTCCGGCCGGTCGGCTGCACCAGCGACACCCCGACGGTCTCACCCGGTATGACCCCGCTGGCTGGCGTGCTGGGTGGCAGTCCGAGGCAGCGGCAGGCCAGCGGGCTCCAGGCGGCGCTGGCGGTGGTTTCGTCGAGGTGGCCAAGGATCAACCCTGCCGTTGGCGAGTCCGCAGCGGCCTGCCGATGGCTGGTGGCTGGTCCGCAAAGGTCGGTCAGCAGGCTCGTGGCCCGGCCGGGCTGGCCCGGCGTGGCGAGCGCCGTGGCCAGCCGGCCAATGAAATCGAAGTCGGCTGCCACCTCGACCTGTTCACAGACCGCCTCCCGCTGCCAGGCTGACACGCATCGTTTCCACTGGTCGGCCAGCCGGTCGGCCAGGTCGATGCTGCCGGTTGCCACGCGGGGCCGCAGCAGGTGCCAGAAGGCATCGGCCAGCTCGAGCGGGTGGCTGTCGGCCAGCAGTCGCAGCGGACCGGCGGCGGGCAGCCAGTCTTCCACTTCTGTGGCAAAGCGGGCCACCAAGCCGACCGCCAGTGACTGCACCAGCGACGGCGGCTCACCTGGCTGGCCGCTGCCGCTTCCCTGCAGCGGGTCGAACCGCTGGCCGTGCTCGACCTGCCAGCGGTCACCCGACCAGCGGTCAGCCCAGTGGAGACCGGCGGGCCAGTTCCGCGTTGGCGTCAGCCAGCCGTCGCGGTCACCGGCCAGCAGCGTGATGCTGACCGGCACGCTGGTCGGCAGCCGCAGGTGGGGCCGGCCCTGCCGCGTGGCCGCCGGCACGGCCAGCCCGCCGGCCAGCAACTGCCGGGCCA
>CBFIHA010000160.1:0-4893 GCA_965662195.1 uncultured Pirellulales bacterium
GTACTTTTTGACGGACTTTTTTGCTGATCGCCGTGCACGCGCAACATCAAGACTTGCGCTTCGGGCTTCGAAGCAAGGGCTTTTTGCAGGTTGTGCTATAGCCCACGACTTCCGGACTGTGGGGCGGTGTTTCACACCGCAACAGCCGGGGTGTGATCAGCTGCCGAAGCCAGCGCGGCGGCTCAGCCCAGCATGCCCTTCACCACGTGGCCGTGGACGTCGGTCAGCCGGAACTGCCGTCCCTGATAGCGGAAGGTCAGCCGGGTGTGGTCGATGCCCAGCAGGTGCATGATGGTCGCCTGCATGTCATGCACATGGACCGGGTCGGCGGTGATGTTCCAGGCATAGTCGTCAGTGGCCCCATGCACATGTCCCGGCTTGACGCCGCCGCCGGCCAGCCACCAGGAAAAGGCCTTGCCGAAGTGGTCGCGGCCCTTGGGGTTGGCCGGGTCGCCTTGGCCAAACGGGGTGCGGCCAAACTCACCCCCCCAGGCCACGAGGGTGTCTTCCAACAGGCCCCGGTCCTTGAGGTCCTGCACCAGCGCCGCTGACGGCCGCTGGGTGTCGCGGCACTGAATCTCCAGCTGGCTGAAGAGGTTGCCGTGCTGGTCCCAGCCGGCATGCATCAGCTGTACAAACCGGGTGCCCCGCTCCAGCAGCCGGCGGGCCGCCAGGCAGTTGTAAGCGAACGATCCCTTCACTTGGACGTCGGGCCCGTAGCGGTCGAGCACATGCTGGGGCTCGTCGGAAAAATCGACCAGCTCCGGCACGCTCGACTGCATCCGGAAGGCCATTTCATAGGAGGCAATGCGGGTGTCGATTTCGGGGTCGCCATAGTCGGCCAGATGCCGGGCGTTCATCGCCGCCAGATCATCGAGCAGCGCCCGCCGGGCCGCCCGGCTGACCCCCGGCGGATTCTCCAGATAGGGCACCGGCTCGCCGGTGTTGCGGAACTTGACACCCTGGTAGCGGCTGGGCAGAAAGCCGGAGCCCCAGTAATAGTCAAAGAACAGCTGGCCGCAGCTCTTCTGTTTGTCGGATGAGGTCATCACCACAAAGGCAGGCAGGTCGTCGGTCTCACGGCCCAGACCATAGGCCAGCCACGCCCCCAGGCTGGGCCGGCCCGGCACCTGGCTACCCGAAAGAAAGAAGGTGACCCCCGGAGCGTGGTTGACCGCTTCGGTGTGCAGGCTACGGACCAGGCAGATCTCGTCGGCCAGGGCCCCGACGTCGGGCAGCATCTCGCTGAGTTCCATGCCGCACTGGCCGTAGCGACGAAAGCCCTTGATCGGGGCGACCACCGGCCACTTGGCATAGCCGCTGGACATCGTCGACAGCCGCGTCGTCCCGCGGACGCTTTCGGGGATGTCCTCACCGCCCCGCTCGATCAGGGCAGCCTTGGGGTCGAACAGGTCGACGTGCGACGGCCCACCCCCCTGCCAGAGCATCACCATCCGTTTGGCCTTCGGGGCATGGTGCGGCAGGCCGGGCAGGCCAGCCTGCCCCGACGGACCACCCGCCCCGGCGAGGGCGTCGCGGCCCAGCAGGCTGGCCAGTGCCGCCAGCCCAATGCCCTGCCCCGCCGAGCCAAACAGCTGACGGCGGGTGACGCGGGCGAGATTTTCAGCGAAGGGATCGGTCATAGGGGGCTGCCTGCTTGAGGGATAACACGGACCGGCTTTGCGGGTGGTTGGGCACGAGCACTTGTTTTGGCTTTGTTATGCCGAAGATTTATGGAGCCCCGGGCACGAGTTTTGATGTTGCGCGTTTGCATCAATCACCAGAAAAACCCCCCATTCTTCAAAGCCCGAAGCGCAAGCTGAGGGAAATCGCGTGGGTGATCCCCGAAACGCATTCCCTCGGCTCCCGCCTCGGGCTTTTTGCAGTTTGGTTCCGCTAAGCGCACCATCAAAACTTGCGCTGGGGGCTTCCTGGCGGGGGAGGGCACCTGACGTTGGAAGCCGCCGGCGGACCGGCAGTGCGAGTTGACCCAAAAGCTGCCGCGTTCGTGTCCTTCGTGCCTTCGTGGTGCATCATGCGTGGCTGCGTCATTCACGGGTGAGGGCCTCGTCGAGGTTGAAGATCGCCAGGCAGACACTTGCCAGGGCTGCCTGCTCGACCGGGTCAAGGGTGGCATCCCGCGGGCTCGCCCCAACGGCCAGCAGCTGCTCGGCCGCTGCAGGGTCGGCGGCAAAAAACTCCCGCTGGCGGTCGTGCATCCGGGTGAGCGACTCCAGGTCATAGTCGGTCGGCCGCCGGCTGAGCACCTGACGGAAGGCATGGGTCAGCCGGCCCGGCAGGCTGTCGGCCACTGCCGTGCTCTGCTGGGCCAGCACCCGGGCGGCCTCGACCCAGGTGGGGTCGTTCAGCGTGGTCAGGGCATGCAGCGGGGTGCAGGTGCGGCTGATGCGGACGCTGCAGGTCTGCCGGTTGGCCACGTCGAACATGTTGGCCGGGGCCACGGTCCGTCGCCAGAAGCTGTAGAGGCTGCGGCGGTAGAGGTCGCTGCCCGTCGAGAGCGGGTAGGTAAAGTCCCGCTCCTTCGTGATCGCCAGGGCCTCCCAGATGTTGTCGGGCTGGTAGGGATAGACCGGGGCGCCACCCACCTCTGGATCGAGCAGGCCACTGGCAGCGAGGGCCCAGTCACGCAGCACCAGCGCCGGCAGCCGGAAGCGGGCCGCCCGGCCGTGCAGCCGGTTTTCGGGATCCTTGGCCAGCTGTTCCGGGGTCACGCGGCTGCTCTGCCGATAGGCGGCACTCATCACCAGCAGCTTGTGCAGCCGCTTCTGGCTCCAGCCGTTTTCGCGGAACTCCACCGCCAGCCAGTCGAGCAGCTCCATGTGCCGGGGATACTCACTCTGCACCCCCATGTCCTCGACGGTCTTGACCAGACCAATGCCGAAGAAGTGCTGCCACATCCGGTTGACCTGCACCCGGGCGGTCAGCGGATGCTCAGGCAAAAACAGCCACTTGGCCAGCCCCAGCCGGTTGGCGGGCAAGCCCTCCGGCAGCGGCGGCAGGCTGTCCGGTACCGCAAAGCTCAGCGGATCGCCCAGCGGTGAGAGATAGTCACCCCGGTCGAGCAGCCTGGTCTCTCGGGCCTTGGCATCGCTCATCACCATCACGCGGGGAATCTGGTCGCCGCTGAAATCATCATGGGCTTTTTTGGCAGCGTCATACTCAGCCACCACCGCCAGGCCCTTGGTGACCGACTGCTTCACCGTGCTGTCGAAGAACTTCCGCAGCTGGCTTTCGATCGATTTTTTGTCGGCGTCGGTCCGCTCGGCCTCGGGCTTCCGCAACAGTGGCGTGAGGTTGCGGGGCAGGTCCTTGCCGTCGGCCGGCTCGCCATCGGCAAACAGGCCTGCCTTCCAGGCGGCGTAGGCCACATCAACGGTCGGCTTGGCCGCCTGCTCAAGCCGTTGCATCTCGGCCTTGAGATCGGCCAGCTTTTGCTGCTGCGCCGCGCTTGGCAGTTCCAACAGCGGCGGGGCCACCCGGATGCGGGCTGACTGCCGGCCCGGCCGGCCGGTCTCAGGCACCTGGTTGAAGACATGCAGCAGCCGGTAATAGTCGGCCTGGGTCAGCGGGTCGTACTTGTGGTCGTGGCACTGGGCACAGGCCAGCGTCAGGCCCAGCCAGGTGGTGCTGGTGGTGTCGACCCGATCGAAGAGGTTGTTGAACCGCTGCTCTTCGGCAATCGCGCCCCCCTCGCCGTTGAGCAGGTGGTTGCGGTTGAAGGCAGTGGCGATCTTCTGCTGGTCGGTCGCCTCGGGCAGCAGGTCGCCGGCCAGCTGCTCGATCGAGAACTGATCGAACGGCATGTCGGCGTTGAGGGCATTGACCACCCAGTCCCGCCAGATCCACTGCCAGGTGTCGCCATCCTGCTGAAAGCCGTTGCTGTCGGCATAGCGGGCGGCATCGAGCCAGGCCGCCGCCATCCGCTCGCCGTAGTGGTGACTTGCCAGCAACCGGTCGACCAAGCGCTCATAAGCGTTGGGGCTGGGATCGGCCACAAAGGCATCGACCTCCGCCGGCGTCGGCGGCAGCCCGGTCAGGTCGGCGTGCAGCCGGCGGATCAGCTCGGCCCGGTCGGCTGCGGGCGAGGGAGTCAGGCCGGCCGCCGTCAGCTTGGCCAGCACGAAGTGGTCGATGGCATTCTGTGGCCAGTCGGTGGTGGAACTGTCGCTGACCGCTGGCGATTCGGGCCGCTCAGGGGCAATGAAGGCCCAGTGCGGCTCATAGACCGCTCCCTCCTCAATCCAGCGGGCCAGCATTGCCTTCTGCTCGGCCGACAGCCGCCGGTTGGAGTCGGGCGGCGGCATCAGCACGTCGGGATCGTCGGCATGAATCCGCTCGATCACCAGGCTGGCGGAAGGATCGCCCGGCTCGATCGCTCCGGCCTCAATGGCCGGTTCCCGCTGGTCGAGCCGCAGATCGGCCTCCCGCTTGTTGCCGTCCTGCCCGTGGCAGTAGAAGCAGTTCTCCGACAGGATCGGCCGGATGTCGCGGTTAAAGTCGAGCGGCTCGGCAACGGCGGTGCCCGTCAGCAGCAACGCCAGCAGCAGGCCGCCCGATCGGATGTCACACAGGTAAAACGTCATACTGTTAGAAGGCTTCTGCAGTCAGGCGGGCTGTGGTGGCTTCGTACCGTCTTGGGCGAAAGTGTTGGGATGTTTTTTCACACGGAGGCACGGAGACACGGAGGGGGGGTCGTGGAGCGAAACTGCAATGCTCGGCGGTACTGCCTGTCCGGTCGCTTCCGCTGTTTGCTGGCGCGTTGAGCGTCGCCGAACTCCGGGAAGCCCGAGGCGCGAGTTTTGATGTTGCGCGTTCGCGGCGATCAGCAAAAAAGTCCATCAAAAAGTACATGCTTTGAAGCCCGAAGCGCAA
>CBFIHA010000161.1:0-4805 GCA_965662195.1 uncultured Pirellulales bacterium
TCATCCATGTCAACCAATGACGAATCGGCCGCGAATCACCGGCCGTTGCCCTGTGGGCTGGTGACTGACTCGAGCACGCGGTCCAGATTGAAGCTGCCCGGCTTCTGCCGCGGCGGAAACTCGCGAAAGCTCTCGAGCCAGCGACTCACATAGGCTGCCGCCGGGGCAAACGCGAACATCCGTTCGGCCCGCCACCGGCCATAATCGATCGCCTCGTGGTCGGCCCGCTCGAAGGGGTCACTCCGCAGGTTGAAGAGCTTTGGCAGCCGTAGTTGCACAAACGGCTCCTGCCAGACGTTGATGCCGTGCGCCCGTTGCTCGAGAAAGCAGATCTTCCACTGGTCGTATCGCAACGCCGCCACGTCACCATCGTCGGTCCAGTAAAGGAACTCCCGGCGGGGCCAGTCAGCAGTCCCCCGGACCGCCGGCAGCAGGTTGTAGCCGTCCAGATGCACGCGGTAGGTTCGCGCGCCAACCGCGCGGCCAGCAAGCAGGTTGTCTTTCACCGTGGTGTCACCGGCAGCCGCCAGCAGGGTGGGCAGCATATCCTCATGGGCGCCGATCTCGTTGACGACCGTGCCGGGCTCGATCACCCCCGGCCAGCTGATGGCACAGGGCACCCGATACCCCCCCTCCCAGTTGGTGTTTTTTTCTCCGCGGAACATCGTGGTGCCGCCGTCGGGCCAACTCATCGTCTCAGCACCATTGTCGGTGGAGTACATCACAATGGTGTTTGCGGTCAGGCCCAGCTCGTCGAGCCGGTCGAGCAGCTGGCCGACATGGCCGTCGTGTTCGACCATGCCGTCGGGATAGATGCCGAGGCCGGTCCGGCCCAGCGAAGCCTTTTTGAGGTGGGTCCAGATGTGCATCCGGGTGGAGTTCCACCAGATGAAGAAGGGCTTGTCGGCTGCCTTGGCCCGCTGCATGAAGTCGAGCGTCCGGGTGGTCACCTCCTCGTCGATCGTCTCCATCCGCTTTTTGGTCAAAGGCCCGGTGTCGGCGATCCGACCATCGGCGAAGGAATGGATGACGCCGCGGGGACCAAACCGCTGTTTGAATGCGGGATTCTTGGGATAGTCGGGATGCTCCGGCTCTTCCTCGGCGTTGAGGTGATAGAGGTTTCCATAGAACTCATCGAAGCCGTGATTGGTCGGCAGCATCTCGTCCCGGTCACCGAGATGATTCTTGCCGAACTGCCCGGTGACATAGCCGCGGGCCTTGAGCAAGGTTGCGATCGTCGGATCTTCCGGCTGCATTCCCTCGGGCGCTCCCGGCAGGCCGACCTTGGTCAGGCCGGTGCGGATTGGGGACTGCCCGGTAATAAACGCGGCCCGGCCGGCGGTGCAGCTCTGCTGGCCGTACCAGTCAGTGAAGATCGCTCCGCCCCGGGCGATCCGGTCAATGTTGGGCGTGCGGTAGCCCATCATCCCCATGTTGTAGGCGCTGACGTTGAACTGCCCGATGTCATCGCCCCAGATGACCAGGATATTAGGCGGACCGGTCTCGGCTGCCATGGCTGGCAGTGCGGCGGCTGCGAGCAGGCCGGCCAGTATGAGCGGGTATCGTCGCATCGTCGTGCACCTGAAGGCCAAAGGGTCGTGCCAGCCCACGATCGGCTCGCGGGGAGAAAAGTCTACGCCAGACACGGCCAATGTGCTGAAGCGATACCCGGGCCCACCGGCCGGCTACGGCCGCACCGCCTCGATCAGGTGATAGCCCTTGACCAGCTCTTGTGCGACGTCATTCCATTTCTCCGGCAGCTGCTCGAGATACCAGTTCGGCTGCTTGGTGACGATCAACAGGGTTCCGCCTGGGGCCAACGCAATCCGGGCGGCTTCCACAAACATCTCGGCAATCCGGAAGTCGGCGTAGTAGGGCGGGTTGGCAAGCACAAGGTCGTAGCCCCCCGGGTCGGGCACCTGGCCCTCGGCCTCGAGGGCGACGGTGAGATTGGGCAACTGGTTGTGCTCCGCCGCCCGCCGCAGGCAGTCGACCGCCCGGGCGGATGAGTCGATGGCATGGACCTCGACCGACGGATGCCGGGCAGCCAGCCCGAGGCTGACACAGCCTGAGCCACAGCCGATTTCCAGCACCCGCGCGGCTTCGGCCAGATCGACCGCGTTGAGCAGGTGCCGGGCCGCCGGGTCGATGCGGCGATGGGCAAAGACACCGGGTCTGGTGAAGGCGGTCAGCAGCCGGTCACGGTCGCGGAAGACCACCTCAGAGCTGAATTCCCGCAGCTTTTTCAGCGGCCGGGTCTTCTGCACGATGTAGCAGACGGTCGCGGGCTTGGCCGCCTCGTCGGCCCGCACCCTGATTGTCTCGCCGGCGGTGGCCAGCTGTTCCCGCAGCCAGCGGTCGCGGGGGTTGTCGATGGCGGTGACCAGGTGACCGCCGATCGCGAGCCGGTCAAGAGCCGCCTGCAGGATGTCGCGGGTCAGCTCGGCCTCCCCCGATTTGAAGACCGGCACGACAGCGAGGTCGTAGGACCCTCCGTCGGTTGCCAGTGGCGGGTCCGCAAGGCAGTGCAGTGACAGCGCGACCGGCAGGTCAGGCACCGTGGCGGCCAGCAGCTGCTGCTGGTAACGGTCGAGAAACCAGAGATTTACTTTCGCGTCGGGACGAGCCTCAGCCAGCCCAATCGCGGCCTGCCCTCGGCCGAGCGTGGTACAGAGCACCCGGTCGCCGGGCAATTCGGCAGCAACGCGGGCAGCATGATCTTCTGCGGATCGGGCTGGCGGCAGCGTTTCAAGGATGGATGTCATGCCGCCAGCATAGCGTTGCTGGAGAGGCAGCAAGTCCCCAACGGTTCAGCGGGCACATGGGCCGAGGTTCGGCCTGCAAGGCCAGGGATGGCCCTGTATCACCGCGCGATGACACCGAGCAGGATGCGAGGACAGTCAGGTCGGTGAACCCTTGGCGTTCACTGGCCTGACCACAGCAAAAACGGCCATGGATGGCGTTTTTGCGATCGAGCAGGACGCGCGGAACCGCGTAAGGTCACGAACCTTGGCTTCGTGACCTGGAGCCCAAGCCTGCAGGGGCCATGGATGGGGTCACCACCCGGCGACACCGAGCAGGATGCGAGGACAGTCAGGCTGGTGAACCCTTGGCGTTCGCCAGTCTGACCACAGCAAAAACGGCCATGGATGGCGTTTTTGTGATCAAACTAGAAAACCACCATGTACTGCGTCTGGATCGCGGCACCGGTAAAGCCGGCGCGGTAGGGGTAGATGAAGTTCAACGCCGGCGAACGATTGATATACAGCCCTTCGATCGTGAATCGGTTCTGGCGGGTCTTGTTGAGATACCAGTTGAGCCCGCCGCCGTACTCCTGGGCGGTGCCGTAGGGACCGGTCAAGGCACTCGTGCGGCCATAAACCTCCCAGGTTCGCGGGATGAGGCAATAGCCGAGGAAGGCGCTGCCGCCCTGATCAAACAGGCTCTGGCGGTCGAACTGTCCGTCGCCGACGAAGTCGTTGAGGAACCGCCAGTAATATTCCAGAAAACCGCTGAAGCCCCGATACTTGAAGCCGGCATCGACGGTAGCCAGACGATACTTGAGCTGCTTCACGCGAGTGCCCGCCCCGAGCGCACCCTTCTCGCCGATCGGAGTGCCGTCCGAGAGTCGCAGTACCGTGTTTTCCGGGTTCTGAAAGCCTCCCAGCAGGCCGGTTCCGAGGATGGTCGCCGGCGTTCGGGCATAGGTGCCGGAGGTGCCGACCCGCAGCACCAGGTTGTCGTGGTGCTCCATGTCGGAATAGCCGTGGCCGTAGGGTCCGAGCGGTTCAAGCCAGATGTTGCCGCTCCACGCCATGGCCGTCCCAGAGCGGAACAGGCCGGCTTCGCCGCCGTCGACGCCGTTGTAGACGCCGGCGTGGTAATGCAGCAGCTTGTCGAACAATGCCCCAATCGACATGAAACCGGGGCTGTAGCTCGGCCGGAAGAAGGTGTTGGCCATGCTGCGATCGACACCCATCGGCCAGCGGGATGAAATCAGCCATTCCCGGCTGCCCGGCACCTGGGTGACGCCGCCGCCGATCAGCACATCTTCGCTGAACCGCAACGCGAGCAGACCGACCGGCACCACATTGACAAACAGACCGGCATTCGTGGTGCCGAACAGCGAAAAGTTGTAGGCCACCTGCTCACCACCGACGAACCCGCTGAAGCCCAGCAGGAAGCGGTTGATGTTGAAGTCGTTTTCATTGCGGACGGGAAGGGTGGTGCCGGCGGAGTCGGTCCACTCGGTGACGCCGCGGGCCAGTTCCAGCCAGCGAAACTGAAGGTAGCCGTCGAGGGCCAGGGCAAACGGAAACTTGCCGCTGTCCTTCTTGGCGGCATACAGCAGCAGGCCCTTGGGCGGGGCGATGTCGGTGGCAGGGATGTACATCGGCCGCGGAATCCCGGCCAACCGCTTTGTCACCTCCCGCTCAACGGCCTCATCGATTCGCCGCTGGAGTTCCTCCGGACTGACATCCTGCTGTGCGGCCTCCGGCACCAGCATGACCGGCTGGTTGCCCTCATCGACGACAGTTGCGGCCGGCTCAGGCGCTGCGGGCGTCGGCCGCAGCACCGACTTGGAACTGTCGATGCCACCCGGCAGTTCGACATCACCCTCATCGCCAGCCGCCTCCTCGCGCTGGAACAGCACCGGCGCGACCTCGGCGGCAGCCAGCGACCGCAGCCCGGCAATCAGCAGGAATCCGGGAAGCAGGCTGAGGAACAGAGCAAGCAGCGGGCGGGCGGGCATGGAACGGCCGGCGAGGGGAACAGAAAACACCGGCGGATAGAACCATGCCATC
>CBFIHA010000162.1:0-3755 GCA_965662195.1 uncultured Pirellulales bacterium
TGGCGGACAACCATCTCCAGGTGCGGGTCTTGCACCCGCGGGATAAAACACACCATTCACGACGCACGCCCGAAGCGCAAGCTGAGGGAAACCGCGTGTCTGATCCACAAACCGCATTCCCTCGGCTCGCGCCTCGGGCTTCCAGCAGTTTGGTTCCGCGAAGCCCAACATCAAAACTTGCGCCTCGGGCTTCCTGGGGCAGCGACATCAGACGGTGTAACACCGAATGGGCCGTCGCGGCATCTTCTGTGCGGAATGTGCTGAACAGATTTGCCAGGCGTTTTTTCACACGCATTCAGCTCCGGGTAATTATCTCGTGCAGGTTGAAGAGCACGCGTGCGATGTGGGTCCAGGCGGCCAGTTCAGCGGCATCGACCGCCTCCTTCGCCGGAGCCAGGCCGGTGGCAACCAGTTTTTTTGCCGCGTCGGGGTCGGCCCGGTAGGCCTCGCGATGTTTCGCCAGCAGCGGCAGCAGGGTTTCCAGTTCCTCCACCCGCGGCAGCCGCTGCAGCGATTGCTGGAAGGCCCAGGCCAGCCTGGCGTCGTCACCGCCGTCAGCTTCTACGATGATCCGAGCCGCGAAGGCCCGGGCAGCCTCGACGTAGGTTGGGTCGTTGAGCAGCACGAGGGCCTGCTGAGGAATGTTTGAGCGATTGCGGCTGGCGCAGCACTCCTCGCGGCTAGGGGCGTCGAAGGCCAGCATGCTCGGGTGGAGAAAACTCCGCTGCCACCAGGTGTAGAGGCCGCGGCGATACTGCTTTTCGCCGGCGTCGGCTGGATAGGTTCGCCGCGGAAAGTTGAGGTTCTCCCAGTAGCCCTCGGGCTGATAGGGCTTCACGCTCGGGCCGCCGATCGTCGGCACGAGCAGCCCCGCGGTGGCCAGGGCCGCATCGCGGACCAGTTCGGCAGCGACGCGAAAGGCAGCCTGCCGGGCCAGCTCACGGTTCCCAGGGTCGGCAGCAAGCAGCGCCGGGCTTGCCTGCGAAGACTGCTGGTAGGTGTCGCTGGTGACAATCAACCGGACCATATGCTTGAGATCCCAGCCCGAATCGCGGAACTCACAGGCCAGCCAGTCGAGCAGGGCGGGATGAGTCGGCGGCTCGCCCTGGCCACCAAGGTCGTCGAGCACCCGCGACAATCCCGCCCCGAACAGCTGGGCCCAGAGCCGGTTCATGATCACGCGGGCGGTGAGCGGATTTTCCTCGGCTACTAACCAGCGGGCCAGATCGAGCCGGGTCAGTTCACGGCTGGCGGCGGCTTCTTCCAGTGCCTTGGAGCGGGGCAGGAAGGCGGGCAGGGAGGGTGTGACCACCTCGCCCGTCTCGTTCATCCAGTCACCCCGGGGCAGGATGCGCACGGTTCGCCTGTTGTCGGTGTGGACGCTGACCAGGCATTTGGCCAGCGGGCCGTAGAACTCGTTGCGGGCCTTTTCAGCGGCGGCGAGGCCGTCGATCTCCGCCCGGAAGGCCTGCGTCACCCGCTCCCGGAAATACTGCTGCACCGCCGCCTTGTCGCGGCCGTTGTGTTTGCCCGCATCCTTCTTGAGCACCGCGGTCACCTGCTCGGCCAGCTTCTTGTCGGCGGCCGCCGGGCTGGCGTCGGGCCTGAGTTCCGGCAGCGTCACCTCATAGGCGACAACGTCATGCTCCCACTGCCGCTGGGCGGCATCCAGCTGTGGCGTCACGGTGGCGAGCTTCTGCCGGGCCTCCTCCAGGGCCTTGTCGCGCTCGGCCAACGCTGCCTTCTCCTCCGGCGTGGCCACCACCATGCCGTCCTCCCGACGGCCAAGGATCTTTTCCTGGATGTCCGCAAAGAAGGCCCCCAGCGCGTAGAAGTCGCGCATGGTGAAGGGGTCGAACTTGTGGTCGTGGCACTGGGCACAGCCGGTGGTCTGTCCCAGCCAGACGGTGCCGACCGCCCGCACCCGGTCGGTCAGCATGCGGGACTCATAGTCCTTGGCCTGGGCGCCCCCCTCTTCGGTTGAGAGCAACAGCCGGTTGAAGGCCGAGCCGACCCGTGAGTCTTGATCGGCGTCGGGAATCAGGTCGCCGGCCAGCTGGTGAATGGTGAACTCGTCGAAGGGCCGGTTGGCATTGAAGCTCGCAATCACCCAGTCGCGATAGGGCCAGACGTTGCGGGGGGTGTCGGAGTGATAGCCGATCGTGTCGGCAAAGCGAACGATGTCGAGCCAGCCGATGGCCATCCGTTCGCCGTAATGCGGACTGGCCAGCAGCCGCTCGACCATGTCGGCATAAGCGTCGGGCGAGCTGTCCTGCTCGAAGGCCTCGACTTCCTCTGGTATTGGTGGCAGGCCAGTCAAGTCGAAGGCGAGCCGCCGGATGAGCGTGCGGCGGTCGGCCGCGGGGCTGGGCGACAGGCCAACCTCGGCCAGCCTACGCTTGACAAAGTGATCAACCGGATGGGTACCGGCTGGCACCGGCTGCTTGACCGGCGGCACGTAAGCCCAGTGCGGCTGATACTCAGCACCCTGCTCGATCCAGCGGGCCAGCAACTGCTTCTGCTTTGGCGTGAGCTTTTTGTGCGACTCCGGCGGTGGCATCACCAACTCGGGATCGGTCTCGTGGAGCCGCTCGACCAGCAGGCTCTCCGCCGGCTCACCTGGCACGATTGCCCCGGCGGCCACGGCCTCGTCACGAATGTCCAGCCGCAGGTCGGCCTGCCGATGGTTGGCGTCTGGCCCGTGGCAATGAAAACAGTTGTCGGAGAGCAGCGGCCGGATGTCGCGGTTGAACGAGACGGTTTCAGCCGGTGTCGAGGCCGATTCGGCTTTAGCAGCCGTGGCCGTGCAGCTGGCCGTTAGCCCGACCAATTGGGCCAGGACCAAAAAGAACGAATGGCCAGCGGCATGCCGCCACCAGCCTGCAAAGCTGTGCACCATTGGATCACTCCGTTGGAAAACACCCGCTTCGCCGCCAGGCGAGAACCACAGCCTGGCGCGGACCCAATCGGGTCGATCGGCGGATCACCCCTATTATGTCACGCAGAACCCGACGTGACAAAATGGCTCGAAGGTGTGCCAGTGAAGCGGCATATTGCATGAGGGCGCTGCGATCTGCCTGAACACCGTCCGGCGAATCGGCTCACTCATCACCAACGACAATCCTCCAGACGGTTGTCGTGCCGCTGGTTTCGTTGGCGGCGATCAGCAGGTTGGTGCCGGTGGGTGACTGGTCGGCGGGAATGAAAATGAGGCCTTCGGGGCCACTGTCGCCCGCCTCGGGATTGCTCGACCCGTCGGGGAGTGTGGCCGGGACGTCGAACCGTCGATTGGTGAAGTACCCGACGGCCTGCGACGTCTCTGGCACGGTGATGTCGTAGACCATGATGCCGCCCATTCGCTCAAGCCCAATGAAGGCATAGGTGCGGCCGGCAATCTCACCCAGCACCAGGGCCTCGGGCTCAGGGCCTTTGCTGCGACTCCGCTTTTCCCGCTTCAGGCTGTCATTGCTGAGGTTGAAATACTGCGGGAACCGCTGGGCTGTCACCGTTTCAAAATCGGCTCCACTGTCGAATACGCAGGTTTCGGAAGCGAGGTCAAAGATGGAGAACGATCGGCCGCCAAAAGAAAACAGCCGGGTTGGCCGCCCCTGCTCATCAAGATGCCGGTCAACCAGATCGCGGACCAGTTTCAGCCTGCCGAGCTTTGCGTCGCTGGTGCTCCCTGCGAACGGCGTTCCCTCGACCGGCCAGTCAGCAAGGCAGGCTTCATCGCTGAAGAAAGCCCCTTCCTCGGC
>CBFIHA010000162.1:3765-4771 GCA_965662195.1 uncultured Pirellulales bacterium
GCTCCTGCAACGACCCCGTCGGCCGTTGGCCGCAGCCGCGAGTCACCTTCGTTCGCCGTCACCAGCAGCAGTCGGTCGCCGTGCCGGAACAGTCTGATCGCATCGGGCTGATAGACCCCAAAGAGGCCAGGCCAGGTCTGAATGGCCACGCCATCGTCCTTGTCGCTGACATCCAGTTCATTGCCGGCTTTTCCGTGGTCTTTAAAGCCGAGTGGAATGATCCGTGTCGCCTTCGCTGCGATGATGTCGATCTCGGCGACAGCATTAGCCTCTTGCAGGCAGACATAGGCCAGCCGGCTTTCGGGATCGACGCTGATCCACTCCGGCTCAACATCCTCAGCAAAGGTTGCCGGCCGCGTTTGCGCGCCTGCGGCGTCAACCCGAACCTGGCCAAACAGTCGCAGCCCCCGTTGCTTGAGCCCCGCCACCTCACCAGCCCGCGGCCCCTCGGCATTCCAGTCTTGGAAGGTCACTGTCTTTGTCACCGGGTGGTCAAACCCCGCTTGGACGTCGACAATCGTGACCGTTCCTTCAGGATCAACCGTGTAGTCTTCGTTCGGTTCGCCCTCGTTGGCGACCAGCACAAAGCGGCCATCGGGAGTAAAGGTGACCATATCGGGCAGCGCACCGGCGGCGGCTGAGCCCTTTGGGGCGAGCGTGGCGGTGTCATAGAACGCCACCGCCCCGACGTCGGTCGGTACCGCTGCCTCCACGGCGACAGCCAGCGTCCCTGCCGACACACTGACGCTGTTGACGGCAGCCATGTCGCCCGGCAGGTCGGCAGCGGCATTGATGACCCCAGCACGGCTGAGGCCGCCAGTTTGGTCGATTGCCAAGACATCGACCTGCCCCGACTCGGCGTTGACCACGAAGACGCGTTGGGATTGCGGGCAATAGGCCGGGATTTCAGCCGCCGACTTTTTGAACAAGCCCGTGTGGAATGAGCCGGCACTTCGCAGCGCAAGCGGGCCCTCAGCAATGCAATGGTGACGGTTGCTGCAAAAAG
>CBFIHA010000163.1:0-4637 GCA_965662195.1 uncultured Pirellulales bacterium
CCCATCGCCCACACGCGGACCTCGCTTGAGCCGTTGCCGCCGAGGACCGGCCGGTTTTGAATCAGGGCCACCTTAAGCCCCATCCGCGCTGCCGAAATCGCGGTGCCCATGCCTGAGTAGCCGCCGCCGACCACCACCAGATCATACGGCCCCTGCACCTCGGGCTCCACAGGCAGGCCGAGGGCCTCCTGCCGCCAAGCCGGCAGAATGGCGTCGTCGTTCGGCGGGAACGCGGCGGCCGTGTCGCTGGTGAGCACGATGCAGTCGCAGCGGCCATCGAAGCCGGTGAGGTCATGCAGGGCGAGCGGGATCTCGCCCGCGGGCAGGGTGATCACGCCGCCGTCCTGCCACTGCCAGTCGGCACCCTCGGTGCCAAACTCCGTGGCCAGGGTCGTGCCATTGACGACGAGTTCGAAACGGCCCGGCGCACCCTCGGCCTGCCAGCGAGCCACCCAGTTTTTCGTGCGAACGAGCACGCGGTAGTCGCCGGCCTGGGGAACGGTGACGGTCGTCGTCGCGTCGGCCACAGGCGTGCCCAGTCCATGCGCCAAGAGATAGGGCGAGCCCATCTCGTGGATGAACTGCGTGTCGAGTTTCCAGCCACCGTGGTTGGAGAAGCTCTCGGCTTCCACGAACACGGTGACGTCCTCGGCGTGTGACAGCGCGGAGAAGCTGGAGATCAGCAGCAGGCCAATGGCCAGGGCACGACGAAGCATCTGCATGGTGAGGTTTCCGGGACGGCGATCGAAGCCAGGCTTGGGGCAGCGAGCGGTCGCGTACAACGGAGCGTTCGTCAGCCGCCATCCGTCTACGTTCTGTCTGCATTCCGCAGCCTGGTCAAGCCGCTGAGCAGGTTAAAAACCTTCGTATATGCGTCAACGAGTGCTGGAAGGTCGCAGGCCTCGCCATGTTCGTAGACGTGCGGAGGTGTCTCGGATGCCTGGCGAAGCAGGTCATGGACCGGCGGCGTGAGCGATGTCGGAGCGGCGTCTGCGGCTGTTCTTGCCGCGGCGAGCTGCTCGCCCAAGCCGAGCAGGGTGTCTGCTGACTGAGGCGACGATGCCTGCAGCGGGTCGTGATCCTCAGGGTGCAGCGTGGCGAGCGTTGCGGCGTGGGGACTGTTGGCAGTCGGCTGCTCGAGGAGCGAGAGCACTGCCCGCAGGCAGAGCGTTAACTCGATGGCCGCGAGCATGCGGCTTGCAGGTGCATCGTGCAGCGCGGCCACCGCCGTTGGATGGGTGGAGCCGAATCGCTCGAGGGTCTCCAGGAGCAGATCGACCAGCTCAGCGCCGCCCTCATTCCGTAGCCGGCCAACGGCCACGACCAACACGGCATCCGGGCCGCTGCCCACCAGTTCAACGCACGCTCTGATCTGCGGCTTCGCGAGAAGCGTCAACAACCGCGGGTCGCCGTCATCGACTTCAGTAATAGCGAGCAAACTCGGCAGCGGAATGCAGCCTCGGCGGATCACGTACGACCGTTGGTGGCTCAGGGCCGAGAATCGAACGACGATCACAACCTTTTCGTGTTCCTCGAGAGGTTGTGGATCGTCGTCGGGAGCCGGGTACCAACGCTTTCGTCCAAGGCCAAACACCCGCTGCGGCGCGTACTCGGCGACGATTGCCCGGACGGTCGGAGCACCTGGGCCGAGGTTGTCTTCCTCCGCGAGGAGCGGTGTGCTTGCCGCGAAGCTGAGGTAGGCAGGCGGGGGCGACCCTTCGCAGCGCGTGGGAAAATCGACGTCCAAGAACGCAGGTCGTTGTTGCCGCGTCAGCGAGGCCTCAGCCGTGGATCCCTGTTGGAGGGTGCCTTGGCAAAGGTCATCCCACAGAGCCTGGTCGAGGACGGTGTAGGTGGCGATCCGCTCCTCGTCGGCGTCGCTTGTGCGGAGCGTGTCTTCCGAGACTGGCTGCGACTGATGCACGCGGGGGAGGGCTGCTGCCGGCTGCGGCCAGCCATAGGCGTGAGCAAGAAGCTGCAGTGTGTCGTCGCAGCTGGCAGTGGTGCCAACCAGATCGTAGGCGCCGAGGTTGTGCCGGGCTCGCGCGAGCAGTTCGTCACTGCTGAGTTTGCGGGAGAGATTGAGGCCGGCGATCAGGCGGGCCTGCAGGTTATCGAGCGTGCTGACCACCACGGGATTGTCTGAGTGCAGAAACTCCGAGAATGATTTCGTGCGGGCTGTGAGGATGGCGTCTTTGACGTGATCCCGCGCCGCCTGCATGTGTTCATCGGGGGTGGATCGCCACTCCTTGTAGCGGCTCAGCAGCCGGGCTCGCGGCTCGCGGAGGACCGTCAGTAAGAACGGTGGGGCTTCTTCGGCGAGGCCGCGAGCGAGGGCTGCCACGCGGTCGTGGTCGAGGTGCATGCCCACGCCCAGCAGCCGGTAACGACGGGCGACCAGTGGCCAGAGCGGATGCGAGCGGTGGAAGTTGGCCTGCAACTGAGGCATCACGTCGGCTTCCGCAAACTGCTGCCGCAGGAACGAGGTGATCGCGGTGCCGGCGGTTTTGGGGATGTGCAGGAAGATCAGTCGTCGACCGGCGGCATGCCCGAGCCAAGGGCCGTCGATGGCACGGCAGCGGGGAGCGACATCGGCTGGTGGGGAAGGTGGTGGCATGTCAGGTCGTGAGGTTGCGTGCAAGCAGGTGACGCTCAGGCCGCGGGAACGGGCGTGACGCGGATGGTGCGAATGGCCATCGATTTCTGCCGCGTGTCGGTGCCAAGCCCCCTGTCGCAATCCGACGCGGTGAAAGGCGAGTTGATGGCGATCTCGAGTCCTCCGCCAGCTGTCTGTTCAGGGGTGATCGCAAAGGTCGCCACGGTGCAGTTGTCTTCGACCGAGCAGACGGGCGCTGCGGCAACCCCGTTGAGGCGGTAGGTCGTCCCTGAAAAAATCTCAGGATCAATGAACGCGGCGATGAACACCGACACCTGCTGCGGCACTCCGCTGCGCACTGGCACAAAGATCCGCGACGACACCCCCGGGCCCATCCAGCGAAAGATCTCACTGCCCGAACCCTCGCGGCTGTGGAAGTTGGTCGCCTGCAGCGGGCCCTCGAATCCAAACTCCCACACGTCGCCTTCCGGGAGCGCGAGGCCAGCGAGACGGCGGTGCCGCCACAGTTCGAGCGCGGCGGTTTCCAGGACGCGCTGTTTCCAACTGCGATACTTTGCCTTGGCGGCGTCGTAAAGAATCAGGTCGAGGTCAACCATCTCATCGGGCACCTGCTGGGCAAGTTCCTGCGTCTGCGATCGCGAATGCTTGCCGGGGTTGAGCACGCCCATTCGACCAGGCGGCAGCCAGCCATTCGCCAGGCTCACCAGATGGGCAAACTCATCGAGGTCCTCGATGTCGGCCACGAAGTCGGCCCGCTCGAGATTGGCCAGGGCGTTGTCGAGAAAGGCCTGCTGGTCGCACTGCTCGTAGAGGATGCGGCTGACGATCTCGCTGCTCATGGTTCGCGTCTGGCGATTGAACACGGTCGACCAGATGTCGGGACGCTCGAGCCTTTGACAGAACTCGGCCAGTGATGCCTGCTTCGCGAAGCCGTACAGATCGCGGCCCTCGGGGGCCAGTTCGTGAGCACTCTCCACGGGGATTCGCCTCAGGTGGAGGTAGTGCGACGCGACCCGCTCCCTGGGTTCCCGCAGCACGACGTAGGTGATCAGCGGGCGAAGCTCTTCCAGGAGTTCCGCGATGTCCCACCTGTAGTGGTTCTCGATGACGAGATCGTGCGTACGCATGCCGTCGATGAACCGCTTGCGGAGGAGAGCGCCCTTGTTCTCCCGCGAGAGCTCCTCGGCCATCACCGCAATGTGCCGGCGGTGGGCTTCCCAGGCGGCGGTCGACTTCTCAGCGGTGTAGATCTTGTCGAGCGGAAACTGTTTGGCGAGGAAGTCAGAGAAGGTGTTGCCGCCACACTTGGGGATGTGCACGAAGAAGTGCACGGGCGTGGCCGAACTCGCCGCTGATCCCTCTGCCTGATCCGTCATCGCTGCGCTGCTCCGTCAGGACCACCGGCGGTCATGGGGAGGCCTGCCGGTCACCCGCGGAGCGTAGCGAATTCGGGCTGTTTGAAGCGATGGAGATCTTCTCGGGGGGCGTCAGGCGAGGATGTCGTCGATCACGTGGCCGTGCACGTCGGTCAGGCGGCGGTCGATGCCGTTGTGCCGCCAGGTGAGCTTCGTGTGCTCGATGCCGAGGAGTTTGAGCACGGTGGCATGGACGTCGTGGACGGTCGTGGGATGGTCGCGGTCGAGCGGCTTGTACCCCCACTGGTCGCTCTCGCCGTGGGTAATGCCGCCCTTGATCCCAGCGCCGCAGAGCCAGTTGGTGAACACGAACGGGTTGTGGTCGCGGCCACGCCCCCCCTGGGTGCTCGGCATCCTGCCAAACTCGGTGGTCCAGAGCACGAGCGTGTCGTCAAGCAGCCCCCGCTGGTCGAGGTCCTTGATCAGGGCCGCGGCGCCATGGGCCATGCCGGAGGCAAGTGGACCGTGGTCGCGTTCCACGTCTTCATGGCTGTCCCAGTTGCGACGAGGGAAGCCGTTGTCGTTGCCGCTGAAAAGGGTAGGACGGTCAACGGCCCTTTCACAAGCATCTCGCCCGCCGGCAACAGCCGAACAGTTGGCTTCTG
>CBFIHA010000164.1:0-4501 GCA_965662195.1 uncultured Pirellulales bacterium
CGTTTGCCTCAAACCCGTTGCCATCGAAATCGACAAAGATGGGATTGGCCACCGCCACCGGCTTATCGGCGGCATGGTCCGGGCCCATCACCACTCCAAGTGATGATTCCTCGCCAATGGCAGCAACGACCAGATGGGCATCGCTTTTAAGCGAAACCTGAAAGCGGTGATCGAATCGAACCGTATCAGGGGAGAACAGTTTGCCGTGGGACCGACGCGTAAAGTTGAACTGCTCAGCAGGTCGCCCGTTGACAAACAACTGTACGCGATCGACATCAAACCAGTTGGGGCACTGCACTCGCACCCGGAGATTGACCCCACCATCCGCAGCCTGCAAATCATCTCCTGGACCTGCCCGTTCACCGGCGGCCGCGGCTTCGACTTCAAGGAATGGCCCATTCGTCATCACGAGATGCCCCTGCTGTGAGGCCCGCACCATCTCGAGGGTGTCGATCTCTGCAGGATTATCCGTGCTGCTCTTGATGTAATTCCTGAGCCAGCCAGATCCATGAAAGGTGTAGTGGGCGTCGGTATTGACCACTCCCACCAACCGATAGCCAAGATTGAGCATCTGTAGCCAGTTAAAAATTGCATTGAGGTCTTTTCGTGCCGCCTCAACCGTGGCCGGCTTGCTGAAGATTGCCGCCGGTGGATGCACTTCAATCACGTCGACAAAGCCGAACATTTTTTCAAAGCCAGCATCAAGTCTTCCATCAAGGTCTCGGTCACCGAGAATCTGCGGCAAGTTCGGGTGGTTCATCTGAAGCAGCTTCTCACTGCCGTCGTCCCAAAGAGCCAACCGCTCGATCTGGGCGATTGGGCTGTCGTTGTTCACGGCTGGCCCTCCGCCACCCTGCTGATAACGGCGTTCAATGAGCGGAAAAGCGTTCTGGTGATTGACTCGCAACACTTTGCCGGTCAGCTCCATGCCACTGCAGGTGGCCATCAAATGCGTGCTCTCAAGTCGCTCCAGATGTGGCTGGTACGACGAAATCCGATTGTGTTCGGTGCACGGAGCGAACTCGATCTGCTCACACAAGAGGTTTTGGACCCGCCCAAACTGACTGGTGGTGTTGTCTCCAGAAGGGCTCGCATGGCTATGAAATTCACCACTCACCCAACCGGTGGTATCGACCGAGTGCCGTAGTTCTGCCCGAAGCGGCGTTTCCTGCCCCTCGACAATGGTGAGCGGGATGACGGCAACGTCGTACTCCGTACCGTAGCTGACAACAGCGTCATAGTCCCCTGGCGTGAGCGGTTGCCGAAACCGACCGTTGTGGCTGTAGACCAGGTTTTTTACCGCCGTATGCGTACTATCGGGACCGAAATCGGGATCGTCGAAACGAGTCTTTGGATCTGCAAACCCGGGATCAGAACGGGGCCGGAACTGCACCTTGCAGGGAATCGGCCGTCCGGAACTATCCGTGATATTCGCAACGACCGTCCCCGGGGCACCCAGCTCAAGCACCTTCGCTCCAGCAGCGAGTTCGGCGGCCGTGATCGTACCTGTCAGCACACCACGCCCCACGGCCTTTACGGTGAATCGCCACTCCTCTTTGCCGGTGGGCAACATTGTGACGAGATGCCCATCAGCTGCGGTCCGACCACTCGCATAGACCTGGCTTCCTTCCGAAAGCTCAACCGTTGCACCGGCAACTGGCCCGGCCGGATCACGAACCGACACTCTCAGCGATACCGTTGCCTCTCCTGCAACGGCAGCCGCTCGGCTGCGGGCGTTGAGAAGATTCCGAGCCGGAAAGAGCTGCCGCCGCAGCAACAGATCCTGCCCCGGTTCAAGCGTGATTGCTCCAGCCTTGCCAACGTCGTAGCGTACTGGCGCCCGAACCGGACGGGGTTTCTCCAGCGGCTCATCAGCAAACAGAATGTCACAGCCTACGGGAATAATCGCGTAGGTCTGTTCAAAGAAAACATCGTCCCACCAAATCACGTTTCGCTGCTGGTCGGCTCCGGAAACAAATGTTCGGTCCGCACGAACCAGGTCACGAACCTCTACGCTGATCGGATCTGGATTGGGATTGCTGTAGCGGGTGGCAATCTGCAGACAATCGTTGCCGTCACGGAGCGTGTAGGTGAGGTCGACCTGTGGACGGCCGGCCTCCGCATCGGCTCGTAGCCGCAGACTGACACTGGCGCCCTGCAGGGCCAGCCGCAGCCCGCTATCCAATACTTCAACGCCATCGACGGCAGCTCCGACAAACTTGTAGCTGAAACCTCCTCCAGGATAGAAACAGCTAAGCTGATCATTTGGCTTCTCCCGCTGCGTCAGGTCGATGACGCAGCCACCGACGTTGCGGACAGTCATATTGGCATGACGGCTGGGCCGACTGGCAGCCACGACTGCTGAGATCTTGTCATTGACCAACAGGGTGTCGCCGAAAATCCAGTCTGATTCCTTCCCGTCCGGCACCGCGAGCCCTGCTAGATTTTCTTCCGTGATCGTCACCAGTTCGGCCGCCTCAGCCTGCACGGCACAGAAAAATGCCGTGAGAATCAAAAGAATGTGCCACATGAGCCCTTGGGTTCTCCTGTCTGGAAACAATTGCTATCGCTCACGGCACGTGAGCAAGGGGTCGAGGTAAGAACGAATACGCTTCGTCCAATGCGCGTAGCCTGCGGCATTGAGATGCAGCCGATCCGAGCGGAACAGCTCGTCACGGGGACGCCCGTCAGGGCCAAGATAGATGTCCGCAGTCGGAATGAAGACGGTGTCAGCCGTCTCATCACAGAGTCTGGCAAGGAGATGATTAAGCTTTTGAATCTGTGGCCAGACCGACCAACGGCTTGCCGTTGGTGTCACTGCGACAATGAACAGTGTGGTGTCCGGAATACGACTGTGTACTCGGCTGACAAATGAAGCAAACAAGTCAGCGGCTGTCGCTGGTGAGAGGTCGCTCTCAGCATTTCCACGAATATCGTTGGCCACAAAGAGCACAACCGCCGGCGGCTGGTGATCACCAAGCAGCCGGTCGGCATAGTGGACGACGTCAGCGGTCGCTGCTCCGCCAAAGCCCCGCTGCACGACCGGGTAAGGAGCCATGTCGGTCGGCAGAGAATTCCAAAGCCGGATACTGGAACTCCCGACAAACAGAATCGCTTCAGCCGGGTAGGCGGTTTCCCGGTCGTCTTGCTCAAACGCCTTGATAGCCGACTCCCAGCGGTTTTCATCGGCACGAGCGATGCTGTCAGTGCCCCTGCTGCAGATCATGGCAAGGATGACCATCAGGCCCCGCGCGAACGGATATTCCAGCGGACGAATTCTGCGTGTTTTCATGCCTCATCTTTCAGGCGGATTATCGATTGCTTCTGCCGCCACAGGATGCGGCATGAAGAAGACCGAGGGGAGTTTTTCCGCAGGAAGTTGGATCACATCGTCAGACCATCACACCATGGCTTGGCCGGATAGAAATCATTCCCACCCACGTTGCAACCTTCACCAACATGCCGCAACGATGAATCGGTTCGTCAGCAGCAGGCCGATGCGGTATTGTGCCTGAAGAGGTTCCCGTCTGCATCCCCTCGTCCCAAGGATTGTTCATGGCCACCCCCTTCGCCTGGCTCGTCGCCGCTCCGTCCCTGCTGCTGCTCGCCGCTGGGCTGATCCCGGGGGACTGGGCCAATCGGAATCTGGCCTCGATGCGCAGGCTCGCCACAACAATCACCGCCACGGCTGCCGGCCTTGCCATGCTGGTGGCCATCGGGCTCGCAGTAGGCACAGCCATCGATGTTCCGCTGGCAGCCGTTCCCGGTCTGCCGGCAATCAATATCGGTGTCTACTTTGACAGCCTTGCTGCCATCATGCTGATTCTGATCAGCTTCATCGGTGCGGTCATCTGTCGGTACTCAGTTCGATACCTTGACGGCGATCCCCAGCAAGGCCGCTTCCTTTGTCGGATGCTGTTCACACTCGGGTCGGTGCTGCTGCTGGTTATCTCACGCAACCTCTTGCAGTTTACGGTTGCCTGGATCCTGAGTAGCTACAGCCTGCACCAACTGCTTACCCATCACCGCCAGCGGCCTTGGGCCATCTGGGCAGCGCGAAAGAAGTTCCTGATCAGCCGCCTAGGTGACATCTTCCTGCTGGCTGCGCTCGCCGCAACCTACGCCACCTTTGGCAGTTTCGATTACACCGATGTCTTTGCCGAGGCGGTCGCTCTCCAGGAACAGTCGGCGGCCAAGTCATTCTTGGTTTCGGCTATCGGTGCCCTGTTCGTGCTGGCAGCCATGACCAAGTCGGCCCAGTTTCCCTTTCACAGCTGGCTGCCCGACACGATGGAAGCCCCCACACCAGTCTCGGCTCTCATGCATGCCGGCATCATCAACGCCGGTGGGTTTCTCGTCATCCGGCTCAGCCCGCTGGTGGTGCTTTCGCCCCTTGCCCTCAGCCTGCTGGCCATCATCGGGGCCATCACGGCCCTGCTCGGCGGCATCGTGATGCTCTCGCAGACCAGCGTGAAGCGCTCCCTGGCCTTTTCCACCATCG
>CBFIHA010000165.1:0-4452 GCA_965662195.1 uncultured Pirellulales bacterium
CGAAACTATTGTGCCGCGGTCGGAATTCTGGCGAATTCCGCTACGAAACTACTGCGGTAGCCCACGACTTCCGAAAACCGCTACGAAACTATCCACTGGCCCGTAGCGGAAGTCGCCAGACTTCCGAAAACGCTGCCCGCGAGAAAATCAAAGCGGAAGCGAGTCGCAGTGCCGTGGTCGGAATTCTGGCGAATTCCGCTACGAAACTATTGTCGGAATTCTGGCGAATTCCGCTACTGCGGTAGCCCACGACTTCCGAAACGCCGCCCCCGCGGAAACCGGGGCTGGAGCTTTTATTCAAGCCCGAAAACCGTCCTAACCAGCAAACCCGTGGTTTTCTGGAACCCGTGGCGAAGCTGCTTTGACGCTCGCTGCCACCGGACGCCGAAAAATATGGCATGAATGAAGGAGCCTGAGCAATTTTCACCGAACACCCTGTCCCGGATCGCACCATGACAATTTTCCACCGCCTGCTGGCTGTTCTTGCGGTCGCGTTGGTCGCCAGCCTGACCTCATCCGCCGAAGCCGGACCCTGGCGGCGGAGCCGCAACGACCATCAGCCGACCCCGCAGAAACAGGCACCCTACGAGCCACTGGCCAGCCCCTACGTCACCCGGAAGGGTAAACCCCGGTACTACGTGCCGCCGACGCAGCCGGGAACGCCCACCTGGAAGATGTACGGAACCGAGCCGGGGGTCGTCCCGGGCGACTGGCCCCGCTACGCTCCATTTGGATTCGGTGGCTACCGCTTTCCGGCCGTTGGCAACGCAGCCTACCGCTAGTTGCAACGGAGGACGCCACCTGCCAGGGAGGCGTCTGTGCCCGATCTGCTTGCTGTCACACCGAACGGTCTTTATTGCGATGCGGGGGATTTCTACATCGACCCCTGGCGGCGCGTGCCGCGGGCGGTGATCACGCATGCCCATGCCGACCATGCCCGGCCCGGCAGCGACCGCTATCTCTGTGCCGCCCCCGGCAAGCATGTGCTGCGAACCCGGATGGGTAGCTCCGCCGTCATCGACACCCTGCGATATGGCGAGCCGACGACGATGAACGGCGTCGAGGTCTCGCTGCACCCGGCCGGCCATCTGCTGGGATCTGCCCAAGTGCGGGTGAGCCATCGTGGTGAAACCTGGGTGGTCACCGGCGACTACAAGCTGCAGGCCGACCCGACCTGTGAGCCCTTCGAGCCGGTTCGCTGCGACGTCTTTGTGACCGAAAGTACCTTCGGCCTGCCGGTTTACCGCTGGCCCGACCCGGCAGACGTGGCGGCTGAGATCAACGCCTGGTGGCGGGCCAACGCCGCCGCCGGCCGGACCAGCGTGCTGCTGGCCTATGCCCTGGGCAAGGCGCAGCGGCTGGCGGCCCTGCTCGATCCGACGATTGGCCCGATCTATGCCCACGGCGCGGTGATGAAACTGGTCGAGGCCTATCGGGCCAGCGGGGTGCGGCTGCCGCCAATCGACCGGGTGCCACCCCGCAGCCGCCGCGTGGGTGGCGGCAAAGGATTGGTGATCGCCCCGCCGAGTGCCGCCGGCACCAACTGGCTCAACCGCTTTGGTGAGACCACCACCGCGATGGCCTCCGGCTGGATGCTGCTGCGCGGAGTCCGCCGGCGGCGGGCGTTGGCCAAGGGCTTTATTCTGTCCGACCATGTCGACTATCCCGACTTGATGCGGGCTGTCGAACTCTCCGGGGCCAGCCGCGTGCTGGTCACCCACGGCTTCAGTGACGTCGTGGCCCGCCTGCTGCGGGAGCGAGGCCTTGCTGCCGATGTGCTGCAGACCCGGTTCGTCGGCGAGTCCACACCGGACGACACCGACAGTGACGACGACGAGGCCGGCCCATGAGACGCTTCAGTGAGCTCTATTGGCAGCTCGACGGCACCACCAGCACGAATGAAAAGGTGGCAGCCCTGAAAGACTATTTTGCCACGGTGCCGCCGGAGGATGCCGCCTGTGGCCTGACTGTGCTCTGCGGCGCCAAGCAACTGCGGGCCGTCCCGATGAAGCTGCTGCGGGAGTGGGCGGCCGAGGCGGCGGGTCTCCCGCTCTGGCTGCTCGAAGAGTGCTATGCCCACGTGGGCGATCTGGCCGAGACCCTGGCCCTCGTGCTACCAGAAACCTTTCCGGCCGAACCGCCGGCCGTTGAACATGCCGCCGACACATTCGGCCTGTCGCAGTGCCTGGCCGAGACGGTCCGCGGGCTCAAGGGCCGCAGCGATACGGCCAAGCGGCAGGTGGTCGAAGCAACCTGGCACCGGCTTGCGCCCCGCGAGCGGATCGTCTGGCACAAACTGCTGACCGGTGGCTGCCGCGTCGGCGTCTCGCGGACGCTGGTTGCCCGAGCGCTGGCAGAGCTGTCGGGCCTCGAACCGGCAGTGATCGCCGAACGGATGATGGCGGCCACCATCGAAACAGCCGAGGACTTTCAGCAGCTGCTCTCCCCCGAGCCGACCGCTGCCGACGGCCTGCGGCCCTATCCGTTCTTCCTGGCCTCACCCCTGGAGGCTGAGCCGGAGGCCCTCGGCGAGGTGGCCGAATGGCAGGCCGAATGGAAGTGGGACGGCATGCGGGCCCAGCTCGTACGGCGGGTAGCCGGCGTGACCCTCTGGAGCCGGGGGGAAGAGCGGATGACCGACGCCTTCCCCGAAATTGTGGCCGCCGCCGAGGCCCTGCCGCCGGGCACCGTGCTGGATGGTGAACTGCTGGCCGCCCGGGCCGACTGCCTGCTGCCCTTTGCGATGCTCTCGCGGCGGGCCAGCCGCAAACGGGTCACCAAGCAACTGCTGGCCGACATCCCGGCGGTCTTCGTGGCCTATGACCTGCTGGAGGCGGCAGGGGACGACCTGCGGGGTCAGCCGCTTTCACTACGGCGGCAACGGCTGCTGGAATTGCTGCCGGCGGCCTTTGACCGACTGCTTGAACCGCGGGGTGGCGGTGCGGCCCCAGCTGAGTCTGCGGAGACTGACCGGCGACTGTTTCATTCGCCGCTGGTTGTCGGCAAGTCTTGGGAAGAACTCCGGCAACTCCGGTCCGAGGCCCGGCGTCGCGGCGTTGAGGGCCTGATGCTCAAGCGGGCAGGCAGTTCCTATGCCCACGGCCGGCCCCGGGGCGACTGGTGGAAGTGGAAGGTTGAGCCGCTGGAAATCGACGCGGTGCTGCACTACGCCCAGGCCGGCCACGGCCGCCGGGCTGGTCTGCATACCGACTATACGCTGGGGGTCTGGGACGGCGACGAGCTGGTGACAGTGGCCAAGGCCTACAGCGGGCTGTCGGATAAGGAACTGGTCGAGGTCGACAAGATCATCCGGGCGACAACCCTCCAGCGGCACGGACCGGTGCGGGTGGTCGAGCCGACGCTGGTCTTTCAGCTGGCCTTTGAAAACGTCTCCCGCTCCACCCGTCACAAGTCGGGCATCGCGGTCCGCTTTCCCCGCATCCAACGCTGGCGGCGCGACAAACAGCCCCGCGACGCCGCCACCCTGGCCGACCTCAAAGCCCTGCTTACTCAGGCGGCAGGAAGGGGTCACCACGAAGGCACGCAGGACACGAAGAAGTCATCTTCTTGAACTTGAACGTCCTCTCCCACCTCACCGCTCTCCCGGCCTGGCTTTTCTGGATCTTTCGCAGGTCCTTGCAGAAGCGATACGGTGGTTCCTAGCGGTCCAGACCTCATGCGCGGCAGCAGGGCGGCACTCAGGCGAGCAACTCGTCGATCGCCTCGATGAGCCGAGGGATATCGATATGGACTGCATCCCAGAGGACGCGATGGTCTACCAGATCGTAGCCGTGGATGAGGCGATCACGTGTGCCTGCGATGTCCTTCCAAGGAATATCGTCTCGTTGCTGCTTGAGTTCGGGTGGAAGTCGCCGCACACCTTCACCGACAATTTCGATACATCGCTCTAGCGCAGCCGTCGCCGTCCAATCTGCCAAGAGCGAATCCAACGTGTGGTTGGCACACAGTGCCCGCGCCTTTTCGGCCGCGTCACGAATCTGCGCGAGCGTGAGTTGCGGGTCACGACGACTCATGAATCCTCATAGAGCGTGACGGCTTCACGGCGAACGGTCGGCTCGAGACGTGGGTCGAGTCGCGAGCAGAAATCAACTTTATGACCAAGGATTCCCGCCAGTTCATTCCCATACCCGAAAAAGCGAAATCCGATGCCGCGGGTTGCCTCTGGCTTGAAATCGGCCAAAACGTCGATGTCGCTACGCGCTGAATCAAAGTCATCGCGGAGCACCGACCCGAAGACGCTGAGGCGAACAATACCCCGATCGCGGCAAAAAGCCGCCACGCGTTCTCGGTCGAACTCGATTGGAAGTTTGTTGACGTCGGTCACCATAGGGTCGACCCCTTCAATTTCGGTCGCGTTCGTCACCGATCAGGCCATTGAGCAACGGGCAGTTGTTTCCACCGCATGGAAAACCAGCCTGGAACGCCACATTC
>CBFIHA010000166.1:0-4383 GCA_965662195.1 uncultured Pirellulales bacterium
GGCAAGGACGGCGAAGCAGCCAGATTTGCAGATCTGGCGATGGAGCCGGACGCAGCCAGAGGGCAAATGAGCCGCTCGAAGCCAGGTACTGAGTTTTCAGACAGAGCCTAGTGCCACCAGCAGCGTCTCGATGTTTGGCAGCGTTCACCTGGGACCGCTGCTTTTTCCGGTGTCTGGGTTCTTGAGAAAATTAACTCACCCTTCTCCATGCAGGGGAGAACCGCAGGGCAGGGCTGTGACCGGCACCCACTGCGGACAGTCGGCCTGATACGTCACGCGCCCTTCGTTGCCTGGTGACTCGAACTGCAGCCGCCACGCATGGAGGCACATCGGCGGGTCATGGGGCGTGAGTGTCTGCCGGGTGCCAAACTGCTTGCCTGCTTGATAGATCGGGTCACCGACGATCGGGTGGCCGAGGTCCCAGAGATGGAGGCGAATTTGATTGGTCCGTCCGGTCCGGGGAACAGCTTCGATAAGGGAATCTCCCTCGGCAAACCGCCGCAGCACGCGAAAGCTTGTCTCGGCGGCATCTCCCGTTTGTTCGTTGATCACCCGACGGCCGTGTTCGAATGGCTGCGAGGAGATCGGCCGGCGGGAAACATGTTCATCCCAGGGCGGATGCCCCTGCACGCGACAAAGGTAGGTCTTCTTCGCCACTCCCTGCTCGAACTGCCGCTGCAGCAGCCGGGCCACCTGGCGGCTGCGGGAAAACACCACGACGCCGGTGGTGTTTGCGTCGAGTCGGTGGGCGGGTGAAAGTCGCTCGCCCGGAAAAGCCAGGCTGAGGATATGGGTCATGCTGTTGCGATGAAACCGTCCGCAGGGATGCAGTGGCAGCGGGGCCGGCTTGGAGAAGACAACGTAGTCGGCTTCCCAGGCCAGCACCTGAATCGTCGCCGCAATCTCCGGTTCGACCGTATGGGGTTCAAGCCGAATCAGCCGCTGGCCGCCCCGGACAATCTGGTCGGCCGGCAGCGGCCCCTGCTGATCACAAATCAGCTCCTGCCCGATGACCTGCAGCCATTCCTCACGGCTCACCTGCGGGTGCAGGCCACAGAGAAAGTCATCCAGTCGCCAGCGGTCATAGGCCGCCGGCACATTGAGCGGCCGCTGGTTGGTGTAGGGGCCGGCTCCGGGAAGGGGCACTATCACCGCGGCAATCGCCGCCTCACGCTCGGCAAGTGAAACTGCAGTCGCCGTGGCCGGAGGCGTCCAGCAATACGGGCATGACTCGCCGTACACATAGTGTGCCGACTGCTGATCATCGGCCGTCAGTGGGTGCTGGCAGGCGAAGCACTGTGTCGCGGCCGTTTCTTCAAGTTGCGGATTGACCGCAACCCGCCGATCAAACACGAAGCAGTCGCCGCGATAGTGTGCGGCACCACAGACTTCGAAATACTTCAGAATGCCGCCATCCAGCTGATAGACCTCACGGAAGCCTTCCTGCTCCATGAACGGTCCGGCCTTTTCGCAGCGGATGCCGCCCGTGCAGAACATGACAATCGGCTGGTCTTTCAGGGCCTCGGGCAGCTTGCGAACGGCAGCAGGAAAGTCGCGAAAGTGATCCACTCCGATCGGGACCGCGTTTTGAAACGTGCCAAGCTGAACCTCGTAGTCGTTCCGGGTGTCGAGCAGGGTGAACGGACGACCCTCGTCCAGCCACTCCTTGAGCTGCGTTGCCGAAATTTTTGGTGAGGTGGAGGAGCCGGGGGCGATGCCGGCGACGCCGAAGGCGATGATTTCCTTTTTCAGCTTGACCAAGAGCCGCCGAAACGGCAGGTGGTCACTGAGGCTCTCTTTCACCTCCAGGTTTGCCATGAGCGGATCGCTGCGAAGGTGCACAATAAGCTGCTCAATGCCCTCCCGTGAGCCAGCCAGGAACAGGTTGATGCCCTCCGGGCTCAGGAGAATCGTGCCCTTGAGGCCGCCTCGCTTACAGAGCGTCCGCAATTCCTCACGTCGTTCGGCGAGCCTATCGAGCGGGGTGAACAGATACGCCGCGACATTGACCACACTGGCATCTGGCTCAGAACGCTGACGTGGGCGAGCTTGAGTGGAAGGCATTGGGTGTGCCGTGAGATCTTCCCAGATTTCCTGAGCGTGAAGCGGCCCCGCAGTGAACCGGGTCAGCCGGCTTTTTCCGGCGGATGCTCAGCAAGAAATTGCCGTAACGCCGCGTTTACCGCCAACTCATCAGGAAAGGCTGCGGCCACGTCCGGCTCGAGGCGGACTGTCCTCTGACCCTCCGCTGTCGCCCCAACATACTTGCCGCGGACAACGCCCCGCAGGCTCCGGAAGTCGTATTCAGCCCGCATCTCATCATGCTGCTCAGGGGAACGTCCCATCTTCATAGTCCTCCCGCTCCCGCCGAGTCGCCTTTCGGGCACTAATTGATTCGAATCGTCTCGCCACGATCAGTGTGGACAACGACTAGGAGCCTGCCCACCGTGTCTCTCCCCATCGTAACGAATCGATCCTCCTGATCGGAATGATCCGGGTCGAAAGCTGTCAGGGAAAACGGGTCATGGAAGGTCGCAATCGCGTCCTCAAAGGAAATTTCGTGTTTCCGGCTGTTGGCGGTAGCCTTCTGTGGATCCCAAATGAAATCCATGCTTACAGCCTTCTCGGAAAGAGAGCCGGTCCATGCATCTGCCTATAAGTATATGGACGTACACATGTTTGGGAAGCCGCATTCGGCTCCGTCACCGCGGCGATCGCGTCCTCACGCTGGTCAAGGGAAGCTGGCGTCGTCGTGGCTGTTTCCTCGAGCCGTAGATTGACCGCACCCCCGCTGATCGAACACAAAACCGTCGCCGCGATAGTGTGCTTCCCCACAGGCTTCAAAATATTTCAGAACGCCGCCGTCCAGCTGAAAAACCTCGCGAACCCCTTCCTGTTCGATGAACAGCCCACTGTCGCCCGATTGGGGCGCCAGGCTTCGTATTTCCGCAGTGGCGGCGTTGGCATTCCGTCACTAGCCAGCCGCGTCAAACCGGGGCTGATTCAGCAGCAGCCATGCCGTGCTGATCGGACCTGGCCCAGGAGGGCAGACGCCCTGAGGAAAGCGAGAGATAGGGGAGCAGATCAATCTGCAGGATCGCCAGGCCGCACGTGAGTCGGGCGGCTGCGACCGGCAGCGATCAGCTCAGTGAGCCGATTCGCGAGCTGACTGGCCAGCTCTGGGCGGTCGGCTGTCAGGTCGTTCTGCTCACCGGGGTCGGTGGCCAGATCAAACAGCTGGTAGTGCGGCACCGGGGTGTTGGTCAGTTGCTGCTCGACCACAAGGTTACGGGCCTGTTTTTTGTCGTGCCGCAGCAGCTTCCAGGTGCCGACTCGAAACCCAAAGTTGCCGCTGTTGCCGTTGTCCTGCTCAATCAGATACTCCCGGCCGTGGGCGTTGGGCTTGCCCAGCAACGCCGCGCTGATATCGAGGCTGTCGAGGCAGGCATCGGCCGGAATTGGCTGGCCGACCAGGGTGGCCAGACTGGTTGCCAGGTCGATGGTGCAGACCATTTCCTCAGACACGCCAGGGGCAATCGTGCCCGGCCAACTGGTGATGAACGGGGTGCGGGTGCCGCCCTCGTAGACACTGTACTTGCCACCTGAGTAGGGGCCGGCCGCCCGATGGCTGCCGTTTTTCTCAATCGCATCATCTTGGTAGCCGTCGTCAAGGACCGGTCCGTTGTCGCTACAGAAGACAACCAGTGTGCTGTCGGTCAGCCCCTCGGCGGCGAGGGTCTTAGTCAGTTCCCCGACGCACCAGTCAAGTTCAAGAATGGCGTCACCCCGGGGGCCAAGCTTTGATGTGCCCTGGAACCGTTCATGGGCGATCCTCGGCACATGGCATTCGTGGGCAGCGAAGAAGAGGAAGAACGGCTTGCCCGCATTCTTCTGCTCGCTGATGAAGGCCTTGCTCTGGGTCACCCAGGTGTCGGCCAGGTCTTCATCGCGGAAGCGGGCGGCATGGCCGCCGGTGTAGAAGCCGATTCGGCTGATGCCGTTGTGGATGGTCTGGTTATGACCGTGCGACCAGTCCATCTTGAGTGTGTCTCGGTGGCTCAGACCGGTGGGATGATCGGGCGATGGTTTTTTGGTGCCAACCCAGAGCGGATCGGCTGGCTCGAGGTTTTTCACCCGGTGGTTTTCGACAAAGACCTGCGGCACGCGGTCATTGGTGGTCGGCAGCAGAAAGCAGCGGTCAAAGCCGATTTCGAGTGGGCCCGGTTTCAAAACACCATTCCAGTCAGGCCCACCTTTCCAGTCGGGGCCCTTCTTTTCACCGAGGCCCAGGTGCCACTTGCCGATCACGGCAGTCGTGTAGCCAGCATCCTTGAGCAGCGATGCGATGGTGGTGGTGCCCGGCTGGATGATGGCCGGAGAGTT
>CBFIHA010000167.1:0-4348 GCA_965662195.1 uncultured Pirellulales bacterium
GCACCGGCAGACGAAAGAGCCGGAAACAGATAGGCCCCGCCTAAACCACCGCGCCACTCCCCGACTCTACTTTGAAGGATGGGGGTTTTTCTGGTGATTGATGCAAACGCGCAACATCAAAAGGTTGAACCAATGGTCGGCTGCTCTTTTGGCTCGATGGCTGCGTCCTCCCGGCCTCGACCCAAGCGGAAGTCGCCGTCCCCGCTCGGCCGAAAGCACACCGAGAACATTTGCCGACGACAGCTAGGGAGCCTCCACGATCAAGCCGGGCACCGCTGCGAAATGGCTGTCGTATGCCACCACTCGGCCGCCATTCTCGAGCGCGGCCGCTGCGATCCAGATGTCGTTGGTGGGAATGGGCGTGCCCTGCCGCTTGAGTGTGGCCACGATCACCGCGTAACGCTGCGCGATGTTGTCCGTGGTGTCGATGACGACAACACCTGGCTGGCTGCGGAAGGCCGCGAGCAAGGCGAGGTTCTCTTCCTGCCGGCTTCCACCTTGGAATCCCGTGTAAATCTCACCCAGCATCGTGGCCGGCAAGAGTATTTCATCGACCAACTCCAGCCGTTCCTGGAGCTTCGGCTGCCCGCGCATCAGCCGGCTATACGCTGAGGTGTCGAGACAGAGGCGGATCACCGCCACACCTCTTCCTCCACCGACTCGAATGCAGCCGTGGCACGTTCGAAGGCATCAACATCGTGGTCGTCCCACTTGGCGGTAATTGGAGAAAGATCTCGCTGCCGGGCCTTCGTCCTTTCACCCGTCGCCGTTTCAAGCAAGTGAATCACGGTCTGATTCAGGCTCAGGCCGGATCGTGCAGCCAACGACCGCAGTTTGGCTTCAATCGCCGCGGGAATATTTCGGACCGTAATTTGACTCATGATGTGCCTGCATTATGCATGCATGCACTGCAGGCGTCAAGTGCTGTCCGGTTTGCAGGGCTCAGTGTTTGGGGTTCGGTTGGCCGAAGCCCGGTTGCATTTCAGACAGACCTTCCGTGATGTCTTCGCCGCCGGATGCGGCGACGAGCGATTCGGAAAACCCTTGGCGTTTTCGGAATCGCCCCCCAGCGGAAAAAGGCCAGGATGGCTTTTTCCGCGTGAAACTACTCCAACAGGTGAACCAGCAGGCCGCTGCGGAGCTTGGGTTCAAACCAGGTGCTCTTCGGCGGCATCACTTCGCCGGCGTCCGAGACGGCCATCAGCTGCGCGATCGAGGTCGGGTGCATCGACACGGCAATCGCCCACTTCCCCGACTGCACCCGCCGCTCGAGTTCGTCAGTGCCGCGGATGCCGCCGACGAAGTCGATTCGTGGATCGGTCCGCACGTTCTCAATGCCGAAGATCGGCCGGATCACCCGCTGCTCGAGCAGCGCCACATCAAGGCTCTGAATCGGATCGGCCTGATCGATCGATGCCGCTGGCACGGTCAGGCGATACCACTGGCCGTCGAGAAAGATGCAGAACGAGCCGGCCGCCGGCGGCACCGGATCGGTGGTTGGCTCCAGCTGCCCGACCTGCCCCAGTTCGGCCAGGATCTGCTCAGCCGTCTTGCCGTTTAGGTCGGCGATGATGCGGTTGTAGGGCAGGATGGTGAGCTGTTCGGCGGGAAACAGCACCGTGAGGAACCAGTTGTATTCCTCCTCGCCGGTATGCCCCTGGTTTGCCTCACGCCGGGCTTTGCCCGCCCGCCAGGCGCTGGCGGCCCGATGGTGGCCGTCGGCAATATAGAAGGCGGGAACGGCGGTGAGGGCTTCGCAATAAGGGGCGGCGTCGCTGACCTGCCAGACGGTGTGCTGAACGCCGTCTTCGGCGGTGAAGTCATACAGCGGGGGGGCGGCCGTCGCCGCGGCCGCCAACTCGTTGACCGTGGCATCGTCGCGGTAGGTCAAAAAGACCGGACCGGTGTGGGCCCCCAGCGCCATCACATGCCGGGTGCGGTCGTCCTCCTTCGCGGGCCGGGTGAACTCGTGCTTAAGGATGAGGTTGTTTTCATAGTCATCGACATGGCAGCAGCAGACGATGCCAACCTGGCTGCGGCCGTTCATGAGCTGCCGGTAGAGGAAGATGCTGTCGGCCGCGTCCTGGGCGAGCGTGCCGCTAGCCAGGAACTGCTGGAAACTCTCCGCGGCCCGGGCGTA
Source organism: uncultured Pirellulales bacterium (assembly GCA_965662195.1). Classification (GTDB taxonomy): domain Bacteria; phylum Planctomycetota; class Planctomycetia; order Pirellulales; family UBA1268; genus UBA1268. The sequence continues at coordinate 2,141 of CBFIHA010000167.1, forward strand.
GATCTCGTCCGCGTAGGGATCGGTTTCCGGCGGCAGGTCGATGTCGGGTCGCACCACGTGCAGGAACGACTCGGGGTTGCCGGCAGCGAGGGCCACCGCCTCGTCGCGATCGATCACGTCGTAGGGGACACTGGCGACCGTGGCGGCTTTGGCCACGGGGGGACGGACGGCACGAAACGGTTTAACGCGGGGCATAAGGCGGGGCTTTCAGACGGACAGACGAACCAACATCGAGGCCGGCAGAATAGCAGACTGGTGCCGATCGCGACTGCTGACGATCTGGAACCTAGCCCTCGATTTCATAACCCTTGCGGGACTCGCGGGCCAGAAAGCTGTTGGCCTGCTCGTCGCCGATGATCTGCCGCGTGTCCGGGTTCCAGCGGAGCTCCCGGCCCAGTCGCATGGCGATGTTTGAGAGGTGGCAGATTTCGAGCATCCGGTTGTGTGACCAGACGTCCGAAACTGGCTGCTTGCGGGACCGCATCGCCGCGATGAAGTTGGCGGAGTGGTTCTCGCTGACCGGGCCACCATAGATCTCCTCGATCGCGGTCTCGGGAAGCGGATTGGTCGTGAGGTCTTCCACCGGCTTGCCGGCGAGCTTGCCACGGTTGACGAAGAATCGGCCCTCGGTGCCCTCAAACAGAATGCCGTTGTCGCCCTCGCTGGTGATGATCATCTCGACATCGTTCGGCATGGAGACGGCAATCCGGAACGAGGTGGCCGCGTTGTAGCGATCGTGGACGACCGGCTGCCCGTCCTGGTACTCCACCGGCAGTTCGTATGCCAGTGGCTTGACGAGTGAGGGGCCGGTCGTGTCCGCCCCGAGGGCCCAGCAGGCGATGTCGACATGATGGGCGCCCCAGTCGGTCAGCTTGCCGCCGGAATATTCGTGCCAGTTGCGGAAGGCATAGTGGCAGTTGCTGTAGAGCGGCACACCTCCGCCGTAGCCCTTCCGGATTTCCGGCAGCGCGCGGTAGGACACCTTCGCAGCCGGGCCGAGCCAGAAGTCCCAATCGAGTTCGGCCGGCACCGTTGCCTCTGGGATGACCGGTGACCCCGACATGCCATTGATGCCGCAGGTGACCTTCGTGACCGTGCCAATCCGGCCTGCCCGAATCAGGGCAATCGCCGTCAGAAACCGCTGGCCCGACTCCGACCGCTGCATGGTGCCGACCTGGAACACACGGCCCGTATTGTTGACCGTCTGTTCGATCAGTTTGCCCTCGGCAATGGTGAGGGTGAGCGGCTTTTCGCAGTAGACATCTTTGCCGGCCCGCATCGCTTCGACGGCAATTTTGGTGTGCCAGTGGTCGGGGGTGGCAATCATGACCGCGTCGATGTCTTTCCGGTCGAGAATCTTGCGATAGTCCTTGTAACCGTCGGGCTTCACCCGCTGCTTGCCGGCAGCCTTCTCGATATTGGCCCCTAGAACATTGGCATCGACATCAGCCAGGGCAGCGAAGTCGGCAAACTTGAAGGTCTTGTCGGTGATCGCCCAGCCCTGGTTCCGCAGGCCGATGGTGGCAAAGACGGGCCGTTCGTTGGGCGAACTGGTCGCTTCGCTCGCCCGCAGCGGGGCGGCAAAAAAGCCGACGGCACCGGCAGTGGCAGTGGCGGTGAACTGACGGCGGCTGATGGACGTTGGCATACAAGACCTCTGGGGTGAATGTAGACGGCACGCGAGGGGCTGCGGGTCGCCCAACCTGAACGGGCAGGAAGCTATGGGCCTGCCCGCGCCACCACTATAGTGAACGGGCCGGGGCATTGCCCACGTCGCCCGCAGCCGTTGTCCGTGGATCACCGCAGCGGTCCCTTGGCCGGCCTGTGGGGCTGCCCACCCGCGGCAAGCCGAACGCAGCGAGGCCGCCGACCAGTTTCACTCGGATGCTGATGTGACCGCGAAGTCGAGTGTCGTGGTCTGGCCCGCGACTGGATCGGCGGTGAGGGGGGTGGTTTCGTGTGACGCATACTGTTGGGGAAACACGTCTCGGGCGTCATCGATCATGCTGCCGGGAAAGGCCGGGTCAGGGATTTTTCCCACCACCTCAATCGCAATGATCGTCACCGAGAGCGGCGTGGGGGCAACGGTGACGCGATAGCGTCCCGACGCATCGGTCTCAGTGAAACTTACCCGGCCGACCCCGTTGATGGGGAAGAACTCGAGGTCGGCCCCCGCAATCGGTTTGCCATCGAGCGTGACCAGCCCGG
>CBFIHA010000168.1:0-4251 GCA_965662195.1 uncultured Pirellulales bacterium
CGATCTCGCTGCCACCGGCAAACTCCACCCGACTGGTGCGAACGACACCGCCCCCGTGGAAGAGCCGCGCGAAGTGAAACGGGCGGGCATGGGCCACGGTGCCGTCCCCGAGATCGATGCCGTGGTGCTGGTAGACGACCTGCGGGCCGACGACCCGGCGTTCGGCCCGTATCCGATCACCTCTGGCCATGGCTTGTTCCCTTCGCGTGCAGAATCCTCATGATTTACGACCATTCCCCCGGGACGGTTCGTTTCGAGCCCGACGGGCAATTGTGAGTTCTTGGTTCGAGAGCCTGCTCAGTGCTTGAGGGGCGGTCACTGCGGCCGTACCTTCGGGGGACTCACGCAAATTCGCTTGCAGCGGCGGCGGCATCAAGCCTTCCGCCAAACATCTCCGCAGGAACGCGATCCGATGGAACTCTTCGACGCCTTCAGCACCCTCAGTGCCGGTCAGGTCGTACTGCTGATCGGGGCCCTGATCATCGCCTTCGGCTTTGAGTGCATCAATGGATTCCATGATACCGCCAACGCCGTCGCCACGGTGATCTACACCAAAAGCCTCAAGCCAACCCCGGCGGTGATCTGGTCGGGCCTCTGGAACTTCATCGGCGTCCATGCCGGCGGCATCGGGGTCGCCTTCAGCATTGTCCACCTGCTGCCGGTCGATCTGCTGGTCAACATCAACAAGGGCCGCGGCCTGGCGATGGTGCTGGCGTTGCTGCTGGCGGCGATCATCTGGAACTTTGCCACCTGGTACCGCGGCCTGCCGGCCTCCAGTTCGCACTCGCTGATCGGCTCGATCATGGGCGTTGGCATGATGAATGCCTGGCTGGAGCACGGCTCGGTCTTCAAGGGACTGAACTGGCACAAGGTCTCCGAGGTGATGATGGCCCTGCTGTTCTCACCGCTGATCGGCTTCGGCCTGGCGGCCGGGCTGCTGCTGCTGAGCAAAAAGCTGATCAAGTCGAAAGCACTCTATGAGCCACCGGAAGGGGATGCCCCACCACCCACCTGGATCAGAGCCCTGCTCATCGGCACCTGCACCGGCGTCAGCTTCGCCCACGGCTCAAACGACGGCCAGAAGGGGATGGGGCTGATCATGCTGGTGCTCATCGGCATCGTGCCGGCGACCTTTGCCCTGAACATGAACACCAGCGGCGAGGACATCAGGGCAATGGTCGAAGCGGCCCGCTCGCTGGAGCAGGAGCTATCCGACCCGCAGATTGTCGAAGTGATGACCGCCCTGAAGGAAGAGCACCTGGCCACCACCCGGGTGGAGCGGCTGATGAGCCGTGAGCTGTCGCGGAACGAAGCGGTGGGGGCGACGATCGAGCCCTATTCGACCTTCGACTTCGTCAAGCCCCGCAGCGTCGTCGATCAGGTGGTCGATCCCTATCCCTCGGCTGATGCCGTGCTGGCGACGCTCGATCCGCTGCCGCTGGCCCAGAACGTGGTGGCGTCACTCGATGGCATCGAGAGCTTCAACGACATCGACAAGGAGAAACGCTGGGAGGTGCGGACCCACCTGGTCGAACTTGGAGCCTCGGTGCGGACGCTGGTGCACTATTTCGGTGACTCACTGGCTGAGGACCGGCGAAAGATCCTGATGAGTCTCTCCGGTAAGCTGGGTGAGCCGGTTGAGTATGTCCCCGAGTGGGTGGTCATGGGTGTTGCCCTCTGCCTGGGACTCGGCACGACCGTCGGCTGGAAGCGGATTGTGGTGACGGTGGGTGAAAAGATCGGCAAGACGCACCTGACCTATGCCCAAGGGGGCGCGGCCGAACTGGTGGCGGCCACGACGATCGGCCTGGCCGACGGACTGGGCCTGCCAGTGAGCACCACGCACGTCCTCTCCTCGGGCGTGGCCGGCACCATGTGGGCCAACAAGTCCGGCATTCAGCCTGGGACTGTCCGCGAGATCGCTCTGGCCTGGATCCTCACCCTGCCGGTGGCAATGCTGCTCTCCAGTGGTCTTTACTGGATCTTCACGCTGTTTGTGTAGGGACGAGCCGGTCCCGGATGGCCGTCTGGATGGCATCTGCCGTGGCGGTGCCGTCGATATCGAGCACCAGTTCCTTCCGCCGGAACAGATCGAGCACCGGCTTGGTCTTGGAGTGGTAGTCGGCGAGCCGATCGGCCAGGGCCTCGGCAGTGTCGTCGGACCTCACTGCCAATTCACCTCGGCAGACATCACAGACGTTTTCGACGGCCGGCCGGTGGGAGATCAGGTTGTAGTCGAGCCCACACTGCTGGCAGAGCCGCCGGGAGAGTACCCGCTTGCGAACGACTTCATCCGGGACGTCGATGTGAATCACCGCATCGATGTCATAGCTTTCGAGAAAAAAACCGGCCTGGGAAACACTACGGGGAAAGCCGTCGAGGATGAACCCGTAGTTCCAGTCATGCTCATCCAGCCGGCGGCGAACCACGCCTTCCACAATGTCGTCGCCCACCAGGTTGCCGGCGGCGACGATTCGCTTGACCTGCGCGCCGAGCTTGGTGTGGTGCTGAATGTTCCAGCGAAAGATATCCCCGACACTGATGTGGACGAGGTCGAACGCCTCCTCCAGCATCCGGGCCTGGGTGCCTTTGCCGCAGCCCTGCACCCCCATAATCACATACTTATGCATGGTGTCGGTCTCGGGGCTCTCTGCCGGCAGCTGTTACCAGCGTTCCGGAACAAAGGTCTGATCTTCCAGCGGTGGCCGCACGTAGGTACCGGCATCGGGCCGCTTGGGCAGATTGGGCGGCGTGGGGGTCAGGTCCTTGTAGGGAATCATGCTCAGTAGGTGGGTGATGCAGTTGAGCCGGGCACACTTTTTGACGTCCGCCTTCACGACATACCAGGGGGCCTGCTTGATGTCGGTGTGGGCGAACATGTTGTCCTTGGCTTTCGAATATTCGATCCAGCGGGAGCGTGATTCGACGTCCATCGGGCTGAGCTTCCAACTGCGGGTCGGGTCCTGCATGCGTTTTTGGAAGCGACGTTCCTGCTCTTCGTCACTCACCGAGAACCAATACTTGATCAGGATGATGCCCGACCGCACCAGCATCCGCTCAAACTCCGGGCAGCTCCGCAGGAACTCGTTGTATTCGCCGTCGCTGCAAAACCCCATTACCCGTTCGACACCGGCGCGGTTGTACCAACTGCGATCGAACAACACGATTTCACCGGCCGCGGGCAGGTGGGGCACATACCGCTGAAAATACCAGCTGGTCTTCTCGCGTTCCGTCGGCCGGCCGAGGGCCACCACCCGACAGATCCGGGGATTGAGGCTTTCGGTGATCCGCTTGATGACGCCACCCTTGCCAGCCGCGTCGCGGCCCTCGAAGATCACCACCACCTTCAGGCCCTCGTGCTTCACCCACTCCTGAAGCTTGACCAGTTCAACCTGCAGCCGGGCCAATTCTTTCTCGTACGCCTTCTCAGCAATCGTGTGCTTCTCGGCCCGCACGTCACCGGTGCCACTCGGCCGCGGCTCCTTGGAAATTTTTTTCTTCTTTTCTTTGACCGTCATGGCAATGCCTCGCGTGCCGCCTGAGTGCCGAACGCTGTTTTGTTCGATGAACAGAAAGCAGGGCAACTCCTGTGCCGCTGGTGCCGTAATTGCTCGCACAGCCTGAGGGCACCAGGGGGTGTTATTCACAGCCTCGGCGTGTCAGCAGTTGAAACCCTCACGGCCGTCCCCATCCATTGCGCACAACGAAAGCAGCCCCTGCCAACGCTGCGGGCAGAGGGTGCGAGTTTTCAACGATGACGCGGCGTCCAGGTTCAACTGCCAGACGAACGCCGATAGGCGGGCCAAGCCGGTGGCGGCGGACGCAGGCATGCTGGCGATTGATGCCAACGTGCTGCTGCCAGCGACTGACCTGGCGTACGGCAGACCGGTCAGTCCCGTTCGGCACGAAGATGCAAAAAAATCAAATAGGTGTCAGACGACTCTCACCTGTCCCCGTCGGCCACCTCACACTTCCACCGGAAGACTCCAGCGGTGGCACCGCGCGGAACCGAATTCTGGGAAGCCCGAGGCGCGAGCCGAGGGAATGCGGTTCGGGGACCCAAACGCGATTTCCCTCAGCTTGCGGTTTTTGATGTTGCGCTGAGTGAAACCGAAATCTAGGAAGCCCGAGGCGCGAGCCGAGGGAATGGGGTTCTTGGTGCAACAGACGCGGATTCCCTCAGCTTGCGCTTCGGGCTTCAAAGCATGTACTTTTTGACGGACTTTTTTGCTGATCGCCGTGAACGCGCAA
>CBFIHA010000169.1:0-4237 GCA_965662195.1 uncultured Pirellulales bacterium
CCGAGGCGCGAGCCGAGGGAATGCGGTTCGGGGATCACACACGCGATTTCCCTCAGCTTGCGCTTCGGGCTTTGAAGCAGGTACTTTTTGACGGACTTTTTTGCTGATCGCCGTGCACGCGCACCATCAAAACGTGCGCTTCGGGCTTGCATGGAAACTGGGTAGAACGCACCTTTCAAAGGTCAATAACCATCTGGCAGCAGCCGCGCGCAGCAACACGGCTGACGGGGCGTAGAGAGCGTCTCCGATGTGAGCACCGCCGGTCCACGCTGCATCTGGCCGAACAGCTCGAGCCGCGGGCAGTGCTTTCGGGGGACGGCGTCGGGGTTGCAGTGACTGCCGGCGACGTCACCTTCGACAGCCTCGGCAACGGGTACATGGTCGGCAGTTTCAGCGGCACTGTTGACTGGGCCCGGACGGTCGGAGGCCTTGGAGAAGACTCAGTGGCCGACGTGGCCACCGGGCTTGATGGCTCGATTGTGATCGTCGGCGAAATTGAGTCGATCACACCACCGCCGACTACACCCTACGGCTGGTATGAACACGACGGCCGGGACGACGACCGTGAACAGGGCTTTGCCGGCAAACTCGACGCCGACGACCTGCTGGAGCTCCGCAGGCTCTCGCAGGCCCAGTTGGCACTGCTGAAGGTTTGGCTAGCATCGGCACCAAGTGTCGCAGCAACGCCGGCTGCGGCGGCCAGCCTGCCGGCGACAACCTTTGCCGCTTACGGTGGGACGAGCCCGACGTCTACGAGCAGTGGACAGACAACCAAGACAACCTTCTTTGCAAACCCCGGCGTCAGTTGATCGCAGCCCGGGAAACCCGCCGCGGTCAGGCAGCCCGGCGGGCGCGTTCGGTTGTAGCGGCGGATGGTGGCGAAGCCTGGGGCACGCTGGACAAAGGTGCCGCGGCGGTGTCTTCCTCGTGCTCATCAACCAGGAACGTGCCGACCAAGCCGTCGAGCATATCGGGGAGCGATGAGAGCACGTTGACGAAGCCCAGCAAAATGACTCCGTGATGGGCGCCAAGTTCAAGGGCAGACAGATCAGCGAACAGGGTGTCGATCGCCTCGTCGAGCCCGCTGGTCAGCAGCACGATGCCGGTGGTGAATTTGGCCCAGGGGCTGTCGGCCACCTTGCGGATTCCGGTGGTCACGGCACGTTTTGCCTGCAGCAGTGGCTTCGTTGAATGCGATTGGGAGCGACGTGTTTTCATGTCGTTCTTTCGATGTGGCAGCCCGATGCGAAAGGCTGTTGAAAGTGCCAAGCCTACCTTGGCAGCCGGTTGCCGCAGCCTCAGCAGACCGCAGTTCAAAATCGCCCATACCGAGAAGGGGCGACGCAGGTCAACCTTGGTTTTCCGCAGAGCAGCCGCGCGGCGGCGAGTCGCGGTTGACGATTGATCGGTTCGGCGGCGACAACAAAGGCGGCTGACACCGCTTTCCAAATTCACGAGGCAGCACCCATGCCCGACAGTTCCCTCCCTGATTACAGCTTTTGCAAGGGATCGCCCGCATTTGAGGGGCTATCGGATGCCGAAATTGGCGGAATTCTGGCGACCGCTAAGCCGCTGGAGGTTTCCGGCGGCGAGGTGTTGGTCAGGCAGGGTGACCCCGGGGGCACGATGTATGTGATCACCCGGGGGCGGGTGCGGGTGCTGCTGGAAGAAGATGACGGTGAGCAGACCCTGCTCAATGTGCTCGATCGCGGGGCCCACTTCGGCGAACTGTCGATGCTGATCGGCTCGCCCCGCAACGCCACCGTCGCGGCCGTGGTCGATACCGAACTGTTGGTGCTCAGCCACGAGCAGTTTGCCGAAGCGGTCGAGCGGGTGCCGCAGTTTGCGGTCAATCTTAGCCGGACCCTCGGCCGCTGGCTGCGGGGGGAACTGCTCGGCAGACGGCAGCAGGTGATTCGGTCGGTGTTTGGTGTGGTGCAGTCGCGGGAGGAGCACGCGGCCCTGGCGCCGCAAATGGTGGAGCGGTTTGAACGCCGCGGGGCCCGCATCAAGGTGGTCACCCACCGGCCGCAGGCCTGGCCGGCGGAACAGGTGCTCGGAGAACTGCAGGCCGATCAGGACACCGAGCGTCTCCGCGACCAGATTGCCGACGCGGTGACGCAGGGCAGCCGGGTGCTGATCGACTGTGATGTCGCCACGGCTGATCCGGGCCTGCTCAGTCAGTGTGAGCATCTCCTCTGGCTGTTCGACAACCGCGATGAGTCGGTGCCGGAGAGTCGGCTCGGTTCGCTTGTGCGGAATCATGAGCGTTTCGCCGGCCATTCCCAGGTGGTCTGGACACACGAGCGGGCCGAGCGGCTGCCCCGACGGCAGGCCCACGACCTGCCGTTACCGACTGCCGATATGCGGGTACAGTGGACCCGTGGGTCCGACGGGCCGCAGTTCCGAGACCATGACGTGGCCCGCTGCATTCACTGTGTCGATGGGCTGGTGTTCGGCCTTGCCCTTGGGGGGGGCGGGGCAAAAGGCATGGCCCATCTCGGCGTGATCGAGGTGCTGGGCCGCGAGGGCATCTTCTTCGATAGCGTCGCCGGCACGAGTGCCGGGGCGATCATGTCGGCCGGCTACGCGATGGGCAAGTCGCCGGAGATGCTGCTTGAACTCATGCTCAAGGAGATGACGCCGCCGGGCTGGCTGCGGCCGCTGCCCAAAAACCGCGAACTGTTCCTGCTGACGCAGTTCCGGATGGGCTGGATTGAGCCGAAGTTCCGTGAGCACCTGCAGAATGTTCAGTTTGAAGAACTACTGCTGCCGGCTTCGTTGGTGACGGTCGATCTGGTGACCGGCCAGGAGCGGATCCGGCGGACGGGTGACGTCGTCTCGGGCGTGATGGAGAGCATCAACCATCCAATTTTCGGCAAGCCGATTTTGCGTGGGGATGAGGCCTTGGTGGACGGCGGTGTGCTGGCCAACGTGCCCTCGCACTGCCTGCGGCGGCAGGGCGCGAACGTTGTGCTGGCCGTTGACGTGACGACCAAACTCTCCAGCGACTTCTGCCGCGACCCAAGGTATCCGGGCCGGCTGACCGCGCCGGGCTATCTGCGGACGCTCCTGCGGGTCAACGATGTTTCGCTGCGAAGTCTCTCTGGCATTCATCGCTCTGGCAGCGACTACGTGATCACCCCCGACACCTCGGCCCACACGTTTGACGATTTTGCCGCCGGCCGTGAACTGATTGACCGCGGCCGGGAAGCCGCTGAAGCGGCCCTGCCGGAGATCAAAGAAAAGCTGGCCAAGGTCTATCAAGCGATCGATTCGCCGGTCCGCTAAGATTTTTGGTGAGGGGACATTCCTCGGTCGTGTGTATGGTTTGTTCTTGCATGGCGGTGTCATGTTTCGTATCAAACCGTTTCAGTGACAATGCGGTTTGTCGTTCGGTTGTTCAGGAAGACCAGAGGTTTTTGATGTCAACATCTCGCCGTCAGTTTCTTCACTCCACGTCTCTTGCTGCTGCGGCAGCCGTGCCCTATTTCGTTGGGCAGTCGCGTTCCCTCGCTGATGAAACTGCGGCCAAGAACGATCGCGTTGCCATCGGCTTGATCGGTGCAGGCGGCATGGGGGTCGGCAACCTCAGGTCGGCTGCCAAGTGGATTGATGTCATGGCGATTGCCGACGTCGATCGCGGCCGTGCCGACTCATCCAACAGCCAACTGGCTGGCGGCAAGGCCCAGGTCTACGAGGACTATCGGGCCATTCTCGACCGGAAGGACATCGATGTTCTGCACGTCGCCACGCCCGATCACTGGCACACGAAGCCGCTGGTCGAGGCGATGCTGGCCGGCAAGGACGTCTACTGCGAGAAGCCGCTGACATTGACGATCGATGAGGGCAAGCTGATTCGCAAGGTGCAGCAGGAGACCGGCCGGATTATTCAGGTTGGCACCCAACAGCGAAGCCAGTTCAACCTCTTCGTCAAGGCGATCGCCATGGTGGCGGACGGCCGGGTAGGGAAAATCAAGAAGGTCACTGCCGCGATTGGCGGGGCACCCACCTGCGGTCCGCTGCCTGTTGCCGAGGTGCCCGAAACGCTCAACTGGGACCGCTGGCTCGGCCCTGTGCCGGCGGTGGACTACCGCTTTTTCCAGGGGCCGGCCACGAAGGACAAGAGCGGCAACGAGCGACGGCCCCGTCCGAATACCAACTGCCACTACGAGTTTCGCTGGTGGTATGAGTACTCTGGCGGCAAACTGACGGACTGGGGCGCTCATCATGTCGA
>CBFIHA010000170.1:0-4153 GCA_965662195.1 uncultured Pirellulales bacterium
GGCCCATCGTGCTTTGGACGGAGCGACTCGATGGTGGTGAACAAAGCGATGCGATTCCAGCCGCTCTTGAAGACGACCGGCGGCTCCGGCTCAACAACCGCAGCCTCGTGTCGATACCGTCGGTTCCAGACGATTGTCCTTGCCCGCTCCACGTCCCACGTCTTGCTGTGCAGCACCTCCGTGTCGAACGTCGTCGCCACGGCCATAGCGATTGACGAAGTAAGCTCACGCTGGCGCGCGGCACTCTCACCGATCTGCTCCCCGGACTGCTTCACAGTCAGCGTGATCGCGGCTACAGCATTGTTCTCTGTGAGTTCGCCAGCCTCCGCATAGTCAGTATTCGGTTCGTCACGTGGGTGCGACACGACGACTTCATGGCCGCCCCAGGTGGCCACCATGCACTCGACAAACTGATCCTGCTGAAACTCGAAATCGGCATCCACGAAAGGCCGGAGCACTGAGGCGAGACGCCGCAGGTCGATGGCTTCGCCAAGATGGAGAAAGTCCATGAAGCGGCGGGCGTCATCTCGAGGCTCCAGATGATTTCGCTCGTCTCCGTGCATTCCCTAGTCCTTGCCCATCGCCTCGTAGCCAAGCCTGAAGGCCCTGGCCTGGATCATCTTGTCGAGATACTTGAGCCATTCGACTTTGCCGAAACCGTTCTCCACCGACATGGTGCCGACGACGACAAAGGCCATCTCGTCATCGGTGCGATCACCGAGGAAAACCGTTTTCACTGGGCCGGGTGGACGCCGCGGATTGGCTGCCGAGTTGTCGAAGATTGCCTCCACATGCAACGTGGAGCCCTTCTTCATGGGATACGGCTCCTTCGGCAAGTAGCGGTTCTGCCAGTTGAAGTCGTAGTCCGTAACTTCGAGCAGCAGGGTCCTCTCAGACGAGCCCGCCGGCTGGTGCCAGACGCGAAACTCCTTGCCCAGCCGGTGCATGTGGGGAGACATCAGCCACAGCAGGCAGTCGGTCGGCACCTCGCGAGACCCGGTGGTTTTGAAATGGGCGTCACCCTTCGGGATCAGCTTGAAATCGGTGTCGATGATGCCGCCGCTGGAATAGAGCTTGGGGGGCGTCTTGTCGAGCCAGAGGCCGAGTCGGGAGGCATCATCGATCTCCGGACGCCCTGTTCGAGCATAGTGGATTTGGACGCAGATATCGGACTGCGGCGGAATCACCCGCCTGGCATCTTTGGGGTATTCGAGAACACCCACTCCGGGCACCCATCCCAGGAAATTGCCGCCGGGGTTGTCTTGGTTCCGTGTGATTTGCGTCGGGTCGGGGATGAACCCCAGCCCCATCCCCGACTCGTATCCCGGCCCGTAGTCCTCGTCGCCGGTGCCCCGCGGCCGCGGCGTTCCCAGCCGTTTTTGTGCATCCATCAGCAAGCCTGTGCCATCGTAGAAGGCCATGGCGTGATGGACCGCCCGCCGGTTGCCCGGGATGAACTCGGCCTTCTCGAGGTAGAGTTCCTGCTCGTTGCCCAAGTGAAAGACGATGGTGCGGTTGTGATCGTCGCCCTGCGCGGCGAGATGAATGGCCTCCGGCAGCGTGAACACGAGATCCGGCGGACGAGAGCCCTGCCATTCGTCCGGGTCGTCGAACACGAGCGGCGGCGGCGCGTCGGCCGGATTTCCTCGCGGGCAGCCTTCGTCCACCCAACGGCCGATGCGTTCGATTTCCTCAGGTTGCAGTGCCAAGTCGTTCTTGAGAGGAATCCCCCCCGTCACCGACCAGGGAGGCATGAGCCGATCAGCTGTGTAGGTCTTGATGTCGGCCGCCCACTGCAGCGCATGGTCAAACGTCATGAGCGAGAATGGCGCCACATCTCCCGGATGGTGACACCGCTGGCAATGCTGCTGGAGGAGCGGCTCGATGTCGCGATGAAACTCAACCGTGCCATGCTCGACAATCACCCGGCCAGCGGGCTCCAACGGGCAGCCGATCGGGGTGGTCTCCTTGATGGCGACGGCTTGGCCGGCCACGACGGCGGCGATCGCATCGGCGAGATAGGTGGCGTCAGCCTTCGGCTGCCGCACGAGTCGGCTCGTGTACAGGTTGTTGACAAGCCCCGAGTATCGCAGCACCCGGTTGCGATCGAGCACAAACACCTGCGGCGTGGTCGTCGCCCGAAAGTGGGCCGCAGCAGCTTTATCGGGATCGAAAAACACCCGGCAGGCGATCTTCGACTCAGCGGTGAGCCGATCGACCTCGACAGCATCCGCCGCGTCGCAGACCACCGCGACGAATGTCACACCCTCCGCGCCAAAGCGGTCCGCGAGGTCGTTGAGCACCGGCACACATTGATTCGAGACCGGGCAGTTGAAGTTGAGAAAGGCCACAACCGTTGCCCGGCCGCCTTCAGCCGCAGACAGCGACCACTCTTTGCCCGCCGTGTCACGGAGCCGAATCGGAGGCACAACCCGTCCGGTTCGACTCCGTGAAACACGTGCGGCCGGATCATTCTCCGCTGCCTCAGCGCCGAGGGCCTTCGCACTGTAGGAAAGCCCACAGAGCAAGCCCACCAAAGTGGCCGCAAGCAAGACGCCTGTCGGCTGCCCGGCAACTCCCGAGAAGAAGCGGCAGGCTCCCGGAGCGTGGACGTGCAGGCGGTGGCGGGTGATCCTAATGTTTCTCGAGCGGCGTCCTATTCCGCCACCTCCATGTGATACACAAACTTGAAAGCCCGGCCGAGAGGCCCGACTCCCTCGGTGACTGAGTCGATCCGCAGCACGCTCAGCGTGAGGGGATCAAGGAGAAACCTGGTCGTCTTGCTGACCGTCTCGGAGTTCGGCACCAGCGGGTTTTTCTCCTGGTCGCGTTTCGAACTGATCACCCAGCAGTTGGTCCCGTTGTAGATCTCCGACCCGATCACCTCGAGTTCGCAGGTACCCGGCAGTGAACTCGTCACTGGCTCAGAAAGCCATTTGGTGCCGATCTTCAGGCTCCCCGGGAAGATGTAGTGTTCGGTTTCGTGGTCGATTTCCTGAGGCTTTCCGTCAGGCCCCTGAATCGCGTCCAGCACGAGGCCCCGGTCTTCATCCTGATGAAAGAGTTCGTACCGCACGGAATCTTCGAAGTCCTTCTTGAACTTGTCTCGCCCCACGAAACTCGGCTTTCCTTCCTCGGCATCGGAATGGATCGCATGGGTCTCGATCTTGAAGGCGTGCTCGAATTCTGCTTCTTCGCGTGGGACGATCGACCAGGTCTGCGTGAGCCTGTCGTGCCCCACGAGTTTGCCTTCCACGAAATAGAGGACGTATCCGGCGTAGGCGACCGGGTCGTGGTCGTGCACCAGGCCGATCTGATTCGAAGGCTGCCCCATGGCCGGGGCCTCCTCTGCCGCCGCCCACTGCGTCGGTGCCACGAATGCCACCGACGCCACCACCATGGCCAACAAAAACCAGCGATTCGACGCGATCATGACGAGTCCTTTCAGGAAATCAGCGACGTTTCCTGAGATGTCCTCGTTTGGACATCTGGCAGGGAGAATCGAATCCACCGTACCACAGTCACTGGCACACCCGCCAACGATGCCGTGCCTCTCATCCAACCAACGCTCACCCAAACAGCTTGGCCGCCTGCTGGAGCGTCGCCCACAGCCCCCATACCATCGGGATGGCCACAAACAGCCAGAGGGCTGCGAGCCGCGCACGGCTGGCTGCCCACGGCGGCGTGGCCCCCGCATGCCACTCCGCGAGGGGAATCGGCTTCGCAGCGGCTGCCACGCTGCCGACTGCGCCGCTCGCTGCGTCTGACGGCTGATACCCCATCGTCACGATCGGCCTGATGAAGCAGTTGCAGACGAAGCCCACGGCGAGCAGGCCGGCGAGCAGAACCATCGTCTGATCGTAGGCCGCGGCCCGCGGCACACCGGCCCGAATCTGCTGCTCGTTGGCATAGTTGACGAGCACGGGCCCCAGAATGCCCGCCACGCTCCAGGCCGTCAGCAGTCGGCCGTGGATGGCCCCGACGAAACCGGTGCCGAAGAGATCGGCGAGGTAGGACGGAACGGCCGCGAATCCGCCGCCGTACATCGTCAGGATCAGACAGAACACGCCGCAGAAGAGCGGGATATTTCCCGCGCGGCCAACGGCCGGCACGGCTGCATAGAGCACAAGACCGAACATGAAAAAGATGCCGT
>CBFIHA010000171.1:0-4064 GCA_965662195.1 uncultured Pirellulales bacterium
AGCCCGAGGCGCGAGCCGAGGGAATGCGGTTTGTGGATCAGACACGCGGTTTCCCTCAGCTTGCGCTTCGGGCTTTGAAGAATGGGGGTTTGGTGAAAAACGTGAACACGCGACATGAAGACGTGCGGCTGGGATTTCCATTGACCTTCAGAAATTTCACAACACGAGATATGCCGCTACGGGTCAGCCTTGAATTAAATAGAAGCAGACTCAACGCACGCTCTTCCAAATGAACAGCGGAAAAGAACCGGAGCAATAAGGAATAACTGCATGACATCACACCACTCACCACTCAACTGGGGCCAGCACAACCAGCTGGCCCGCCGTGCCTTCCTGGGCCGGTCCGCCCAGGGCCTCGGCGGCGTGGCGGTCACCTCGCTGGCTGCTGCCGGCCCGGCCCGGGCCGCCGCCTTGACCGGCGTCTTCGACAAGCCACCGCTACCGCAGCAGGCCAAGCGGGTGATCTGGATGACGATGGCCGGCGGGCCCTCGCAGCTGGAAACCTTTGACCCCAAGCCGAAGCTGGCCGAACTTGACGGCCAGCCGATGCCCGAAAGCCTGACCAAGGGCCAGCAGCTGGCCCAGCTGCAGGGCCGGCCGCTGATCTGCTTCGCCCCGCAGCACCCGTTTGAAAAGATGGGGCCAAACGGCACCGAGATCTGCAGCCTGTTTCCCCAGATCGGCTCGGTGCTGGGTGACATCTGCCTGATCCGGTCCATGACGACCGACGCCATCAACCACGACCCGGCCCACATGTTCATGAACACCGGCAGCCAGATTGCCGGCCGGCCGAGCATGGGGGCCTGGGTCACCTATGGTCTTGGCAGCGAGTCGGCCGACCTGCCCGGCTTTGTGGTGCTGACCTCCCTGGGCCGCGGTGGTCAAAACCAGCCGATCGCCGCCCGGCAGTGGTCGAGCGGCTTTCTGCCGAGCAAGTACCAGGGGGTGCAGCTTCGCAGTAAGGGCGACGCCGTGCTCTATCTGGGCAACCCCGCCGGGGTCAGCCGTGATCGGCAGGGTCTCGACATCGACGCCATCAATGCCCTCAATGCCCAGCATGACGCCCTCGCCGCCGACCCGGAGATTGCCACCCGCATCGCCCAGTACGAGATGGCCTTTGCCATGCAGGCCAGCGTGCCCGACCTGATGGATACCAAGGGTGAGTCGGCCCAAACGCTTGCCCTCTACGGCTGCCAGCCGGGGGACGGATCGTTCGCCTCCAACTGCCTGCTGGCCCGGCGGCTGGCCGAGCGGGGCGTGCGGTTCATCCAGATGTATCACAAAGACTGGGACCATCACGGTGGCGTCAAGGAAGGCGTGCAGTACAAGGCCGAGGAGATCGATCGGGCCTGCATGGCACTGATCACCGATCTGAAGGACCGGGGCATGCTCGATGAGACGCTGCTGGTCTGGGCTGGTGAGTTTGGCCGCACACCGATGTCGCAGGGCACCGGCCGCGACCATCACAACAAGGCAATGACGGTCTGGATGGCCGGCGGCGGCATCAAGGGCGGGCTGGTCCACGGAGCGACTGACGACCTCGGCTATGCCGCCATCGACAAGGTCTGCACGGTGCATGACATGCATGCCACCATGCTCCACTGTCTGGGCATCGACCATGCCGGCTTCAGCGTGAAGTTCCAGGGCCTCGACGCCAAGCTCACCGGCGTCGAAGGGGCAAACGTGCTCACCGATATCCTGACCTGACGGAAGCTGCAAAAGGAATAACCGGAACCCCGTGCCGGTCTCCCTCGCCGGTTCGACCGGTATCGATACCGCTGACAAACCCGTGCAGGTTGGTGAGTTTCCGCTTCAGATTCAGCTCCCGGCGGCCTGCATATTCAAGGGTTTGGAGCCGTTGCCCCGGCCGCAGGTGCAGGCGGTCTCGCAGCGGGCGGGGGATGACCACCTGAAATTTCGGTGAGATTGTGACAGTCGTCATCTCAGTAGAGCTCTATCGATAAGAATCGATCAATTTTCGACCTACGACGTGGTAATCGTTGAGGAAAGGTCGTAATCCAGCCGAATTGGAGCTATAGTTGAGTGGACGATCCGCCGATCGACCCTTTCGGGTCCGCGCTGGGCTGGAATTGTTGCCTGGCGGCGAAGCGGGTGTTTTCCAACGGAGCAATCCAATGGTGCACAGCTTTGCGAGCCGGCGGTGTCATGCCGCGGTCAGAAATCTGAGTTTGGTTGCGGTATCCGTCTGCACCGCGCTGACAGCGGCAGCACCGTTGGCGGCCGAAGTTCCTTCGTTCACCCGCGACATCAAGGGCCTGCTCTCCAACCGCTGCATCCGCTGCCACGGGCCCGACCCTGAGGACCGGCACGGCGGCGGTGAGCATGGCCTGCGGCTCGATACGTTTGCCGGGGCGTCTGAGGACCTCGGTGGCTATGCCGCCCTTGTGCCGGGTGACGCAGAGGCAAGCGAACTGATCGCCCGCATCACCGCGACCGACCCTGACATCGTGATGCCGCCGCCCGAGGCGGGCGAGCCGCTGTCGGCAGCAGAGGTCGATTTGCTCCGGCGGTGGATCGAAGCGGGCGCCACCTATGAACCGCACTGGGCCTACGTGCCGATCAGTCGGCCAGCGGTCCCGGCAGTCAGCCAGACCGATTGGCCGCAGAACCCGATCGACAACTTCATCCTCGCCCGGTTGGAAGCAGAGGGACTCGCGCCGAGCCCTGAGGCCGATCGGGCAACCCTCGCCCGCCGGCTGGCCCTCGACCTGACCGGCCTGCCGATCAGGCCGGAGGCAGTCGATGCGTTCACTACCGACACCAGCCCCGATGCGGTCGAGCGGCTGGTCGATCGCCTGCTTAACCACCCCGGCTATGGCGAGCACATGGCCCGGGGCTGGCTCGACCTGGCCCGCTACGCCGACAGCGCCGGCTATGCCGATGATCCGCCCCGCACCATCTGGGCCTATCGCGACTGGGTCGTGCGGGCCTTCGATGCCAACATGCCCTTTGACGAGTTCACCATCAAGCAACTGGCCGGTGACCTGCTGCCCGAGGCAAGCCTGGATGACAAGATCGCGACCGCCTTTCATCGCAATACCCTCACCAATAACGAGGGGGGCACGATCGACGAAGAGTTCCGCACCGTTGCAGTCGTCGATCGGGTCAGCACAACACTGAGCACTTGGATGGGGACCACGATTGCCTGCGCCCAGTGTCATGACCACAAGTACGACCCGCTTTCGCAGCGCGAGTTCTTCGGCCTCTACGCCATCTTCAACAACACCGCCGACGCCGACCGCCGCGATGAGTCGCCGCTGGTGACCTTGCCCTGGGAGCCGGTCGATGCCAAGCGGCGGCCGCTGGAACGGGAACTGGCAGAAATCGTGGCAGCGGTGCCACAGATGAAAACGCCCACGCCGCGGAAGCAGCCCCAGCCAGCCGGTGAGCCGCCCGAACTGCGGCCACTACGAAAGCACGTCGACGGCCTGCGGCGGCAGATCGAGGCGGTCAAGCCGGTGACCGTGCCGGTGATGGCCGAGCTTGCCGGGGACAAGCGCCGGGTGACGAAGCTGCAGCACCGGGGCAACTGGCAGGATCTCGGACCGGTCGTTCCAGAGATGACGCCGGCAGTATTTTCTGAGCCAGAACTGGCTAATGACCAGCCGCTCGATCGGCTGGCCCTGGCCCGCTGGCTGGTGAGCCCGGCCAACCCGCTGACTGCCCGCGTCATCGTCAACCGGCTCTGGGAACGGCTCTTCGGCATCGGCATCGTCTCGACGAGTGAAGAGTTTGGCAGCCAGGGTGAACTGCCCAGCCACCCCGAAATGCTCGACTGGCTGGCCAGCGAACTGATTGCCAGTGGCTGGGATCTCAAGGCGGTGCAGCGGCTGATCGTCACGACCGCGACCTATCGACAGTCATCAAAGCCGACCGCTGAACGGCTGGCCCACGATCCTGAAAACCGGCTGCTGGCCTGCGGCCCGCGGGTGCGGCTCTCTGCGGAGGTGATTCGCGACCAGGCCCTGGCAGCCGCCGGACTGCTCTCGAGCAAGAAGGGCGGTCCGAGTGTCCATCCCCCCCAGCCCGACCTCGGCCTGCGG
>CBFIHA010000172.1:0-4044 GCA_965662195.1 uncultured Pirellulales bacterium
CTGCCCCCGGGCGGCGCCGACCATCCGGGCGACAGCATGCCGTTGGCGCTGGCGGGCTGGTCGCTTGGCTGCGTCGCGATCTGGGCGGGGCTGTTCGCGATTGGCTCCCTGCTTTACGGCCGTTGGCTGGCGACCGCCGTGCTCACGGTGGTGTTTCTGGTGTCTGCCGTCCTGCTCGGCCGCATCGTGGCGACACTTTGGCAGGCGAAGGAGGAATCATGAACGTCAATCATCTCGAGCGGTTTCTCGCGAAAGCCAGGGGTGACGATCCGTGCATCGGCCTCGTGGTGACGCTGGCGGATCCGGCCGTGAGCGAGCTGGCTGGCGATGCGGGCTACGACTTTGTCTGGATCGACATGGAGCACATGCCCCACACCCTGCAGACCGTGCAGGGGCACGTCATTGCCGCCCGGGCCTCCGGCTGCGCCGCGTTCGTGCGGGTGCCTTGGAACGAGCCCGGCGTGCTCAAGCCGGTGCTGGATCTGGCCCCGGCTGGCGTGATCGTTCCGATGGTCAACTCCGCCGCGGCGGCCGCCGCCGCCGTCTCGGCCTGCCGCTACCCGCCGCTGGGAACCCGGGGCTGCGGAATCCGCCGCGGCAACCGCTACGGGGCCGAGCCGTTCGCCGGGTATCTGGAGCGGTCGCAGCGCGACCCGTTGGTTATCGTGCAGATCGAGCACACCGACGCCGTGGCCTGTCTCGACGACATCCTGGCGGTGCCCGGCATCGATCACGTGTGCATCGGGCCCGTTGATTTGTCGGGCTCGCTTGGCATCCTCAACGAGCTCGACGACCCCCGCCTCAATGCCATGCTCGACGACGTCTGCGACCGGGTGAAGGCCGCCGGAAAGATGCTGGGCACCGCCGGCGGGCCCCTCGAGCGATGGCGTCGGCGGGGCGTGAACTGGATCGCAGTCACGACCGACTCGGGCAGCATCGTCGCCCAGGCCCGACAGATCCTCCTCCCGGATGCCGGCCCGCAGCCGGCCGCCATGCCGCGTTACGGCTCGTAGCCACCGGGCCCCCTTCACCCTCGTGAGGTTTCCATGCAGTCGTTCACAGTCGCCCTCGTCACGAAACACGCCGATGACGTGCCGGCCTGGGTCGGGCTGGCGCTGGCCGAGGCGGGCATCGCGCTTGCGGCGCGGCGCTGCACGACGCGGGAGGAGCTGCTCGACCATGCCAACGCAGCCGACGTGCTCTGGACGGTCGGTGCCAACACCTGCATCACGGCCGATGCGTTGTCCGCTTTGCCACAGTGTCGGGCCCTCCTGCGGAGTGGCAGCGGCCTCGACGACTTGCCGGTGGCCGAGGCTCGGGCGCTCGGCTGGCAGGTGGTGAACACACCGGAAGCGATCGCGGAAGCCGTCGCGGAGCACGCCGTCGCGATGCTCTTGGCGCTCGTGCGGCAGCTTGCGAGTCACGATCGGGCCGTGCGGCGCGGGGAATGGGAGTCGAGCCCCGCGTGGGCCCGCTGGCAGGCCACGGGCCGCACACTCGGGCTGGTCGGATTCGGGCTCATCGCCCGCGAGGTCGCGCGGATGGTGGCGGGATTCCGCATGCGGGTGCTCGCGTTTGACCCGCACGTCGATCCGGCGGCGATGCGGCAACTCGGCGTGCAGGGGGTGTCGCTCGACGAGCTGCTGGCGCGTTCCGACTTCGTGTCGGTGCATTGCCCGCTGACCCCCGCCACCCGCCACCTCCTCGGGTCCGCCGCATTCGCGGCGTTGAAGCCCGGGGCGCTCCTCGTCAATACGTCTCGCGGCGGCGTGATCGACGAGGCCGCCCTGCTCGTGGCCCTGACGGACGGCACCGTCGGAGGCGCCGCGTTGGATGTGCTCGAGCAGGAGCCCCCTGCGGGAGACCATCCGCTGCTCGCGTTCGACACCGTGCTTTTCAGCCCCCATATCGCCGCGTTCGCCGCTGGTTTCGAGCGGCGATTCTGGGATGCATCGATCAAGGCACTCGTCTCGCTTCTGGCCCAAATGAGCCATGGATTGGCCCACAAAGACCAATGACCTTTCAGCTTCTCGGCCGTATCGTGTTGGAGGGTGGTAGGTGCGAGCGTGGAAAACATCCGAACAAACCTCGCAACGCTGATTCTCCGGTGGATAAAATCTCATGAGCATTCGACCAGCCCTGCTTTTCGTCACGCTGTTGATCGTTTCAGCGGCCGTCCTCGCGGCCGCGGAGCCGGCTGCGCCGCCCGTCGGGCCGCCGGCTGACCGGGCGTGGAAGCTCGTGTGGAGCGATGAGTTCGATGGCGGGGCCATCGACGCCACCAAATGGATCATTCGCCCCGCACGACCTTGGAATTGGCCCGGCATTCCGACGGCACCCGAGCCCAACAACCTGCGGCTCGACGGGCAGGGCCACTGTATCGTGGAGCTCACCCGCGACCCGGACGGCACGGTGCGACACGAAAGCGGGATGGTCAGCACGTTCGAGCAGGCCTACGGGTATTTCGAGACGCGGGTGCAGTTTTCCCGCGAGCCCGGCTGGTGGACAGGCGTGTGGCTGGCCGGCTACCCGTGGGTCTGCGGGCCGGACCCATTCCGGACCTCCCAGGAGTTCGACATCCTCGAGGACTTTTACAAGCCGAAGCAGCGAAACGACATATCGCATGGCTACCACTGCAGCGTCGGCCTGCAGCAACTGCCTCACGACCAGGGTAACGCCAGGGGCGTCGGGGCCGGCGTGATGCTATCGAGCACCCAGCTCGGTCGCACATCCGCCGCCAAGTCTGCGGTGCTCGATGACTACTCGGGCTGGCATGTCGTCGGCTTTCGCTGGACGCCGCTGGAGCACATCTTCTTCGTGGACGGCCGTGAGACCTATCGCCAGACCTACCACGACGTGCCGGTGACGAGCGTCCCGCAGCGGCTGAATATCGGTGGCTGCTTCCGCACGCCGAAGAGTCCTGAACACAAGCCTTTTTTCGGCCGCCTGGAGGACGCCATGCTGCCCGATCGGCTGCTCGTGGACTATGTCCGCGTGTACGAAGAGGACGCCGGCCCCGGCGGCCTGCCGCAGGTGACGCTGACGACGGACGGCCCGGTGACGTTTCAGGACGGGCAGCCGGTGACGTTCCGCGTGACGGCGTCGGCCGCGGACCGCACGATCACCGACATCATGCTGTTTTCGATGGGTCGGCTGCGGGCGGAACAGGCCGTGGGGGAAGCCTCGTCGAGCGTCACGACCTCCTTCACCGTGGCAAACCTCTTTCCCGGCCCCGTCAACACCGTCATCGCCATGGCCCGCGACAACGCCGGCTTCGTAGGCCAGTCGGCCCCGATGCGGATTCAGCGTGTGACGGGTCGCGAATACACCGGCACGCCCTACCAGGGCACCCCGCAGACGATTCCCGGCACGGTGCGGGCCGGCCACTACGACGAGGGAGGCGACGGGGTGGCCTTCAGCAGCAGTACCACGGGGGCGAGTGATGTCCGCCTCGAGCATCGCAAAACGGAACTTGGCGACATGCCCGAGGCGGTGGGTGTGGGCGAAGGTCGTGCGCTCTGGATCACCTACGAAGTCGACGTGGCCGCCGCCAGCGAATACGACGCCGAGTTATTCATGAACCGCTGCGATGTCAGCGCCCCGCCGGGAGTCGGGCAGTCGGCCGCCAGTGAGCGGATTCGGCTGAATCTCGCGTCGTCGGGATCGGCGGGCGTGACGCTCGCCGATTGGCCGATCCCGACCACGTGGCATAGCGGCTACGGCTGGCGGAAGCCGCAAAAGTCGGTCGGCACACGACGGGTGCACCTGCCCGCGGGCCGCCACAAGCTCGTGCTCCTGTGCGACGAGATCAGCGTCGTCAACACCTTCTTCTGCAAGCTCGTTTTTACGCCCGTTCAGGCACCCGTTCAAGAGTGAGGAATTTCGTATGCGTATGCTTTTCCCGAATCGACGCGTCACCCTCGGCCCATCTGAAAACGACCGCCGTGGCTTTACGCTCGTGGAGCTGTTGGTGGTGATCGCCATCATCGGCGTGCTCATCGGGCTCCTGCTACCCGCCGTGCAGGCGGCCCGCGAGTCGGCGCG
>CBFIHA010000173.1:0-3886 GCA_965662195.1 uncultured Pirellulales bacterium
AACGCACGAACACGCTGGAGAGCACCCAGGCCACGGCGGCCTGCGTGATCCGGTCGGCCCGCCACTCGCTGAAGGTGGCGGCGGTGCGGTTGGCCGCGCGGGCCCGCTCGTATTCGGCGGTGAGGGCGGCGGCGATTTCGGGCACCGCGGCATCCTCGCTGCGGGCGAGCAGGTCGGCTTCCAGTTGGCTGACGAGCCGGGAGAGATCGGTGAGGAGGGCGGCGGGGTCGATCATGCGGGGCTTTCGGTGGCAGCGGCAGGCTGCGTGCGGTGGACGTTGCGAACCCAGACTTCGGGAATGACCGCCTGCTGGCCGGGAATTCCGGTGGGCTGGCCGTCGAGCAGCGGCAGTTCACCGCCGGGCACCAGCAGCCAGACCCCTGCCGGGCCGGCGGCCGTGCCGATGGCAGCTTGCAGCTCAGCCAACAGGCTTTTCAGGCCGTAGCGGACGAGGATGTCGGCGTAGACCAGCAGCGGAGTCTGGCCGGGGGTGGCCAGCCCGGCGGCAATCGCCGGTCGGCAGCGATCGACCAGCCGCTCCAGCCGGGGCCAGTCGCGGCCGCCGCGGTCGGCATCGGTGGCAACCACCAGCCGCCAGTCCACGCCGGCGGCAGCCGCCTCGTGCTGTAGGGTGTCGAGAACCAGCTGTTCGACGTCGATGCGGATCACCCCAAAGCGGTCGGTCAGTTCGTCGGCCGCCCGCTCGTAGGCCCGGGGCGAAACCACCAGCTGCAAAAACGACCCGACCCGCAGAGCGTTGGCCAGCCGGGTTTCGAGGGCCCGGGCATCGGCCAGCTCGGGGGTGATGGCCTGGTCGCGACCCAGCGGCACGGCCGTGGCATACCGCGACAAGAGCGTGCTGCCCGAGGTGACACTCGGCTGGGCAAACTGCGGCAGCTGGAACCCACCCCGGCCGCCGACGGCGGTGCCTGAGTAGGTGAACTGCAGGCCCGCCTGGGTGAGCAGGCCGTCGAGGTCGGGCCGGGGCGGCAGCGGGGCCGCGGCAGGGTAGCGGCTGCTGATCCGTTGCCGCAGGTCGTCTTCAGCCAGCTCTCGCACCCCGCTGACCGCACCGAGCGACAGCTTGACCGCCCGCAGCGGATCCATGTTGCGCGGGTAGAGTTCCATGCGGCTGGAGACGGCAGCCTGCTGTGAGGCGGCGGCGGCCAGCCGAACCAGCCGGTTGTCAGACAGCGGGGGCTCGTCGGGCACGGTGGCGATGTCGCGGAGTCGCTCGACCACCCGGGCCGGCGAGGCCAGCGGCTCATCGGCCGGACCAGTCACCAGCCGGTCGGCCGCCCGCCCCAGCCGCACGGCATAGTCGGCCAGTTCGGCCGTGGTGGCGATGACCACCCCGCGGCCCTCGCGGCGGGAGAGCAGCCGCGGCTCAGCCAGCTGGCCTTCGGTATCGACCGCCACGCGGACCAGCCCAGCGGCCAGCCGCAGGGCAGCCTCAGGCTCGTGCTCAGAGCCGCGTGAGGCCAGCAGCAGTTCGGCCAGTTCGGCGGCGGTGGCCACGCCCCCCTGTGCCTCGACACAGCCGACCAGCTCTTGCCGCAGCGAGGTTACCGCCGGGTCTTTGCGGGCCTTTTCCAGCAACTTGCCCACCAGCTGCCCGACCCGGCCCCGGGTGACGCCGACCGACTGGGCAATCGCCACCTGGGTCGGCCAGGCTTCTTCCGGGCTGGTGGCGGCGGTGCCCAGCAGCTCGGCCGTCACCTTGGCGGCCGTGGCGGCCTGCCCCCGCCGGCTGCCGGTGCCCTGGAGCCGGGCGGCGATGGCATCGAGCGAGAGGCTGTCGGGGTTGGCCGGTTCGACGACGGTGTCGTCGGGCACCCGGGTGGTGGCCGCCGCCTGCTGGCCGGGCAGACCGTCGGGCCGCAGCCGCGCTCGCAAAATTCGGACGGCCGCGACGATCTCGCGGCGGGTCTTGGCTCCTACGCCGGCCATGCGGTCGAACTTGGTGCGGTTAAAGGCGAGCAGGTCGGCGACGGTGATCAGGTTGGCCCGGTCGAGCGCGTTGGTGGCCCGGGTGCCCAGGCCGAGGGCGGCCACCGGGGTGTCGAGGGTTGCGGTTGCCAGCTGCTGGTGCAGGTCGGCCTCGTCGTCATGCTCGGCAACGACCGGGCCGATGGAGAGGTCATGAAAGCAGGCCTGCCAGGCTTCGAGCATCTGCTCGGCGTTGTCGAACCGCTCGGCAAGGCTGCGGCGGAAGGCCCGGCGGAAGAAGACCGTCAGGCGTTCGCGGAGGCCGACGTCGAACAGGTCGGCGTCGATGGTGATTTCGAGCTCGTCGAGCAGGGAGGGGTCGCTGCGGCCGTCGCCCCACTTCGGCAGCGTGCCGGTGGCCATTTCATGCAGGGTCATGGCGACGGCGTACCGTTCGGCATAGTTGTCGAACCGCGGCGTGGGCTGCCGCAGCCGCAGCAGGGGATCGAGATAGCCGGTGGTGCCGGCATGGATGTTTTCCAGCGGTACCGACACCAGCGAAAAGTCGAACAGCACGATCTGCAGCTGGCTTTCGTGGCTGGAGAGGCCGACAGCGATGTTGTCGGGCTTGATGTCGCGGTGGGTGATGCCGAGCCGGTCGAGGTGGGCCGCCACGCCGATCAAGTCCTCGCCAAACCGCTGCAGCAGATCGACATGCAGCCGGCCCTCCTTCCGCAGCCGAGCTCCCAGAGTTTCGATCCGTCGCTGGCTGCGATCGACAAAGATCGGCCGCATCAGAAAGGCGGCCGCCGTGCCGATGTCGAGCGGTTCGACCAGGCTGACGACGCGGCTGTCGCGATCGTCGTTGAGCTTTTTCAAGACCGCCGCCTCGGCCCGCACCCGGTCGTTGTGCTCGGGGCTGGAGGCGACCTTGAGGATCAGGTCTTCACGGTCGTCACCGCCGCCGCGGGAGACCAGCAGGGCCACGGCCGAGGAGCCCTGGCCGAGCCGGCGTTCAACCAGCAACCCGCCGGGCAGAAGATCACCCACCTGGGCGGCAGTGGCATCCTCCACCAGGTCGCAGTCGGGGCTGGTGAGCTCTTCTTCGGCCAGGTCGAGAAGTTCGAGGAATTCACCGACCGTTTCAAACCGGGCACTGACGTCGGGGTGGGTGGCATAGCGGATGAGATCGCAGAGCGAGCTGCCGGCCCCGTCGACCACGGCAGCCAGCTCGAGGCCGCGGCTGTCGCGGATGGCCAGCGCCAGTTCGGCCCCGTCGCTGGCCGGCGGCCTGCCCGAGAGGATGTGATAGGCGACCGCCCCCAACGCAAAGACATCGAGATGCTCACCGAGTGATTCTGCCGGGGTCAGCAGCAGGTCGGGGGCCATGTAGGCGGTGGTCGGGTCGTCCACCAGCTGACCGACATGACTGGTGGCGGTGATCCCCTGCGTGCCACCGGCTTCGGCAATGCCGCGATAACCGACCTGCCAATTCAAAACCTTGACCCGCGGGCGTTCGCTGTCGGCATCGAGCACCAGCACGCTGCGGGGGGAGAGGCTGCGATGGACAACCCGCTTGTTGTGGGCGAACTTCATCACTTCAGCCAGCTGCCGAATCAGATCGAGCCGAACCGAGAGCGTCAGGTCGCGATCACGGAGTGCCAGAAAATGATCGAGGCGGATCGCGGTGGGGTCGTGCTCGAAGATGATCGCCGGCCCGAGGTCGTGCTCGGTGAACTGTTTGGCCCGCAGGATCCGGTCGTGGTCGAGGTTGTCCAGAATCTGAAACTCGCGGACCGCGGCCCGGCGATGGAACTCGCGGTCTTCGGCTGAGGCCTGGGTGGTGACAGGATAGATCCGCACGCGGCGAGTCGTGTCAGGCAGGCTGACATGCGACGCCTGCCAGTCCTGATAGGTCGGGCCCTCGTCGATCTGGTGTTCCAGCACATAGTCACTG
>CBFIHA010000174.1:0-3878 GCA_965662195.1 uncultured Pirellulales bacterium
TCTGGTCGTAGAGGAGCCCCGCCTTTTTCCCAACCCCGCTTTTTTGACAGCGGCACGGCCGACGCGCAACATCAAAAAGCGCAAGCTGAGGGAAATCGCGTCCGTGGCACCCCGAACCGCAATCCCTCGGCTCGCCCCTCGGGCTTTGAGGCATTCGGTTTCGCTCAACGCGCCATCACCCGTCCACCAGCAGCATCCCCCCTGCCTCGAAGCCCGAAGCGCAAGCTGAGGGAATCCGCGTTTGCTGCTCCCGAACCGCATTCCATCGGCTCGCGCCGAGTGTTCTCGGGATTGCCGGTTGCCGCATTCTTTTGCAGTAGACTTTGACTGTAGTTGGCTCGGAAAAAAGCAGTGCTTCTCCCTACCTGAAAGCGATCGTGACGCAGCCCATCTCTTCCGCCGAGGCCGACCTGCGGCGTCGGCTGGCCACCGAACCCAATAACGGTCTGCTCGCCTGCCAACTCGGCGAACTGCTGCGGCTGCGGGGTGACCTGCCAAACGCCGAGGTTCAGGCACGAAACGCTGTTCGGCTGTTGCCGGAAAGCCCCGAGGCCCAGCGGCTGCTGGGGCTGGTTTTTGGGCAGTCGCACCGCAACGCCGCGGCAGAGGCCCACCTGCGGCTGGCGGCCGAATTAGCCCCGCCAGACGGCGTGCTGCTGGCCAGCCTGGGCATCAATCTGTCTGGCCAGGGCCGCTATTCAGAAGCCGACGCCTTCTTTCAGCAGGCGGCTGCCCACGAACCGAACAACGCCCGCTTTCTGCTGGCCTGGGCCAACTCGGCTGAACTCAACCAGGAATGCGACCGGGCCGAGGAACTGATTGCTCAGGCCGAACGGATTCAGCCCGGCATGATCGAGGCAGTGCTGGTGAAGTCCGACGTGCTGGCCCGCCGCAAGCAGCATGCCGAAGCGCTCGCCCTGCTCGACGCCCAGCGGGCCACCGGTGAATCAAATCTGGCCCAGGCCACCGTCTTCGGGCTGCGACGGGCCCGGATGCTCGACAAACTCGGCCGCTACGACGAGGCCTTTGCAGCCTGTGACGCGGCCAAGCGGCATCTGCGGGAGCGGCAAGGAGGCCAGTATCAGCGGGAGCAGGCCCAGAAATTCTTTGAGCGGTTCAAGCGGTTTTTCACCCGGCACCGAGTCGAGCTGCTGCCGCGGGCCTCCCTGCGGCCCGAAGAGTCGCAGCCGCTGTTTGTCATCGGCTTCCCCCGCTCGGGGACCACGCTGACCGAACAGATTCTGGCCAGCCACAGCCAGGTCGTTTCCGGCGGCGAACTGTTCGTGATCGATCGAGTCTGCGCCGCTTCGCAGGATGTTCTAGCCGGCCCGCTGAACTATCCCGAATGCCTGATCGAAGCCTGGATGGGCGACAGACGCTGGGCCTATGACATCCTGCGGGACCTTTATCTGCAAGAGGCCCAGGCCCACGGCATTCCGCGGCAGGGACCGCGGTTCTTTACCGACAAAACGCCTTTCAACGGGCCCCATCTCGGCCTGATCAGCCTGCTGTTTCCGCAGTCGCCGATTGTCCATTTGCTGCGGCATCCACTCGACGCGGTCCTGTCGAGCTTTTTTACCCAGATGAGCCATGGCTATGGAATGGCCTGCGATCTTGCCACGGTGGCCGAGCACTATGTGCGGGTGGCCGACCTGATTGACCACTACCGTAAGCAGCTTGATCTGAACTATTGCGCAGTCCGCTATGAAGACATTGTGGCCGACCAGGAAGGGCAGACCCGGCGGCTGCTCGACTTCGCCGGGCTTGAATGGGAGGACAGCTGCCTGGAGTTCCATCAGCATGCCAGCGGCGTCCGCACCGCCAGCTATGCCCAGGTGACCGAAAAGCTCTACACCCGGTCGGTCGGCCGCTATCGCCACTACCGCCGGCAGCTGGAGCCAATCATTCCCATCCTGCAGCCGGTTATTGAGCGAATGGGCTATACCATTGAAAGTTGACTTCTGAAGATTGACTTCAAGGTTTGTTGATGAGGATTGATTGCAGGGCCTGATCATCGACAATGAGGACACCTCTGTTCGATACCCACCTGCGATCCGCCCATGAAACTTCCCGGCACCTTCTTCAAACTCCCCTTCCGCTTTGACGCCGAGCGGCTGCGGGCTGAGACCGACCAGTTTGCCCCGGCTGACTGGAGCCCGCATCCGCAGGGCTTTGCCGGCAACGACGCCCTGATTCTGGTGTCGGTCGACGGCGGCCGGAACGACGAGTTCGTCGGCGAAATGAAGCCGACCGCGATGCTCGAGCGGTGCCCCTACATCCAGCAGGTGATGGATCGTTTCGATACGGTCGTCGGCCGCTCGCGGCTGATGCGGCTGGCTGGCGGCGAGCAGGTGAGTGCCCACTATGACCTGCATTACAACTGGTACCACCGAGTGCGAATCCATGTGCCGATCGTGACCGACCCGGCGGTCCGGTTTCTCTGCGGTGACGACGAAGTGCACATGCAGCCGGGAGAGGCCTGGATTTTTGATACCTGGCGGTTTCACAACGTCATCAACGAGGGCCAGCACGCCCGGGTGCACCTGGTGATCGACACGACCGGCAGCTCCGCCTTCTGGAGCCTGCTCGACCGGGCCTGGACGCCGGGGGCCGACACCGCTGTTCGCGATGCTGCCGAGTTTGTGCCCTTCATGCCGGCCGCGACGCCTCCGCTGCGGTTTGAGCGGCACAATGCCGGGGCCATCGACCCGCCGAGCGTGATGGATCACAAGCTGCGGGAGTTTCAGCAGGAACTCGGCGGCCTCGCCTCCAGTCGGCCCGAGGTCTTTGCCTCCGTTTCCGCAGCACTCACCGCCCACGGACAGGATTGGCGGTGCGTCTGGGCCGAACATGGTGAAACGGCCGCGGCAGTCGAGCCGCTCCGGCAGCTGATCCAGCGAACGCTCGCTCGGTGCCTGCCGCTGCTGGAGGGCGTGGCCCTTGATTCTAATGGTGGTGCCGCCCCCGCCCTGCTGCAAAACTGGCTGGCCTCGGCGGTCAACCCGGCCGTGCTTAGCCGGAAGGCGGCGGCCTCGTCCCAGCCGGAAGCGAAGCCACTACGGCCAGCCACCACGCCCGCAGCAATCAGCCAGCCGACGCCAGCAGCTGTGGCAGCGGCTCGGCCAGCGGCCGGTGACCTCACGCTGGGGTCCGGCCAGCCGCAGCCAGCCGCACCGCCGGGAACCCAGACGGTCATGCCGTTTCAGCGGCCGATCTTTCTTGTGGCCGCCCCGCGATCGGGCAGCACGATGCTGTTTGAGACTCTCTGCGCCAATGCCGCGATCTGGAGCACGGGCGATGAGTCGCACCAGACCTTTGAGTCGATCCCCGAACTGGGCATTGCCGCCCACGGCTTTGAATCAAACGCTCTTTCAGCTGCTGACGCCAACCCCGAGGTCCTGCGGCAACTCAAGCTTGGGTTTCTGCACCAGTTTCACGATGCCGCTGGCGGCCGCAGGCCCCAGACCCTGCGGTTTTTGGAAAAGACGCCGAAGAATGCTTTGCGGATTCCGTTTTTGCGGGAGGCCTTTCCCGATGCGATCTTCATCCATCTGGTCCGCGAGCCGCGGCCGAATCTGGGCAGCATCATCGACGCCTGGCAGTCGGGCCGGTTTGTGACCTATCGCGACCTACCGGGCTGGCCCGGGCCGCCGTGGTCGCTGCTGTTGATTCCGGGCTGGCGAAATCTTGCAGGCCAGCCGCTCGCCGCGATTGCCGCCGCCCAGTGGGCTGCGGCCCATCAGGCGATTGCGGACGGCCTGGCCGATCTGCCCCCGGACCGCCGGTGCCGGGTGCGGTACGAAGACCTGCTGCAGAACAAGGCTGGCGAACTCCAGCGACTCTGCGAGTTCGCCGGCCTTCACTTTGGCCCGCGGATG
>CBFIHA010000175.1:0-3822 GCA_965662195.1 uncultured Pirellulales bacterium
CTCTACCCGTCATCGCCCGCTCGCAGCATGCCGTCCGCCCGGGGCTGGTAGGTGACGATCGCAGAGCTGCCTGACGATTCCTGAGCTGATTGCTGGCGTAATCTCCAACGAACCTGGCTTGGCCGCTTTTGCCTTCCCTCTGAAGAAGTAAAGCCACCCAAACCAAATGGATGCACAGGAAGTTTTCTTTCCCAGCACGGAAATACTGCCTGCTTGCACTCAAGTGAATGCAGGATGGCAGCCCAATTCAATTTTCAGTAAAAACAAATTGTTAGCTTCCATCTCAAAAAGGGCTGACGCAGGGGACGCAACTGGCGAATAACTTTTTGATGACGTTTTATCGGCTTTTAGGAGATCCAAGATGACCACGCCAAAGTCAACTATGCGACGAACTGGCTTTACGCTCATTGAACTCCTCGTCGTGATCGCCATCATCGGCGTCCTCGTCGGACTGCTGCTGCCGGCGGTTCAGCAAGCCCGCGAGGCGGCCCGGCGAAATAGTTGCCTTAACAATCTCAAGCAGTTGGGGGTCGCCCTCCATAATTATGCTGACTCAAACGCCAGCGGCGGCGATAATCATTTTCCTTACTTAGCGTTTAAGAAGTCCTCATCTGGTATTATTCATGGAGGTGATACTAGCTGGACTTCCAACGCTGTTTCTCGGCATGCGTATTGGGGGGCGTACGTTAGCTGGCTTGTACAAACCCTACCATTCCTCGAGGAAAACTCCCTTTATGACGAGTGGGTAGCGGCCACGAACAACTTCGTTAGCCCGGGGCACTTGCAGTACGGGACATGGGCAAGTTCGATCTCCGACAACATCTCAAACAAAGCCAAAATCTCGGGATTGTACTGCCCGAGCTATACAGGCGCGCTTGTCATCAACGGTACTGCTGTTGGATCCACCACGGGCAGCAGCTACGGAAATACATGTCGAAGCACAGAGCGACTCGGCAAGGAATTCGACAAGACAGACGGGGTTGGCGGTTCCCGGGGCGGCGGGCTCACCACCTACCGAGCCAACTGGGGAACTCCGAATGGTGCCTTAAGCACCACCGCCGGACTCCAATCGTGCGATGACACGGGCGCTTTCGCCTGGTTCAAGGCGAAAGGATTTAAAGACTTTACAGATGGGACATCGACCACAGTCGCTGTACTAGAAAGTGCACTCGGCCAGTCTTGGTATGCACACGCGATCGCCAGTTCGGTCGCGGGACAGACGGGCGCAACGCTCTCCGGAGGCGTGTGGAGCACAACAAACGCAAACCAGTGGGCCGTCAACATGGCCCGCGTGGATGCATCAGGGCACTCAGTCTTGGCGAACGTCGGCTTAGGATCAGAACATCCGGGAGTGGGCGGCGTCTTGATGATCGACGGCTCAGCCCGCTTCTTTGGTTTCGAGGCTCTCGATGCCCAAGCCTGGCTGAGCCTGTTGTCGTGCAATGGTGGTGAAGTAGTCGCTGAATAGTTGCTGGACAGCAACTAATGCCTCCGCGAAGCCGGTCCGAACGCTTCGGGTTCGGGCTGCGACTTAGCTGGTTCGTGTTGAGAATGAATGGATGAGGAACGCTAACCGCTGCCAATTGCGCGGCGTTAAAAACGAGCACTGAAAACCCCTAAAACACCTCACCTACGGGCCTGCCCTGTAGAAACTTGTCATGGCCAATTGCCTCCAACGTCAGCACCCAACATGGATTTTCACGTTGTTTATCTGCGTGGCGGGCTGTGGCATTCGGGTTGGTGAAGTAACCGGCACGGTCACCCTTTCCGGTGAATCCGCCCCAGAGGGCCTGCGCGTCAGTTTTCAAGCTCGTGGAACTGACGTCGAGACGATCTACGCGAACATCGGCATCGGTGGCCGTTACCAACTCATTCATCGTTCCGGCAAGAAAGGAATCGAGCCCGGCACGTACTCGGTGTCACTGGGGTTTTGGGGCGAGCAGTCAGCACAGCCTGGAAAGCTGGCCAAGCTCAAGATTCCAAAGGGGTACAGGGACGGAACGTCAACCCTCGTCTGCAACGTCCCGGGCGGCGGAACAGTTTTTGATATCACCATTGAATGACATCCATCGGGGGAAAAAATGAGATTGCCGGACCCCGACCTGACCCGATTGAACCGGTCCGGTGGATTACAGACCTGCTGCATAAACCCGCCATCAGGAGTAGCGCTTAGACCTGATATCCACTGGACGACTAACAGCCGATAATCGAGAAATTGAGGTGGGCACCGCACGATTTTGCCGACGACACCTGAGCTTCTCGGACTTCGTTCTCAGGCAATCGCGGCCGTAATAAAAGTACACGGTTGCTGCCGATGGTGTTGCTGTTCCTTTCCCTTTTGTTTTGCGAGTTTTTCACCATGAGATCTTACCCGCATCATCCTCAGCGTACCGCGTTCACCCTCATTGAACTGCTCGTCGTGATCGCCATCATCGGCGTCCTCGTCGGACTGCTGCTGCCGGCGGTGCAGCAGGCCCGTGAGGCGGCTCGTCGTTCCACCTGCATCAACAATCTTAAGCAGCAGGGGCTGGCATTTCATAATTACAAAGATGCAACCGGTAAACTTCCGCCAGGCTGGAAACTTGAAAGCACAACCGTTAATCAACACCATGGGATTAATCCGGCATGGGGGGCCTACATCCTCGCTTTCGCTGAGGAACTTGCTCTTGCCGATGCCATTGACGTCACCAATGGAAGCTTCTCAAGTCTCGGCGCCACTGGCAGGGATGCACTCAGGGACGCCAGCGTGCCTTGGCATCTATGCCCATCCGATAGCGATGATCGGAAACTCGATGGCCACAGAACAGGGGTGTTCGAAGGTGGTGGTGGTTGGATGAGCGGTCAAACGAAACGCACGAACTACGTTGGCAACAGCGGCTCGGAGGCCTTCCCCGATAATGCTGACACAACTGGGTCCAAAGATCTTTTCACTGGCGCTCTTGGGCAGGGCGATGGACTTCGGTTCCGGGATTTCACTGATGGACTCAGTTCGACCGTGCTGCTTTCGGAACGAACATATCTGTTTGGAAATGGCTCAAGCCTGGGCACATGCCTTGGCGTGAGCCCCTACAACGTGAGCGGGCGTTTTCAGACAAACAGCCATTGGATCGGCTACGCAGATGTCCTGTTCAGTGGTCGTTCTGGGATCAACAATGACGGTGGCTGGAAATCAGGGCACACACCGTACGGCCACAAGGAACATTGTTCGAAAGGCGTAACATCCCGCCACCCTGGCGGTGTGAGTGTTGTCATGACGGACGGTTCAGTCAAATTTTTTAGTGAAACGATTGGCCAGGATACAGCAGCCGGGGTTGGCAACCTCTGGGATCGACTGTGCAACCGACGCGACGGCGAAGTCGTCGGGGCATTCTGAAGACGGGCTGCTGGAACCGGATAGCAGTAGTTTGTGGCAGCGGCAAGCAAAATCACTTGCGAGCTGAAATCAACGCTGCCCTTAGTCGACTTTTTCGGAAGGCAGTTAAACATTGAAAATCTTGACGAATAAAATTCGATGTGCTGCTGTCGTAGCATTTTCGCTTGTTTTTATTGGTTGCGGTTCAAGTCAAACCGGACCTGCACTGGGAACGGTATCGGGACGCATCACGCTCGATGGACAGCCGGTTGCCAACGCAATGGTTGAATTCACGCCGGTACAAGAAGGACGTCCGTCATCGGGAAGGAGTGACTCCTCGGGTTACTACTCGCTGCAGTTCACCACTTCCACCAAAGGCGCGATTGTCGGCGAGCACACAGTTAAACTGTCGACCTTCCAACAAGGTTTTGATTACGGCGGTGCTGAGGGTTTTGAGAACGTGGCCAGCC
>CBFIHA010000176.1:0-3788 GCA_965662195.1 uncultured Pirellulales bacterium
CACCGGCAGACGAAAGAGCCGGAAACAGATAGGCCCCGCCTAAACCACCGCGCCACTCCCCGACTCTACTTCCCGGAATTTGGTTCCGTGCAGCGCAGTATAAAATCGTGCGACCGGGGTTTGCAGGAGCGTTTTCAGCGGACACAGCCACACTGCGCCCATGCCCACCGAGCCCCCCGCCCAAGCCGGAGGCTGATAAGCGTGGAACCTCACAAAAACATGAAATGGGTGGACTTTGCTGGTTGCATGCCTTGAGTTGGCAGCTATTTTTCCGGTTCGCCGATGCCTTTCAGCAGCCCGAACAGGTCGCTGTCAGTCGAAAGCACCAGCGTGCTGTCGCGGCCGAGGGTCGCCCGGTAGGTGTCGAGCGTCTTCACAAACGTATAAAAGTCAGCCGCCAGTGGGCTTGAGGTGTAGGCGTTGGCATAGATTTCCGACGCCTCTGCATCGGCCTTGCCGCGGATCTCCTCGACCTGCCGGTAAGCGTCCGAGGCGATCTGCTGCAGTTCACGTTCTCGCTTGCCATCGATCTTGGCCGCTTCGCCGGCCCCCTCGGAGCGAAACCGTTCGGCAATCTGGAGCCGCTCCGACTTCATCCGGTCGTAGATCTTCTCGATCACGCCCTGCTTGTAGTTGAGCCGCTTGATCTTCACGTCGAGCAGTTCGATGCCCCAGATGCCGACCTTGGGTGAGGCGGCGGCCAAGATTTTGTCTTCCAGTTTGTGTCGACCGATGCGGATCGGCGGCAGGTTGCCGATCGTGCCCCCCGACTCGGTCAGGAGGGCGTCTTGCTCGGGCTCACGCTCCTTGTCGGACCGCACCACCTCAATCAGGTCGTGCCGGGCAATCACGTTGCGGGTCTCACTCCCGACGATGTCGTCCAGCCGCGACAGGGCACTGCGTTCATCCCGCAGACTCTGAAAATATTTCAGCGGGTCGGCAATCCGCCAGCGGCCGAAGGTATCGACCACCACATAAAGCTTGTCGCGGGTGGTCATCTCACTGGGCTGGCCATCCCACTCGAGAATCCGCTTGTCGAACCGGTTCGCCGTCTGCATCACGGGGATTTTGAAGTGCAGGCCGGCCCCGCTTTCGGAGCCGACCGCGTTGATGGGATCGCCCACCGGCCGGCCGAACTGGGTGATGACCACCTGCTCGGTCTGATCGACTGTGTAGGCACAGCCGAAGACGACGATCGCCAGGAGCACGGCCAGGGCGAGGCCGGCTGGCGAAAGCAGCACGTCACCGACCCGACGGGCAAAGACGAGGACGGGATGGTTGATTGGCATGGGGCTCATCGCTTCTTGCCCTCCGGCTTGAATTGTTGCAGGTTCATCAACGGCAGAAACTGCTGCACGTCGGCGTCCAAAATCACCTTGCTGCCGAGCTTGGGCAGGATTTCACTCATCGTTTCAAGGTAGAGCCGTTGCCGGGTCACCTCGGTGGCCTTCTCGTACTGTTCGAGCAACGCCTCGAATCGGGCCACGTCGCCCTTGGCCTCGTTGACCCGCTTGACGGCATAGCCCTCGGCCTCTTGCAGCTGTCGTTCGGCCTCACCGCGGGCCCGGGGCACCACTTTGTTGTATTCGCCATTGGCTTGGTTGATCATCTCCTCGCGTTCCTGCTGGGCCCGGTTCACCTCGTCAAACGAGGCCTGCACGGCCGACGGCGGATGGACGTTCTTCAGTTGCACCTGCTGGACTCGCAGTCCCATCTCCAGGCCGGAGACAAGGTCGGTCAGGTTGGCGATGGCGGCATTTTCGATTCCCTGCCGACCGATCGTCAGCACCTCATCAACCGTGCGATCACCAACCACCTCACGCATGACGCTCTCGGCAAGGTCGCGGAGCGTGGCGGCCGGTTCACGCAGGTTGAACAGATATTGCTCCGGGTCGCTGATCTCGTACTGGACGACCCATTCAACGTGGGCGGCATTCAGGTCACCGGTGACCATGTCGGCCTCGCGGTCCTGCTCCTGCGAGATTTGAAAGCGATCGGTCGATCCCCCGGTACCGAAGCCAAACTCCATCTTCAGCTGCCGCTTGACCGGCAGGATGGTGACCCGGTCAATGCCCAGCGGCAGCTTGAACCGCAGGCCGGGGTCGACCGTGCCGACATAGCGGCCAAACCGCTGGATCACGCCGACGCTTTCGGTGCCGACGGAATAGACGCCGCTGGACAGCAGGGCCAAACCGGCCACGGCAATGACCGCCAGCGACACCAGCGACCGGCCCCAGCGGGGGTCAAACTTTGGAATTTCGATACGGAATTCTTCGGGCATGGGGAGTGTGCCTTCAGGGGTGTGCGAAAGCGGGCAGGTGGGTGCTCGCCGGTGAGCATGCTGCCGGCCTGGGGACACCGGCGGCAAAGCTCTCTCAAGCAGTCTAGGTTCGCCAGCCGGCAGAGTCAGCTAAAACCGTCAGGTTTTCTCACGAGCCGCTTGGGCTGGGCCGTGCGATCGGTACAACTGGCAGGATCAGTTCGTGGTGGCTGATCGCGGGCTCCGCTCCAACGGTTGGGCCGGGCTTCACCGCTTCAAGCCAGGAGCGGCAGCGACCGGACCCGCTTCATCAAGAGCGTTCAGATTCACAATCCCCTAGGGAACCGCAGATGTCCGCCCCCGACCTTGAACGACAGATCGAATTCGACTTCCTCCGGGCCACCGAGACCGCCGCCCTCAACACACTGCAGTGGCTGGGGCGGGGTGAAAAAGAAAAGGCCGACGCTGCCGCCTGCGATGCCATTCGCGGCATGTTCGATCTGGTCGACATGCGGGGCGAGGTGACGATCGGCGAGGGCATCAAGGACGAGGCCCCGGGGCTGTTCAAGGGCGAGCGGGTCGGCACCTGGGCCGAGGGCTCGCCCCGCTACGAGATCGCCCTCGACCCGGTCGACGGCACCACCAACGCGGCCAAGGGCATGCCCAACTCGCTGGCCTGCATTGCCGCGGCCCTGCGGCCCGACGGCGAGCCCCCCTGCCTGCTCGACATCCCCGCCTTCTATTTAAAGAAGCTGGCGTACCCGCTTGAGGTGCGGAAGGCCTGGCTGGCCGACAACTCGCTGCCGATTCACATCGACGCCCCAATCGCTGAGGTGATCGACGTGACAGCGAAGATCTTGGGCAAGGACGTCCGTGACGTGGTGGTCTGCGTGCTCGACCGGCCGCGGAATCAAGAGTTGGTCGAGGAAATCCGCCGCAAGGGGGCAACCTTGCGGATGATCCTTGATGGCGACATCGCCGCAGCTCTGGCCCCGGCGATGCGGACGAGCAACATCGACCTCTACGCCGGCATCGGCGGGTCACCCGAGGGCGTGCTGTCGGCGGCGGGGCTGCGGTGTCTCGGCGGCGGCATGCGGGCCAAGCTCTGGCCACGGGATGAGGCGGAGCGGCAGGAACTGATCGCGGCCGGCTGGGGCGACCGGCTCGACACCGAGTTCATGAGCCGCGACCTGGCCCATGGTGAGAACATCGTCTTTGCCGCCACCGGCATCAGCACCAGCCCATTGCTTGAGGGCGTAGAGGTGCGGGGCAGCATCGCCAAGACCTATTCCGTTCTGATGCGAGCCAAGAGCGGCACCGTGCGGTTCATCGAGGCCCACCACAATCTGGAACGCAAGACGATTCACCTGCGGAGCACTCGGCAAGAGCGGAAGGTGTGAGGCCGGCAGTGGACGTTTTGATCTCGCGCTGGGCGGAAGCCAATTCCTAAAGGCCCGAGGCGCGAGCCGAGGGAATGCGGTTCGGTGATCAAAAACGCGGTTTCCCTCAGCTTGCGCTTCGGGCTTCG
>CBFIHA010000177.1:0-3731 GCA_965662195.1 uncultured Pirellulales bacterium
CATCACCGGGCGGTGCAGATCCATCCCTTCCGCAATGGCAACGGCCGCTGGTCGCGGATGCTCTCGAACATCTGGCTGCTGATCCACGATTGCCCCATCGTTGAATGGCCAGCGGACCTTGGGGGCGAGAGTCCGATTCGCCCGGAATACATTGCCTGCCTTCGTGCCGCCGACGCCCTCGACATGAAGCCACTTCTCGACCTTCACGCTCACCACCAGCCGCCGCCGAGACGGTAGGCAAACCCTCACGACGGGGTGTAGTGCGGTCATGTCGGCCACCGTTCTTCGCCATCCGTCCGACCACCGCCGCTCCTTCGCGGCCGCACGTGGCGTCGGCGTCCTTGCCGCCTCAGCCGTGAGCCGACACGTCTGCAAAAGGCTCCGCCCTCACTTTCCCCGACCGTCCAAAGATTGGGGTCCACCTCCTGTATGAACGGTGCCAGATCGGCCGGGATCTCTACGGTCATGCCGTAATCACCTCGAATCTTGTTTGGCTGCTCTGGTAAGCACGCGGATGACGGTCGCGGGCCGATCTCGTAGGCTCATGGCTGGTCTGTCCATTCAGCTCCCGGAGTCTTTCCATGTCTGCTTCCACCACCGATCGAGTGCTCGCCAACAGTCGCCAGTACGCTTCCGGTCAGGCACTGCACACGTCCACCCACCCCGGCCGGCAGCCGATTCAACCCGCCGCCCGTGTCGCAGTCGTCGCCTGCATGGATGCCCGGATGGATGTCGAGGATCTGCTCGGGCTGCAGACCGGCGATGCCCACATCATCCGCAACGCTGGAGGCGTCGTCACCGAAGACGTTATCCGCTGTCTGGTGATCTCCCACCATCTGCTCAACACCAACGAGATCATCCTCATCCATCACACCCGCTGCGGCATGCTTGGCTTTACCGACGACCTGCTGCGAGCGGGGCTGGAGGGTGACCCCGACGCCGCGGCGGCTCTCTCCCAGGCCACCGGCCGCTCCTTCACCCCCTGCCATGCCGCGGCCGCCAGCCCGGCGGCTTTTCATGCCTTTCGCGGTGCTCCCGAGCCGGTCGATGCCGAGCCGACAGCATCCAGCCGCGAACGGCTGGCCGCCGATGTCCGGCGGGGGATTTCGGCCATCGTGCATCACCCCTGGATTCCCACCAGCGGCCCCGATGCCGTCACCGTGCGAGGGTTTGTCTATGACGTCGATACCGGCAGCCTGGAAGAAGTCTGACCACAGCCGGCGGCTGTTCTGGTGAATCCGCCATCTGTCATACTATTGTTATCTGTGCCGGGGGCGTCGGTGCCCGGCCTGACCATCCAGAGGACATTCCCATGCGTTGCTCTCCCTGCAGCCGTCGCTTGAGCAGCTGGT
The DNA here is from genome assembly GCA_965662195.1 of uncultured Pirellulales bacterium. GTDB lineage: Bacteria > Planctomycetota > Planctomycetia > Pirellulales > UBA1268 > UBA1268. The sequence continues at coordinate 1,353 of CBFIHA010000177.1, forward strand.
TGATCGCTGCTGTCTGCCTGATGCTTTCACCGGCGATCTTCGCGGCCGACTGGCCGACCTTTCGTGGCGTTGACCGCACCGCCGTTGCCCCTGACTCCGACCTGCTGGAGCAGTGGCCCGCAGGCGGTCCGCGGCTGCTCTGGACGGCCACCGGTGCCGGCCGCGGCTATGCCAGCGTCGCGATTGCCGGTGAAAAGATCTTCACGCTGGGTGATGGCCTGTCGTCCGCCCCCGATGCCGATGAATATCTCTCCTGTTTCGATCGGGCCTCCGGCCAGCGGCTCTGGATCACCAAGACGGGTGAGCCCTGGACCAGCGGCCAGCCAACCTGGCAGAGTTCCCGGAGCACCCCCACAGTCGATGATGGCATCGTCTACGTCCTCACACCGCATGGCAAACTTGTTGGCTGCGAGGCCGAAACTGGCCGGCTCGGCAAGGCGATCGACCTCAAAGCCAGCTATGGCGGCACCAAAGGCGACTCGTGGGGCTACAGCGAATCGGTGCTGATCGACGGCGACCAGCTGGTCTTCACGCCGGGTGGCGAGCAGGCCACGATGGTTGCCCTCGACAAGAAAACGGGCCGGCAGCTCTGGACCTGCTCCCTGCCGGGTGACCGGGGGGCTGGCCACGCCTCAATCGTCATCAGTGAGGTGGGCGGCAGACGGATTTACGTCCAGACCACCGCCGGCGGGGGCGTCGGTGTCGATGCCAAGACCGGCCGGCTGCTGTGGAACTATCCGATCGACAAGACCACGGCGGTCATCCCCACCCCGATCGTCCGTGATGACCTGGTCTACATCGTCGCCGGCTACAAGCGGGGTGGTGCCTTGCTGCGGCAGGTGCCGCAGGGCGGCGGTATCAGCATTGAGGAGGTCTACGGGCTCAAGCCGGAACTGGCCAACAAGCACGGTGGCGTGGTGCTGGTGGGCGACCATCTGTACGGCTGCGCTGATGACCGGCCGATCATCATCTGTGCCGACCTCATGACGGGCGAGACGGTCTGGAAGGAGCGGGGTAGCGGCAAGAACTCGGCGGCCATCGCTGCCGCCGACGGGCACCTCTACATCCGCTACCAGGACGGCACGATGACGCTGGCGAAGGCCGATCCCGGCCAGTTTGTCGAGGTCGCAAGCTTTCAGATTCCCGGCAGTGGCGACCGGCCCAGCTGGGCCCACCCGGTCATTCTCGACGGCCGGCTCTACCTGCGGGAGGGCGACTCCATCCTCTGCTACGACATCCAGCAGCGGTAGCACTGCAGCCGCTTCGGCTCCGGGCTTTTTTCACGGCTCACCCGGGCCAGGAAAAATACCCGTTAGATTTTGGCTGGGGCCGTAACCTTCTTTTGGAGGGCCCTCTCCGCATTCTCTCGCGGCAACGGTGCCCCTTTCACTCATCAGGGGGCCCCGGAGGAGGAGGCTCGAGCGTGGAACATCTGCAGCCCCATCAGCCGTCAACCGATCCGGCCGCGTCGCAGCGGGGGTTTGTGGCCGCGCTGCTGGCCCACCAGAGTGGCATTCACGCCTTTCTGGTCACGCTGCTGCCGCACGAGGACGACCTTGACGATCTCCAGCAGCAGATCTGTCTGGCCCTCTGGGAGAAGCAGGAACAGTATGATCCCGCCCGGCCGTTCCTTCCCTGGGCCTACGCTTTCGCCCGCAATCATGCCCTCAAGCATCTGGAGAAAAAGGCTCGGGATACTGGCACGCAGCACTTCAGCGGTCCGGCACTCGAGCAGATCGCCTTCGCCCGTGAGGCCTTCGATGCGTCGATCGAGGACCGCCGCCGAACGCTCGACGCCTGCCTCCAGCAGCTGCGGCCCGAACAGCAGGATCTGATCCGCGAGCGGTTTGCGGGCCAGCGGTCGCTGAAGGAGTTGGCCGCCGCAAGCGGGGTCTCGCCGGCCTCGCTCACGATGCGGCTGCAGCGGCTGCGGCATGCCCTGCTCAGGTGCATCGATCGGGCTCTCGCTGCGAAGGAGGCAACATGACGCTGCCTCCCCGGTCACGAATCGCCGTGCCACTCCCGGGCCCAGGCGCCGACCTGTTCACCGCGATCTGCACGATCTGCGACGGGCAGCCGACACGGTCCGACTTCGACCGGCTGGAACGGATGCTGCAGGATCCGGCGGCGATGACGGTCTATCTGGCAATCACAGACCTCGATGCCTCGCTCCGCTGGAAGCTTCGCGGCCGCACCCACTGGCAACCGCCGACGGACACACCGGCTCGGCTACCGGGCCGCGGCGTACGGCGGGGGCCGAGGCCCACGGGCCTGGCACCACCGGAGAGCCCCGACAGCCCGGTCGCCTCCCGGCCGGCCGCCCAGTCCACCCCTGCGGCTCCTGCCCCTGCCCGACAACCACGTTCAGCCGCCGCCGGC
>CBFIHA010000178.1:0-3580 GCA_965662195.1 uncultured Pirellulales bacterium
GGAATCGAGACCGGGTCGAACACGATCGACTCGTGGGCGTCGAGCCAGGCGGTGATTTCGTGCTCGCGGGCCGCGAGTGATGGAGCGGTGAAGGTGGCGAGCAGCCGACCGCCTTCCTGCTGCTTGCCCTCCTCGTGGGCGCGAAGGACGGCCGTCTGCGACGCTGGGGCCGCCTCGACCGCACCCTGATTCCAGTGGAAGCCCCAGAGCGACAACCGCATCCGGTAGTGGCCCGGATAGACGGGAGCGACGTTCATGGCCGCCTCGTAGCCGGCGATATTTGGGACGAGCAGCCCCACCGACGACTGGCTTTTTGCGACGTCGTTATCTTTGAAGATCTGCCTGCGTTCTTCGAGGTCGGCGTTGGCATCCGGAGCCGAGATATGCCACTCAAACTCATCGTACCCGCCACGAATCGGTAGCGCTGGGTCAGGCTGCCCATCTTTGAGCAGGACAAAATTTCCTTCGAGGAGGTTGCCGCCAAACTTGAAGAGCCCGGCCGGATAGATCCGCCGCGTCACGGCTGGCGGGGCGGTGCTGCGTGTGGCGATGGCGCGGGTGAGGGCTTCCTCCGCGGCGGCGGCGTAGGCGGCGAGGTGCACCGGCGAGAGCTCGAGTCCGTCGGCCACTTTTTTGAAGCCGGCCACCTCGCCGTCGGGTGGCAACATCGCTTCGATCTCCAGCCGTGGGAGGGCGAGGAAGTCTTGGAGCGTATTTTGATATTCGGCCCGGGTCATCCGCCGCATCCGAATACGGCCATCGCGGGCGATTCGGGCGGCATCGGCCGTGGCGAGTTCTTGGCCGAGCCAGTGAGTGACGGCGGCTCGTTCTGCCTCGGCGGGGCGTTCTTCGGTGGCAGGCGGCATTTCACCGGCTGTGATCCGGTCGTGGATGTGGGTGAAGGCCTTGAGCGTCGCGGGATCAGAAAAATCTCGCGGCAGTGATTCAAGATCAAGCTTCGCTTCAGCCTCGGCGCCGGAATGACAGCTCACGCAGTGCCGCGCGAAGAATTGATCCAGCGGCGATGCCACCGCCGATTCCGCCAAGGCCGTAAACATCGCCACAAGCAGGATGGTGCGCGTCGCACTCGCGAACTGGACACTCATGCATCGAGGCCTCGGAGGGTGCCGGTGCTCGAGGCGAAGGCGTCGGCCTCGATGCCGAGTTGTTGCAACAGCGATACGAAGAGATTCGCCAGCGGCTCGTTGCGGTTGGTGTCGAAGGCGAGATGACCGGGATGCCGGAAGCCGCCGCCGGCGAGGATGATCGGCAGGTTGCGGTTGGAGTGCGAGTTGGCGTTGCCGAGGCAGCTGCCGTAGAGCACAGCTGTCTGATCGAGGAGCGACTGCCCCTGTTCGCCGGAACCACGAAACGCGGTGAGCAACGAGCCGAATGTCTGCAGCTGAGCCTCTTCAAGCCTTTTTAATTCTGCAATCTTGCCGGCATCGTTGCCGTGGTGGGTGAGTTCGTGGGTCTCATTTTTGACGCCCGGCACCGCCGCCACGATCGAAAACGTGCTCAGGGAGAGCGTGACGACACGGGTCGAATCGGTCTCGAACGCCAGCCGGATGAGGTCGAACATCAGCCGCGACTTCTCGATGATGCGGGCGGCATCGGCGATGTCTTGCGGCTCGGCATAGTCGACCTGTGGCTTGGGCCGGTGCTCCCACTCGATCGACCGCTCGAGCCGCTGCTCCAAGTCGCGAACGCTCGTGAAGTATTGATCGAGCCGGCTGCGGTCAGCCGGGCTCACGGCCCGCTCGAGTCGCCCCTTCTTGTCGAGCACGAGGTCGAGTACGCTGCCGCCGGCCCGGATGCGGCGGAGCGATGCCGCCTGTTCTTCGGGCGTGCCGGCGACGAAGAGCTTGCGATAGAGCTTTCGGGGGCTCGACTCCGCCGGGATGTCGACGCCGGCCCGTGACACCGCGAGCGTGTCGGCATAGTGCTCACTTTTGCGAACGCTGATCGCGAGGAAGGGAAACCGTGTGTCGAGCCCGATCTTTTCGGCTGCGAACTGGTCGAGTGAGAGGCTGTTGCGGAAGCTCGGCCGGCCCGGGCCCGGGGCGCCGGTGAGAAAGCACTGGGCGGCATGATGGTTGCCGTCGACATCGGGATGGGAGAGGCCGGAGAACGACGTGAAGTGGCCGCGATGGTCGGCCAGCAGATCGAGATAGGGGCTCGACTGGGCCGCAGGTTCGGTTGAGTCGCCGGCGGCAAGCGTCTCGGGAAAGAAAAACTGCGGCATCATGCCGAGCGGCACATGGATCGCCAGTAGTCGTTTGGGTGACAGCACACTCGGCGCTGACGTAGCTGCCTCGGTGCTGACGTAGCTGCCCCGGCGACCGAGGGGGGGCAGCATGGCGTCGAGGAGGGGGAGGCCGAGGCCAGTCCCCGTGGCCTGGAGCATGGTCCGGCGGGAGAGGGGCGGGCGGCCGGGGGTGCGAGTGTTCAGCATGGCGGATCCTCAGGATTGACACCGCCAATCCTAGGAGCTGTCTAATGCCGTCGCCTGTCGCAAAAACATCCACACGGCCAATCAAACGCAGCCGAAAGGGCACCAAGGCATCGGCAACGCCACGACGTCATCTGCCCGCGGGAACGCCCTGCTGCCGCCGCTCGGCTACTTCTGCCCCTGGCCCATCTGGAAGGCGGGCTTGCCGTCGAAGTAGTAGAGCCCCTCGGTCTTGATGAACTCGAGGCCCGACTTGCTCACTCGGTCGAGCAGGGCGACGATCTCGGCATGGGGCAGGGCCGGACCGTCAGCCGCATCGTCGACCAGGAACCGGCACCGCCAGTGGTCGCAGAGCAGCGTCTGGGCAAAGCCCTCCGGCCAGACCGACATACCGCGGCTGGAGATCATCCGCAGCTTGAGCCGGTCGTTGTCGCACGACTGCATGCCCTTGGCCACTTCGGCGGTGGTGCCGACGTGTTCGCAGAAGACATCGACCCCCACCAGCTTCCGCTCGACCTGCGGCCGGGTGTAGGGCGGATTGGTCTCGATCACGCTCTTCTGCTGGCTGTACGAGACCGCCGGCAGGGTCTCGGGCTGCTGGCCCATCCGGGCCACCACCGCCTCGGCAAACTCTTTGGTGCCAACCTTTTCTTTACTGACATCCTCTTTGTAGATGTCATAGGTATGGATGCCGTCCTCGATGGTCTTCAGCCAGGCGTTGTGGGCCCGCTCGGCCACCTCGTTCTGGCCGATGTGCAGCAGCATCATCACGGAGCCGAGGAACAGCCCGGAGGGATTGGCCAGATTCTGGCCGGCCCGCCGCGGGGCCGAGCCGTGGATCGCCTCAAACATCGCCTGCTCCGGCCCGATGTTGGCCGAGCCGGCCAGGCCGACCGAGCCGGCAATCTGGGCCGCCACATCGCTGAGGATGTCGCCGTAGAGGTTCGGCATCACTACCACGTCGAAGTTTTCCGGCGTGTCGGCCAGCTTGGCGGCACCGATGTCGACGATCCAGTGTTCGTTTTCAATGTCGCCGTACTCACCGGCGATCTCTTCGAAGATCCGATGGAACAGGCCATCGGTGATCTTCATGATGTTGTCCTTGGTGAAGCAGGTCACCTTCCGGCG
>CBFIHA010000179.1:0-3575 GCA_965662195.1 uncultured Pirellulales bacterium
AGAGCGTGAAACGGGCCGGTACAGCTGCCGACCGGCTCAGCCAGCAGGATGTCGGTAGCCTGTTCCCGGCCGAGGGCCGCGGCGGCCGCCAGCAGCGAGTTGAACCGCCTCACAGGTACAACCCGACTAGGCTCTGTCTGAAAACCCAGGAGTTGGGTTTGAGCGGCTCATTTGCCCTCTGGCTACGTCCGGATCAATCGCCAGATCGGCTTAGCTGCTTCGCCGTCCTTAGCCGGAGAGCCGGGCCGCCGGTCCGCTGGGGTGAACTGCTCCAGTCCCATGGTGCTGGGGCGTTCGAGCAAGCGTCACCGGATGATCTACCCATGATCGACATTCATCACCGCTAACTGCCAACGACATTCATTCGCGACGCTCACTCCTGCTGCCGCATTGAAGGCGATTCGGAAGCGGTTTGCGACGATGGCAGAATTCTCCGCATGGTTCCGCTCATTCCCCACTTTTTCTGCCGTTTATCAGGCGAGTCAGTCCGTGACTTGTCCGCAAAAGGGAGCAGAAGTCAACTGGTCGACTATTTCTGGCAGGTGCTACGCTTGCGAAAGTGCCGTTGACCGTCCTATCCTTAGCCAAACCGCTGTAGCAAATAGGCGGCTTGCTGGATTTCCAGTGTGTTGTATGCGGTGGCCGTTGACTCAGGCACAGCCTGCTATGTTTGAGTTTGTCGCATGCTCTCCTACAGTCGCATGCTCTCCTACAGATGCACAACGGAAAGGGACCATGTGAAAATATTCGGTATTGGACTCAGCCGGACTGGAACGACAAGTTTGGCACTTGCGTTGGAGATGCTCGGGTATTCCGTCATTCATTTCCCGCACTCAATGCACGATATTGAACGACATGATGCAGCCTTAGATACGCCAGTGGCTGCCAATTTCATTGAACTCGACAGACGTTTCCCCGGAAGCCGTTTCATTTACACGAGTCGCAGCCTCGAGCCATGGCTGGCTTCATGCTGCCGATTCTGGCAGAAGTATCAAGAAATCTTATTTGATCAGACGCCCTTCATCGTGGACCTGCACCAGCGTTTGTACGGCGGCAGTAGTTATGATAAGCAACGTTTCTCCACCGCCTACCAACGGCATACGGCTTTGGTCGATAACTACTTTCAAAGTCGGCCGGAGAGTCTACTTACCTTAAACCTCACCGAGGAGGTTGAGCCGTGGGTACCATTGTGCTCGTTTTTGGGCGTTCCCGTTCCCCACACTGACTTTCCAGCATCGAATCAATCGTCGGCCACTGACGAATTAATTCTTCGGCTTCTGACCGTGATTGGTACCCCTGAAAAAGTCGCTGTTGTCGCGGGTGTACCGCTTCAATATGTCCTGCGCGTACGGGTAGACGCTCCGGTGGCTGGGGCATCAGCGACGCGATTACTTTCACTTACAACTAGCTGGGAAATGAAGGCGATGCTGCGAAGGACGACAGACTACTTTGGCTCGATCAGCCGTACCTGTCAGCTTTTGACGATCTCAGAGCCGCACGTGCGTGCGATACTCCAACGCAGAGGCGAGTTGTAACCTACAGGGAGGCACTTATGACAAAAATTCTTTTTCACTGCGTCAACGGCACTGGTCTAGGGCACCTGACGCGAACTCTCGCAGTAATCCGACAACTCAAACGGCTTGCCCCAGATATTGAAATCCTAGTCCTCACATCGTCGGAAAATTCTGGCTTTTTGTGGCGAGAAGGCATTGCCTCGGTGAAAGTTCCTTCCGCTGAAGTGCTACAGGCAGACCGGCGACTTCCAGTAATTCAACTCGCGCAAGCAATTACCGCCCAGACCGTCGCCATCTTCCAACCAAATGCCATTGTTACCGAGAGCCAGCCAGCGGGAATGTTCTCCGAATTTTTATCTTCGCTCCTGAGCGTACCCAAACGAGTATTCATTTTCGGTATGTTTCCGAACTATTTGTCAAATCCGCTTTACCAGCTGGGCCAGCAGGCAGCCAGCCTTGTGCTAATGCCGTACCAAGAGCAAGAGAGGGGACTGGTGGGCGTGAACTTTGGAGGACGCGAATCCTGGATTGGTGATATACTAGTGCGGTCAGTGGATGAACTTCTGACACGTGAGACGGCCCGAAACCGGCTGCAGCTACCCGCAGATAAACTCGTATTCTACGTCGGGCTTGGAGGGGGAGGAAATCCACAAAATAGTGCGACGCTCAACTGGATATTGGATACGCTTTCTACCTATAACTCCATACAAATTGTTTGCGCGAAACAACCATTGGCCGTGAACGCAACCGGCATCAGCGAACGGCCAAGTGTCATGCAGGTGACGCATTTTCCGATGATGGAATACTTCAACGCCTACGATGTTGCGATCTCGGCCAGTGGCTTCAACTGTGGTGAATACGTCCATGCGGGCCTGCCAACAATTTGGGTGCCACTTGGCTATCCTTCGACCGATCAAGCATTCAACGCGAACCGGTTCGCCGATCGGAATCTTGGCCTGCAAGTTTCACCATTTGATACCCCAGCGCTAAAGCTGGCGATTGAGAGACTTCGCGATGAAGAAAAACGGAATGAAATGACCGATTCCATGCGGAATTTCTGCCCCGCCAATGGGGCAGAGGTGGCAGCCCGAGCGATTCTCGAGCACCTCACAGAGGGTGGGGCTGGGGCCGCAGTACCCTATTTGTAAACCAAGGAAAGGGACCTGAGTTGCCCCTAGTGCGGCACCAGTTTTTAGTTAGTCGCCTTTCTTCTGACACACCAGCCCTGTGCGGTTGCTGAGGCGTAGCCGAAGCGACCGCAAAGGGTTGCACCGCCTCTGGTGCAGGGGGCCGGTAGCCCAACGAACTGTGCGGCCGATTGGTGTTGTGGTACTGTCTCCACTGCTCAATAGGCACGCTCGCCTCAAGGAGGTGTCGAATGAATCACGGTCCAGCAGCTCATCACGAAGCTTTCCATTGAAGCTCTCGATGGAGCCATTCTCCGGGGGTTTCTCAGCCGTGAGGCCGCGGTCGACATGCTCACCTGGCAGCACAGCGGATTCTCAGTCGATGCGAGTGTTCGGATCTCGCTTGCTGATCGGGACGTGCCGGAGTACTTCCAGAGCCTGGAAGATTTGCTGCGTTACTGTGCCAGGCCAGTGTTTGCGCTGAATCGGCTTTCGGTCGTGTCGGGCACGGTCCACAGACCCGAACGAGTTCGCTACACCCTGCCCCGGCACAAGCGAGGGAACTGGGTTGGCCCGGGACGCACGCGAAAGTCGACGCGGCATGGGGCCAGTGGTGTCATCGAGCTGACACCGTTTGAGTTTCTTGACCGGCTTGCAGCGCTGATCCCGCCGCCACGGCGGCACCGGCACCGGTATCACGGGGTGTTTGCGCCGAACCACCCGCTGCGGCAGGCGGTCACGGCGCTTACCATTGGGAATATCGGCAAGCAACGGGACGTGAAGACGGGCGAGTATGAAGGTGTCTTGGCTACCGCTAGTATCGGCTGCTGCGGCTCGGCGGGAACCGTTGATGGAAAAAGGATAGGACGGTCAACGGCCCTTTCACAAGCATCTCGCCCGCCGGCAACAGCCGAACAGTTGGCTTCTGCTCCCT
>CBFIHA010000180.1:0-3319 GCA_965662195.1 uncultured Pirellulales bacterium
AGAGCTGCCGAATGATCCTGACGAGCTTGGCCGGGTGTTGGACAGTGCAGCCGGCCTGACCAGATATGAAGCCGAAGGAGCGTTTGCCCTGAGCTTGGTTCGGCACGGCAAGCTTGAACCGGCCACCATCTGGGACGTGAAGGGCCAACAGCTAAAAAAATCGGGGCTGGTTTCGCTGCACCGGGGTAACGAAGGTTTTGCCGCACTTGGTGGCCTCGACAATCTGAAGGCGTTTACGCTCCGGGCTATGCGGCGACGGGAAGCTCATTCTTCTGGCAGCGAGAACAATAGTGCCAGCACCAGCGCCAACGTCAACAACAAGCCCCGCGGTGTTCTGCTCTTGTCTCCTCCCGGCTGCGGTAAATCCCAGTTCGCAAAGGCCCTCGGTAACGAAACTGGCCGACCGACGCTGGTACTTGATGTCGGGGCATTGCTGGGGAGTCTCGTGGGCCAGAGTGAGTCGAACATCCGGCAGGCACTCAAGCTGGCTGATGCGATGGCCCCCTGTGTCCTGTTCTGTGACGAAATAGAAAAGGCCCTTGCGGGTGCCAATTCATCGGGCCAGACAGATTCGGGCGTCACAGCCAGGCTTTTTGGTTCGCTGCTCACATGGCTCAATGACCACGAGAGCGACGTCTTCTTCATCGCCACGGCCAACGACGTCAGCAAGCTGCCGCCGGAGTTTGCCCGGGCCGAACGATTTGACGGCGTGTTCTTTCTGGACTTACCCGGCCGCGAACAAAAAGACGCCATCTGGGCTATCTATCTGGCTGAATATGGCCTCGATGATTCCCAGCCCAAGCCCGACGACACCAACTGGACCGGCGCGGAAATCAAGAGCTGCTGCCGGCTTGCTTCACTCCTAGATGTTCCGCTGGTTCAGGCTGCTCAGAATGTCGTGCCCGTGGCTGTGACTGCTGGCGACAAGATCGAAGGGTTACGCCAGTGGGCCTCTGGTCGGTGCCTGTCAGCGGATCGGGCAGGCGTGTATGCACGGGAGCAGCAGCGGGCTGGTAGTCGCGTGCGGAGAGTCGTGCGGGAATCTGGGGTGAACTGACCCACTCAACTGCCTCCCAGCCCGCCTCTTGTCGCTTCACAGCAACCTCCCGGCCGGGTACAGATGCGGGTGCGTGTTGATATACTTGAGCGTTAAGTCGATCCACCCGGTCCCATCACCGATCTTACCGATCTATGAACCGCATCACCGTCAACCCTGAGCAAATGAACGGTGTCCCTTGTATTCGCGGACTCCGGATTCCCGTTGCGACAGTCGTTGGCATGGTGGCCGAGGGCATGGCCACTGAGCAGATTCTTCAGGACTATCCGGATCTTGAGGCGGCGGACGTGCAGGCCGCTCTTCAGTATGCGGCCGACGCTGTTCGCGAGCGAGCACTGCCGCTGCTCAATGCGTCATGAAGTTTTTGATCGACAACGCCCTTTCGCCGGTTGTTGCCGCTGAATTACGTGACGGCGGGCACGATGCAATACACGTCAGGGACTGCGGGCTTGCCGATGCTGATGACGCCGTGATTTTCGATCGAGCCGCACGTGAACAGCGGGTGGTTGTTTCCGCAGACACCGACTTTGGCACGATTCTGGCACTGAGGCGGGTGTCATTGCCGTCGGTCATCTTGTTTCGTGGTGCAACTCCTCGGAATCCCAAGGGCCAAGCCGCGTTGTTGCTGGTCAACCTCGCGGCAGTGACAGACATGCTCAATAACGGTGCCGTCGTGGTGGTCGAACCCGGACGGATTCGAGTGCGTGCCTCGCCAATTGAAGGCTCGGGGGATCGCGCATAGGAACAGCTCGCTCTGACTTCACATCGTGCTGAGCAACTTCTTTGCCACCGGTGGCTCGTCGTACAGGAAGCCTCCGCTGATCTCAAACATCAGTCGTCCATGATCGGAGCCCGCCCCACGTCTTCCACGACATCGAAGTGCTCGACGTCGAACCACTGCTTGAAGACTTTCAGGCTCCGGTTCTTTGGCCAAGTCTCCTCGTCCGTGTACCAGCCCTCTAACTCCCGGCAGAAGATCTCGTCGCAGACTTTCTTGAGGACTTTCTCGGCGTCGCCGGGGTCTTCGTAGTCGGGCACGAGATAGAGCGTCTTTTCGAGCTGGTCGAGCGTCATGTCGGGGATCTCAAGTTCCTTGACGGACTTGAGCCAGTCCACAAATGGCTGCTTGGGACGGACGACGACGGCACTGCGATTGAGCATCGGTGATTCTCTCTGAATAGCTGCCAAGTTCGGCCAGAGCGAGCAGTCCGTTCTGTCCGGTCGCCACAGATTCCATCAAGCCATTAAGTTTCGCAACCCAGAACCCAAGGAGAAACGTATTTGATGTCCACAGCAACCATCACATCTATTGATACCGGCCAGCAGGTATCCCCGCGTTGCCGTCAGCATGAACAGCAGCAGCCGGTCACGCAGCAGGAACGCTCCGCCGCCAACAGGCTTCGCACCACCATGGCCGCCGTCAAACTCGCCTTCACTTGGCTGGGCGTACGAAAGACCTTGGCCCCGGAGCAGCGAAGCACAGCAGCCCGGGCGTTTCAGGCTGACGGGGAGTTTCTTTCGGCCAGCAAGCTTATCCTCGACACCAAGAACCCGGCCTATCGCAATGTGGCCCGGGTTCGTTCAGAGGCAGCCGGCTATTGGCGGACGGTGACACTGCCCTTTCCGGAACCGGGCGTCAGGCTGCTCAACCAGAATTTGCTTGGGCAGTTTGCGAGCACGATGCAGACCTACCGGGAAAAACTCCAAGAAGCCGCCCGTGACCTCGCCAGCGAATACGAGCTGCTCAAGAATGAAGCCCAACTAAGACTTGGGGCCCTCTTCAATCCCAGCGACTATCCTTCCACGCTTGACGGCCTGTTCGATCTGGAGGTGAGCTATCCGACCATTGAGCCGCCGGGATATCTTATGGCCCTGCAGCCGGATGTCTACCAAGCAGAACAGGCCCGGGTCAGAGAGCGATTCGAGAGTGCTGTCGAGTTGGCCGAGCAGGCGTTTGCCACGGAGCTGCAAAGACTGACGGCGCATCTGGCTGAACGACTAACTGGGACGCACGATGGCCAGCCCAAGATTTTCCGGGACTCAGCCGTGGAAAACCTCCGGGAGTTCTTCGAGCGTTTCCGGCGGCTGAATATACGTAGCAATTCAGAGCTCGACATGCTGGTGGAAGAAGCCGAGCAGGTCATCACCGGCATCGAGCCCCAGCAGCTACGGGAGTCCAACAGGCTGCGGCAGATGGTGGCCAATGACTTTGAGCAGATTCAGGCCAGCGTCGGCGAACTGCTCGTCGATCGGCCCCGCAGG
>CBFIHA010000181.1:0-3068 GCA_965662195.1 uncultured Pirellulales bacterium
GCTGCCTCGCGGGCCTGCTGAACCGCAGGGAGCAACAACCCGACTAAGACGCCAATGATGGCGATCACCGCCAGCAGTTCGACCAGGGTAAACCCTCCCGCGGCACTCCCGATGCTGCCCCCCCGGCGGTAAGCGGATGAACCATTGGCAGTCGTACCGGCCGCATCGATCACGAAACTGACGAACATGATTCGATCCTCCCCGACAAATGATCTGATAAATGCGATCTGAATACCGCGCATCCATCTATTCCTTAAAAAATAGTCCAGCTCATGGTTAGCCTCAATGCATTGCGTGGTGTTTGTTGTCTTTTTTGGTCGTGCGCCTGCGGGCCTTGCCCGGTTTCTTCTTCGTGAAAAAGAACCAGAGAGAGGTTTGTCCACAGACAGCAGGGCGAGGCCGATTTCCAGCCGATTGGGGCGACGGCTTTCGCTTGGCTTCGGAAACAGTTTCAAAGATCAGGAACCGGACCACGCCGCCACGCCAGTGACCGGGCCAGGGTGAGCCAGAGCAGCCCGCAGACAGCCGCCAGGCCTGCTGCGATCGGCCGGTTGATCAGGCCCAGCAGACCTCCCCCAGCAGTGAGTGACTGGATGAACCGTTCCTCAAGCGGTCCGCCGAGGATGATGCCGAGGACGACCGGTCCGAGCGGCACGCCTCGCCGTTCGAGGAGAAAACCGACGATGCCCATGACAAGCATGACCCCGACGTCAAACAGGCTGCCGTTGAGCGCGTACGCACCCGTCACACAGAACAGCACGATCACCGGCAGCAGGACTGTCCGAGGCACCCGTAGCAACACCCCGCCAAGCTGCACGGCCAGCAGCCCGACCGGCAGCAGTATGAGATTGGCTAGCAGAAAGACGAGATAGATGCTGAAGACCATCTCAGGCTGATCGACGAACACCTGCGGACCCGGCGTGATATTCTTCATCAGCAGAACCCCGATCACGATGGCGGTGACCGAGTCGCCGGGAATGCCAAAGACCAGCGCCGGAATCCAGCTGCCGGCCACGGCTGCATTGTTGGCTGCCGTGGCATCGGAGATTTGGTCGAGGCTGGAGCTGGCCGGCTGGTCGGTTCCGCCGTCACCAGCGAGCCGTTTGGAAACGGCCATTGAAATCCAGGCTGCGATATCGGCCCCTGCACCGGGCAGCATGCCGATCACCACACCGATTGAACTCGATCGTAGGGTCTGGCGAGGTCGCCGCCAGAGCTGGCCGAGGCCAGCTGCCAGCGTGTTCCTCAGGCTCGCCAACAACCGCCCTGGAAGGAGGGCTGCCTGCGGCTCGGACTGGTCCGCTGATGCAGTTCTACCTGCGAGGTTTCGGATGACCTCCGACAGTCCAAACAGGCCGATCATTGCTGGGATGAACGAGATTCCCTGGTAGAGCTCCGGCCGGCCAAAGGTGAAACGGGCCTCGACATGCACTGCACTGAGGCCGACCGTCGAAAGCAGCAGCCCAATCACAAGGGCCAGCAAGGCCTTGGTGGTCGAGCCCCGGGAGACGAGGACGGCCGAGGTGAGGCCCAGCAGATAAAGCCAAAACGATTCGGCGACCGAAAAGACCGCTGCCACCCGGGCGAGCTGGCTCCCGAGCAGCATCAGCATCACCGCGCCGAAGACGCCACCGGCCACGCTGCACAGCAGGGCCGCCCCGAGCGGTCGGTCGGCCTCCCCCCGCTGCGCAAAGGCATAGGCGTCATCGGCGTAGGCGGCGGAGGCTGGCGTGCCCGGAATCCGCAGCAGGGTGGTGGGGATATCCCCGGCGAAGATTGCACAGGCCACCATTGTGACGATGGCGGCCATGGCCGCCACCGGATCAAGCCAGGCCGCCATCGGCACAAACAAGGCCACGGCCATTGTTGCGGTCAGTCCTGGTACTGCCCCAACAAATGCGCCGTAAACGGCCGCAGCCAGCATGATGAGCCAGATGTCGGAGCGGCCGAACACCTCTGCTGCTGCGGTGATGAGGGCATCGGTCATGTCACCACCCCAGTATCCCCCAGGGCAGCGGGACCCCCAGCTGGACTGCAAAAAACTGATAGACCGCTGGAACCAACAACAGCGTGATGACGGTCGCGGTCAGGAGGTGAACCCGGACAACCAGCAACAGCCCCAGCAGCATTGCGGTCGCTGCGATAACGAAGCCGAGCGTCTCGGCGGTGAGCATGAAGAAAACGACGGCGATCGGTACCAGCAGCAGCTGGGAGAGGTCGCGCGAGGTGAGCCGCAACGCGTCTGCCTGAAGCTGTAGTTGGCCGCGACCAACAAGCAAGACCAGCAAGCAGGCTCCAACGCTAACGAGGATCAGCGGAAAGCCATAAGGACCAATCGGTGACTCACTGACAGCGTCGATCTCGGCCGTGGCAAAGATCTCCCCAAAAGTTGCATCGAATGTCGCCAGCAGTTGCTCAAATGCGTCTGGCTCACCAATCGTGAGGTTGAAGCCGGCCGTCTCCATGAATTGGGCAAAGGCATCACTTTCGACAGTCTCGAGAACCGCTTCGCGGATCACGGTGGCCCGTTCCTCCGGCACGCCAAGCGGCAGCATCAGGCCCCGCCAGCCGCCGAGGGCCCAGTCGCAGCCGGCCTCACGAAAGGTCGGCACGTTGGGAGCGAGGGGATGCCGGCTATCGGCCATCACGCCGAGGCAGCGGAGTTCTCCGCCAGTCAGCAGCCCCCGGGCCTCCGGCACCGAGCAACAGATCAGTTCGACCCCACCGGCCAGCAGTTCCTGCAGAGACGGGCCTGATCCATTAATCGAGACCCAGGCGGTGGCGTCGGCCGGCAGTCCTTGTTCAAGCAGCCACCCAGCAAGTGCGACATGCCAGATGCTCCCGCGGGCGCTGCCGCTAGCGCGGAGTTTGCCGGGCTCCTTGGCGATTGTCGATTCGAGGTCAGCAAGCGTCTGCCAGGGGGAATCGTTGCGGACAAAGATAGCTGCGGCGTCACGGTTGCAGAGGGCGAGTGGTTCAAAGTCGTCAGGTGAGATCGTGGTCAGTCCCCGCCAGTGCAGCATATTGAGTTCGACAGTGGCCATCGTCAGCGTATAGCCATCAGGCCG
>CBFIHA010000182.1:0-3040 GCA_965662195.1 uncultured Pirellulales bacterium
GGAGCAGAAGCCAACTGTTCGGCTGTTGCCGGCGGGCGAGATGCTTGTGAAAGTGCCGTTGACCGTCCTATCCTTTTGCCTGGCTCGGAGTCACGGGGTAGGTTGAATCGAGTGGATATCAGCGGTGCTCTGGACTGAGGCCAATTTGGATAGGCAGCCATGCGAGATCGAAAAGTGAGTGGTTTGGCTGCTGGCTTTCAGAGGATTGCTTCTCGGGCCTTGAAATTCAATCGAGGGCGTCGGTCAGGTCGCCAGCCACGATCGCTTGCTGGCAGACTTGAATGCCTGGAGCCTCGGCTTGCCCTGGCGGGCGATAGCGCCGCCAATGGGGTGGCACAACTGCAACCTGCTGCAGCCGTCTATTTTTCTGATTCGCTCATTGGGCCGACCCCGATTGTCTTTACTGAAAGCCAGATTGTCGGAAATGAGATTCCCAGTTTCGTCATCCAGTCAGTTGCCAATGGTGTGGTTGAAAAGTGGGATGCCAGCACTGAGACCTGGCTGACCCTCTCAACCACCCCGACAACCTCGAACCCTACCGTTCTGCTGAATATGCTCAACACGCTTTGGGTGCAGCCAGGGGACAGGCTTCGCTGGATTCCGGGTAGTGTCACCGGCAGCCCTACGGAACGAGCTTTTGAAATAATCGGCTGGGACGATGGCGTTGCCCCGCCACCGATTGAGCCAACAGCACCGACGGCAGTGCAAGATCTTGCCATTACGGCGACAGGGGAAGGGGAGTTGACTCTTTCATGGAATAAACCGGCAAGCGGTGATCCGACTAGCTACACAGTCACGTCATACGGCATAGACGAGTCATCAGTCGTCATCACGCCAGAT
The DNA here is from genome assembly GCA_965662195.1 of uncultured Pirellulales bacterium. Taxonomy (GTDB): domain Bacteria; phylum Planctomycetota; class Planctomycetia; order Pirellulales; family UBA1268; genus UBA1268. The sequence goes on from CBFIHA010000182.1 coordinate 841, forward strand.
ACATCCTTGGCGTTCGCCGGCCTCTCGCCATCAGTCGCGCATGTGTTTTCAGTTACAGCAAGCAATGCAACCGGCACCGGTCCAATGGAACTGGCTGAAGAAAGTGCGAATGAAAACGTAGCGAGCCAGCCAACAGGCTTGTTGGCGACTCCCGGGCCAGAAACTGGTGAGATGACACTTTCCTGGCAGCCACCCGAGAACGATGGTGGGGCATCCGTTATTTTCTACACAGCAACCATCTATCAGGGTGGGCAGCAGCAGACAATTACCACAAGTTCCACCAGCCATACGTTCACCGAACTGGGGGCGGGTGGCGGGCCGTTGCTGTTTCGTGTGAGAGCGGTCACCTTTGCCGGCAAGGGTTTGCCGGCATCACTTGCCGTTGCCGCTGACGGCGTTCCGCTGCCCCTTCCCCCAAGTAATCCTTATATGGGGCTTGAGGGGACGTCGACAATGCACGCCAACGCGGCTTCGTCCGATGCAACCGTCTTTTCTGGGCCCGGCACAAGCAATCTTGAGTTCGTCAAGAACTTTGATCTCAACGCAACGATGCCCTCCATCCTGATGGCTGAAAATGGGGCACTGGTATGTGTCGGTGTGGGCACGTCGATCACAAACGCTCAGACACCGATTGTCATGCTTCTCTCCCCGAAGACACTTGAGGTGTTGGATCAGGTCAAGCTGGTCAAGCCACAGTCGGGGAATCTGGCCGGTGGGCTCTACAACTATCTCGACCAAAATGGTCGCCTCGTACTCGTCAATGCGGATGGGTATCTGCAGTGGTACTCCAACAACTACGACGCTGCGACCGATAGCGGAACGCTGACGCTTGACCAGCAGGTCGACATCGGCCAGCCAATGGTGGTAGGCCTGGTGCCAGACTATGAGGGCCGCATCTGGTTTGCGACGCAGGGTTCACTGTCGGCACTCGATTCACCGGCGGGCATGGGTTTCTACGACCCGTCGAATGGACTGACAAAAACATTCAGCCTGCCGGCCGGTGAGATGGTTGCCAACAGCATCTCCTCTTCACCAGCAGGTGTGGCGGTGGCGACGACAACCGCCCTGTCACTCTTCAAGGCTGATGGCCAGGGTGAGATACAGCAGGTCTGGCGACAGGTGTACGAAAATAGCGGTGACCGCAAGCCCGGACAGTTGAGCCCTGGGACGGGGTCAACTCCCGTCTTCTTCGGGCCGTCAACCGGCTATGAGTACCTCGTCATCACTGACAATGCGACTGCACCAGGTACAGACAATAAAACGCCAGCTGAGCATGTGAACATTTACGATGTTTCGACGGGCGGTTTGGCGGCACAGGCAGACTTCCTGACGCCGACGAACTCGGGGACAGAAAACGCACCGATTGCCGTCGGTGACCAGGTCTTTGTGCCGAGCACATTCGGGTATTGGTATCCACCGCCGTCGGAGACGCCGAGCAACTCGGTGCCGACGCTCCAAGATGCACCGTTCGTAGGTGGTGTGCAGGGAATGACGCTGGACAGCAGTGGCACAGTCCTGCAGGCCAACTGGGGAGCGACCAACACCGTGCCGTCGTCGGCACTGCCACGGCTTTCGCTCGCAGACAATCTGATTTACACAATCATCGCTGATTCAGAAAAATCAGACGCCACAAATCAGATGACAGTCAGCTATTCCTTTGCTGCGATTGATGCGGCGACGGGAGATATTGTTGGGGTGCCAATGCCGCTGGGGTCCAACACCTTTCACGGTGACTACCCCAGCTATCTCAACACCAGCCAGTACACCTGGAACACGCTGCAGATGACCGGTGTGATCAGCCCGTCGGGTGTGTTCTATCAGGGGACAGCGGCCGGCGTGTTCATGGTGCGTCAGCGACAGGCGACGTGAGAAGTGCGACGGACATCTGTTATCGAATCAGCCAAATATTCGCATTGCGTCGATTGCGCTAGTGCTGCTGATGGATGCGTTCTGGCAAAGACGAATTGCTCTGATAGGACGAAGGATAGCCCGGTCAATGGCACTTCCGCAACGGTCTTCCGGCTGGCGGACTGCCCTTGGGCAGCGAGATTGGGCGTGTCGGCCGTTCGGTGTCGGTTCGCCAAAACGCCGCGCATTCCCCTGCGGTGGTGTTTTTCTTGCTTAAGCGGTCTGCGCCGATGGCAGGATTCTCCGCGTGAGCCGACTCTTTCTCAGCTTTTTCTGCCGTTTACGCGGCGTA
>CBFIHA010000183.1:0-3000 GCA_965662195.1 uncultured Pirellulales bacterium
GTCGCCAAATGTTGGCCGCTTACTTTGGCTGCCAGGGCCGCCGCCAGCGATTCTTCCAGATCAGGGTCGCATCGAGTTCCCGAATGGCGAGATAGAGGGTGACCGCAGCCGGGTCGGCTAGCAACTGTTCCAGCCGGTCCATGTCGGCCCGGGTGGCCTGGCCATCGCAGACCCGGCAGATCGTTGTCAGCAAGTCCGAATCGGACTCGGCGAGGCTGATGGCTGTCAGTGGTGGAACGGGCATGCTCATGGCGCCTCCTCGCGAGCCAGCTTGTGCTGCACGCACTTGAGCAAGGCATGCCGCAGCCGCTGCAGCTTCATCGTCAGTGAGGCGGCCGACACGCCCGCGGCGGCAGCAAGCTGCTTGAGGGTTTGTGTGCCGGCAAAGCGGTCTTCCAGCAGCTGTCGCTGTTCGGGCCGCAGCTGCTTGAGGCAGGCGGCCAGGGCCTGCCGCCTGGTGTCGGCCGAGGCATCAAACGCCTCCCGCGCCACCGCCAGCCGCTCGAGCAGCCCGCCGTGAAAGACTGCCAGCTGCCTGTCCCGGCTCTGCTGCTGCAGATATTTCAGGGCCTGGTTGCGGGCAAAGGCGTAGGCCCAGGGCAGAAACGGCCGTTCGGGGGCATAGCTGTCTTTCTTCTGCCAGAGGGCCAGACAGACCTGTTGCAGCAGGTCGTCGACGTCATCCTCGTGCGGCAGCAGCGTCAGCAGAAAGGTGTGGAGGTTCCGCTGGTGAATCAGCAGCATCTCCACCAAGTCCCCGCGATCGGGCAGCGGCTGGCCGGGTTGAGGAGTCGATGCAGCCATAAAAATACACCAACGTGCTGCTGCTGGGCAGCCGCTCCACCATCCGAAAAACCGATGAGACTGTCCCGAGAGGCGGTCGCAACAGCAACGCACCACCCCGTTCCAGATGTAGAGTTACACCGATTCAGAAAAACTAACGGTTTTTCGGTTCATTTTTTGTGCCACAGTCCTGCGGTGGCATCGCGGGCCGTCGAAGCTCTTGGGAATCCGTCCCCGACGTGCTCAGTGATCAATCGGCCGAATAGCCCCGGCAATCGCTGTGACGATCGCCTCGACCGGCTGGTCGATCGTGACCACCAGGGGCTGCTCGGCCGCCGTCGGCTCTTCCAGGGTTGCCAGCTGACTATCGAGCAGGCCGGCCGGCATGTAGTGGCCGGTGCGGGCGGCCAGCCGTTCGGCGAGTTGGTCCCGCGAACCCTGAAGATAGACCAGCCGGACATCGGGGCGATCGCCAATGAGCAGCTGCCGGTAGGCCCGCTTGAGGGCCGAGCAGCTGACGACGCCGCACTCGCCTGCTGCCCGGCGAGCGTCGATCCAGGCCGTCACGGCCGCCAGCCAGGGCAGGCGGTCGTCATCGGTCAGCGGCATGCCGCCGGCCATCTTGGCGACATTTGCGGGCGGGTGCAGCGCATCGCCCTCTTGGTAGGGCCAGCCCAACCGCACGGCCAGCTGCTGGCCCACCGTCGTCTTTCCGCAGCCCGAAACCCCCATCAGCAGCATGATCATGGCGTGAAACCTTTGCGGGGTTTGCTTCCTTAGCCGTCTGGCAGGACCTGTGGGGCCACCGCTGCGACTGTCCGGCGGGCAATCTCACGGGCCGAGATAGCGTCATCTTCAGTGTAAAAGCCGGAGGGCGTGAGATCCTCCGCGCCATAGAAGGCCAGCTCGCGGTCACGGCGAAGGGTTCGGGAGCCGGCGGCCAGGCTGTCGAGCTCGGGCTGTATCGCCTCGGGAAACCTCACCCGCTCAGCTGCCAGCACTTCTGAGACATCATGAATTCGCGGCGGCTCGATCCCCACCGCCCGCAGCAGTCCCTTCAGTGCCAGCTCCACGACCTCCTGCGACTCCCGCACGACATCGGCCCAGCTGGCGGCGGCGAACAGCGTATCGACCGCTGCCAGCCGAGCCCGCGCCCGGCGGACATGGTCAGCGGCCAACTCAGGGCTCCGCATCAGCACCCTCATGCACCCAGTAGGGCTGGCCCTGGGCCTGCCGCCGGGTCAGTTCGCCCGCGGCGATCCGGCTGCGAATCTCGATGAGCCTGCGGGACACAACAAGGTCGCGGTCGAAGAGCACGATTCCGCAGACACTCGCCTCGGCCCAGCTGCCCGACACCCGATCGCCGGCCGCCGGCAGATGGACAAAGTGCGGATCGACCCGCCGGCCCTCCCAGGCTGGCAGCACGTCATCCCACTGCCGGTAGAGCGACCGCGTGATGGCCACCTCGTCAGCGAGCACCACGAGCAGATCAATATCTGAGTTGCTGGACAGCTCGCCGCGGGCGAACGAACCGTACGTGATGACCCCCAGCAGCTGGTCCGCCAGCCGCTCGCGGATGGGCACCATGACATCACCGGCCGCAGTAAGCCCGGCGGCACCGGGGGCGGCAAGCGTTCGCCGGCACCAATCATTCAGCGAGGTGCCAGCAGCCGCAGCCGCAGCTCGCAGCACGGCGTGCAACCGCGAATCGAGCCTGAGCACAAAGGCTCCAGAGGCTGCCGCCTGCTTTGTCTGTTGCCGCCCGGAAGTGATACCGCTTTTCATACGGGCATGATACTGCCCGGCAGAAAGCCAATCCAAGGGACCAGCCGGGTATTCTCGCCGCCAGCCATCAGATTGCGTCCAAGGCTCAATCCGGTTGCAAAAAACATCAAAAATGATGTCTTTTGCGTCTGAAGTTTGCCAAATGTCGCCACACTTTTCGGGGGGATGAGTTGGTTCGACCTGCCACTGCCACTGCTGGTGCAGGCCTTCCCAGCTCGGCGACCTGCCATCCGTCTGCAGCTTTCGCGGTTGATCAGAGGATAGGACGGTCAACGGCACTTTCGCAAGCATCTCGCCCGCCGGCAACAGCCGAACAGTTGGCTTCTGCTCGCTCGAGTTCCCGATCACCATCGGACTGCGCCAGCTCACCCCAGTCGACCGGCGGGCCCCGGGCTGGTGACACGCGCGGCGGATCCAGCGGTTCGCCCAGAT
>CBFIHA010000184.1:0-2965 GCA_965662195.1 uncultured Pirellulales bacterium
GTACTTTTTGACGGACTTTTTTGCTGATCGCCGTGCACGCGCAACATCAAAACTTGCGCTTCGGGCTTCGAAGCAAGTGGGGGTTTCGCCAGTTGCCGCGGATAGCTCATTCCGCGGACAGCGTGCCAGACGCCGAGTCGCTGCTTAGTTGCCGCAACACCCGGTAATGAGATCGAATGCCTCCCGCTCACGGGCGCCAGCGGTCTTGTCGATGAGCGGCTGGAGGAGGCTCAGCTGCCGCTGGATTTCTGTCGCCTCGAGCAGATGCAACCGGCTGAAGAGGATGGCGGCTTCAACCACCGCATGGGCGGCCCGGTTGAAACCGCGAAAGGGGCGGTGGAGATGACGGGCAACAACCGCCGCAGTCAGCCGGGCCCGCTGGCCCGTCACGTCGGACGCGACAATCCGAAACTCAAAAGCCTCGCAGGCCTCCTCGAGCACCCAGCCTCGCACCTGTTCAGCCAGGCGGGCGGCCGGCGGATCGGCCAGACTGCCGGTGACCGCCCGGGCCAGCAGCAGCGGATCGTCGGTGAGGTGAAAAACCCCCTCGGGTGTCGCTGCCAGCAGTTCGGCCGTGCGGCTCCCGGCGAACGGCTTGAGCACGAGCCGGTCAAATGCACGCGAATCAGACACCTCGGGCCCCATGGCCGCCAGATGCAGGCTGCCGTCGGCTCGGCAACTGGTGATCAGACCTTCAAGAATCACGGCAACTGTGTTGGGGAAAAGGACCGGAAATGGTGACAAGCCGGAGGGATTGGGGCTGGCCCTGCGGCCGACCCAGGGAGCATACACTGGAGGCATGACCGTCGCAGCGTTCTCTGGCCAACAGATTCATTTCGTTACCGGCAAGCTGGCTGCGCATGCCCTCCGGGCTCTGCTCGAACGGCTGGCACCGCAGGTCGGCTTCACTGCGACGGTACAGACCCTCAATATCACCGTGGCGGCGTTGATGACGACCGACTGGATTGCCCGCCGGCTGGAGGTCCCACCAGGCACTGACCGGGTGCTGATTCCGGGGCTCTGCCGTGGCGATCTGGCCCTACTTGAGCAGGTGGCCCGTGTGCCGGTGGAGCGGGGACCGGATGACTGCCGTCGACTTGATGAATGGTTCGGGCAGCAGCGTCAGGATCTGGCCGACTATGGCCGGTATGACATCGAAATCATCGCCGAGATCAATCATGCCAACCGGATGGCTGCTGCCGAGCTGCTGGCCGAGGCGGGCCGGCTGAGGACCGCCGGGGCCGACAGGATCGACATCGGCTGCACGCCGGGTGAGCCCTGGGCCGGCGTCGGGGAGGCGGTCACCATGCTGGTGGCGGAGGGCTTTCGGGTCTCAATCGACAGCTTCGAGCCGGCCGAGGTGGTGGCGGCGACCCGGGCCGGGGCCAGCCTGGTGCTGTCGGTCAATTCAACCAACGCCTCAGCCGCCCCCGACTACGGCTGCGAGGTGGTTGTCGTGCCTGATGTGCCGGCAACCCTCGCCGGCTTTGATGACACCGTCGAGCGACTCACTGCGGCCGGGGTGCCGCACCGGCTCGATCCGGTGCTCGAGCCGATCGGCTTCGGGTTTGCGGCCAGCCTCGGCCGCTATCTCGATATCCGCCGCCGCTACCCTGAGGCCGAAATGATGATGGGGATTGGCAACCTGACCGAACTGACCGACGTCGATTCCGCCGGGATCAACACCCTGTTGCTCGGATTCTGCCAGGAGACCGGCATCCGTTCGGTGCTGACCACCGAGGTGATCCACTGGGCTCGCAGCAGCGTGCGGGAGTGTGATCTGGGCCGGCGGCTGGTGCATCATGCCGTCAGCCACCAGACCCTGCCCAAACACGTCGAGCCGGGGCTGGTGACGCTGCGGGGTGGTAAACCCCAAGAGCATGGTGAGGAGTCACTCGACCAATTGGCGACCGCCATCCGCGACCCCAACTTCCGGGTGTTTGCCGAGCGGGGTGAAATTCACCTCGTCGGTCGCGGCTTGCACCTGGCGGCTCGCGATCCTTTTACCCTGTTCGACCAGCTGGCTGAGCACGGCCGTGACGATGTGGACTCAAACCATGCCTTCTATCTCGGCTATGAAATGGCCAAGGCCGTCACAGCCCTGACACTCGGCAAAGACTACCGGCAGGATCAGGCCCTCGACTGGGGGTATCTGACAGAAGCAGAAATTGGCTGCGGCCCGTCGGCTGCGGCGGCCCGGGTTTCGGTCGCCGCCAATTCGCCCGCCGCGGTGCGGCCCCCACGTGCCTGAAGGCGACGGACGGAACCGGATGAAACTTGGATCACTTCGTCATTGGTCGACTGCTTCTGGGGCGGTGGTTGCAGAGCTGCCTGCCGACCTCGATGTCGAGCTACTGTTTACCGGCCTCGGGCAGCTCGACGGGCTGCTTTTTCTCGATAGCAGTTCAGCCAAAGGTGTGGACGAGGAATCATGGCCTGGCAGTGGCGTTGAAGGAGCCGCCGGCAGCCCTCTTGACCGGTTCTCTTTTTTGGCCGCCGACCCGATTTATCGGTTCACGCTCCCGGTCGCAGGGGCCACAGGAGCCCAGGTTCGCGGCATGCTGGCCGAGGCCCGCCGGCTGCTGGCCGACTGTCGCTGCCCGACGATTCCTGGGTTGCCCCCTTTTCAGGGCGGACTGGCCGGACTGATCTCCTTCGATGCCGGGCTGGCCCACCTCGGCCTGCCTGCTTGCCCCCAGCCCTTGGGGCCGCCGCTGCTGGAGCTCGGTGTCTATGATGTGGTCTTCGCGATCGACCATCAGCGGCGGCAAGCCTGGGCAATTTCACAGGGTGTGCCGGCCCGGGGGCCGGGTGCTCGACGCAGCCGCGCGATGGAGCGGCTGGAAAGGCAACTCGTGGTGCTCGAAGCCGGCGGCGGCGGGCGATCCCAGCCGGCGGCTCTGCAAGCGGGGCCGCAGCCGGCTGCGGTCAGGCTGCCGGTGGCCGCGCCGGCCGGTCTGGTGCC
>CBFIHA010000185.1:0-2957 GCA_965662195.1 uncultured Pirellulales bacterium
AGGAATGGGCGCTTGGGTGGCGTGAGGTACGGAAGTCTGGCGACTTCCGCTACGGGAGGAATGGGCGCTTGGGTGGCGTGAGGTACGGAAGTCTGGCGACTTCCGCTACGGGAGGAATGGGCGCTTGGGTGGCGTGAGGTACGGAAGTCTGGCGACTTCCGCTACGGGAGGAATGGGCGCTTGGGTGGCGTGAGGTACGGAAGTCTGGCGACTTCCGCTACGGGAGGAATGGGCGCTTGGGTGGCCGGGCTTCTCCTGATCGAGCCGCCCGATCGTTGTGTCCAACCCAATCGCGCACCCGACTCATTCGTCAGAAATAAGAAAAATGACGTTCAAACTAGGTGTTGGGTTCCGGATTGACCGCTTTTCTAGGGTAGGGCGGTACAGCGATCTCGGTGACCTCGTCGGTCGCCAACGGGTTGGAAATGGTCAGCAGGATCGAATCGGCCTCGATCGGTGATGGCGTGAAGTCTCATTTCTGCCGGGTATGATGGAGGGATCCGTACACTCCGCGATCGAGCAGTTCCCCGCACACCGAAAGCCGCCTGTGACCGATTCCGTCTCACCCGCCGCTACCGACCCCCTCTTTTCCGCCCGCGTTTCCATCGAGCAGGTCGAGGAGGGGACCGACTTGGCCCCCAAGTTTGACGACAAGGGATTCATCCCCTGTGTCACCACCGACCATGCCTCGGGTGAACTGCTGATGGTCGCCGTCATGAACCGGGAGGCTCTCGAAAAGACGATCGCCACCGGCGAGGCACACTACTACAGCCGCAGTCGCCAGTGCCTCTGGCACAAGGGGGCCACCAGCGGCCTCGTCCAGAAGGTGGTCGAGATGCGGATCGATGACGACCAGGACTGCGTCTGGCTGCGGGTCGAGGTGGCTGGCGGGGCCAGCTGCCATGTCGGCTATCGCTCCTGCTTCTACCGGAAGGTGCCGGTGGGCGGGCAGCGGGCGGCTGGGACGGCCCTTGAGTTTCTGGAAACCGAAAAGACCTTTGACCCCAAGGCGGTCTACGGCGACGCCCCCAATCCGACGCAGCTGTAGTGGCGTCCGGTGCCGAGCCGGCTACCGTGCCGTTCTGTTTCGCGTCCACGTCTGAGAAAGCCCCATGCACGACCCGACCATCACGCAGCTGTCGCTTGTCCGTCAGCTGAAGTTCTGCGCCGGCCACCGGCTCTATCGTCACGAGAGCCGGTGTGCCTTTTTCCATGGCCACAACTATCGGGTTGACCTGGAGGTGGTTGGATCCCACGGTGGTGTCGAGGTCGATGACGTCGGCCGGATCATCGACTTCTCGCTGATCAAGCAGCGGATGCTCGGCTGGCTGGATGACCACTGGGACCACGCCTTTTTGATCTACGAAGCAGATGAGAACGCCCTGGCCGCTATCAAGCTGGTCGAGCCGGTGAAATACTTTGTGATGCCGACCAATCCGACGGCCGAGAACATGGCCCGCTATCTGTTGGAGGTGGTGGCACCGCATGTCCTTGCCGACCTCGGTGTCGTTGCCCGGCAAATCTGTCTCTGGGAGACGGCCGAGTCGTGTGCTGTGGCGACGCTGGGTGAGCAACAGCGGACGATCGCCCCGGAGCCACCCCGGGAGGCGGTCATCATCGACAGCCGGAACATGGTGCAGGCATGACGCAGCTGCCAGCGGCCCCCGGACGCTTCCCCACCACCCGGCTGCGGCGCAACCGCCAGCACGGCTGGCTGCGAAACCTGGTGGCTGAAACCAGGCTGTCACCCGCCGACCTGATCTGGCCGCTGTTTGTGCATGAGAAGGAAGAGGCCGAACCGGTTGCTGCGATGCCGGGGGTCCAGCGGCTGCCGATTGACGGGGTGGTGAAGGCCGCCGCCGAGGCCAAGGCACTCGGCATTCCGGCAATCGCCCTGTTTCCGGTGATCGACCCCCGGCACAAGAGCGTTGATGGCAGCCATGCCCTCGACCCTGAGAACCTCACCTGCCGCGCGGTGCGGGCGGTGCGGGCCGAAACGGGGGATGCTGTCGGCATCATCTGTGACGTCGCCCTCGATCCGTACACCACCCACGGCCACGATGGGCTGCTGGAGGATGGCCGGATCCTCAACGATGAAACCGTGGCGGTGCTGGTGCGGCAGGCGGTGGTGCTGGCTGAGGCCGGGTGTCATGTCGTGGCGCCCTCCGACATGATGGACGGCCGGGTGGGGGCTATTCGCGCCGCCCTTGACACTGCGGGGTGGCCGGCTGTCGGCATTCTGTCCTATGCCGCCAAGTACGCCTCGGCCTTCTACGGACCCTTCCGCGACGCTCTCGGCAGCCATGCCGCCCTCGACACGGCCAGAGCCCTCGGCGTAGCTGACAAGAAGACCTATCAGATGGACCCGGCCAACAGCGACGAGGCCCTCCGCGAAGTCGCCCTCGATCTCGATGAGGGAGCCGACATGGTGATGGTCAAGCCAGCCCTGTCCTCCCTCGATATCATCCACCGGGTGAAGGTTACCTTCGGCGTGCCGACCCTGGCCTATCAGGTCAGTGGTGAGTACGCGATGATTCAGGCAGCGGCCGCCAACGGCTGGATTGACGGCAACCAGGCGGCCCTCGAGGCGGTGCTAGCGATCAAGCGGGCGGGGGCCGACGCGGTTCTGAGCTACTTTGCACCGCAGCTTGCCCGGCGGTGCTGAGAAACCGGTCGGCGCTTGACCGCTGCGCTCGTTGGTACAGCCAGTCCCGTCGCTCCCGCTTTCTGAGGTTGGGCTTCGCGGCACCGAACTGCTGGAAGCCCGAGGCGCGAGCCGAGGGAATGCGTTTGTTGGATCACCCACGCGATTTCCCTCAGCTTGCGCTTTTTGATGTTGCGCTTAGCGGAACCAAACTCCAAAAAGCCCGAGGCGCGAGCCGAGGGAATGCGGTTTGTTGGATCACCCACGCGATTTCCCTCAGCTTGCGCTTCGGGCTTTGAAGCAGGTGGGGTTT
>CBFIHA010000186.1:0-2814 GCA_965662195.1 uncultured Pirellulales bacterium
AGGGAGCAGAAGCCAACAGTTCGGCTGTTCGGGACGGGCGAGATGCTTGCGAAAGTGCCGTTGACCGTCCTATCCTTGCTTCAAGCGCAACGTCACACAGAAGGGCAGGCCACTACGCCCGCCAGCAGCACAACGCGGCGAGCTGCCGCAGTAGAGAAGTGGGCTGCGGAACGCGTGCGTCGCCCGGACGACTGGCCATACCGGCCTCCGTCAACACTCCATCAGCCCCCGCCACTGGCATGATGGCCACCGTGCCAACCGCCTCGACTTCGGCGGTCTGCGGCGGCAGAAGCGGCACCCGCGGGCCCTCGGAAACAGGGCTGAACGAACACCGGCACCCAGGTGAAGACTCATCGTCAGCGAGAGCAGCGTGATCCATGGCACCGCCACAGCAGGACTCTGCTGGCTCGACTGACGGCTGTTCACCAGCAAGCGGCACGCTGCAGCAACAGTCGCTGCCTGATCCACAGCAGGACACCTTGGAGCAACCGTCCGTGGTGAGCGAAAGCACGGCCACGGGAACGCTCTGCCCCCCCTCATCTGCCCGCACATGCTGCGGCACACCACGACCATCCGCAGCGAGAAGCGCCACGATGATCGCGATGCGAACGAGCGTTGGAGACAACGACAGCATGCGACTCACGCGTGAGGGAGAAAACAGGCGACACATCAATCATCGACAGCGCTCGCCACGATGGCAAGGCGTTTTTCAGGCGAGCGCTTTGTCGCCGTCCCTATCCCTCGACGCCGAAAGCCCACTGCACGAGCGTCAGCGCGATCTCAAACACAATCAGCCCCACAATCGCCCACTCCACCCGGAGCGAGCGACGGTGCTGCAGCAGTTCGAGCGCCGTCTCGGCGGTGCGGGAGATCAGGCCGAGTTTGCCCTGCAGCGCCGCAAACCGCTCCCGAATCTCAAACTCATCCCGCAACCTAGCCCAGAGCCGCTCGAGGTGCGGATGATCCCACAGCAGTTCCGGCGAGTCGTCGATGCGGGCGCCGCCAACCACGCGGTGCTCAGCCAGCAACGCCGACCCGAGATGGTGGAGCAGTTCGTGGGCGGTGCGGCCGGCCCGCACCCAGTGATCGAGATTGATCGCAAACGGCTCGATCCGTTCGAACTGCCGCTCAATGCTTCGTTCGTAGTGCCCGAGCGACACGCTCTTGGCCATGATGTCCGCAATCAACTGCAACTTTTCGAGCGTCACGTCGGCGACCAGGAGCACATCCCCTTCAATCGCCTCCTTGCCTGCGGGGTCGAGGCGGATCTCAAGCGACTCCGTTTCCTGCTCCTGCTGCGACGCGGGCTGGCGGATGTGCGGAGCGATCTGCCGCAGGTAGTCAGCAATCGCAGCCGGCGACGTGTCGAAAAAGACAATCGCCCCATAGCGAAAGAGCACGGCGATCCCGCTGCCGGTGAGCGAGCCGATCATCTCGACCACCAGCGGCGAACCGAGCGTGCGGTCGGTCGCCCCCAGCGCCTTGAGATCAATCCCCGTACCGACAAGCATCGCCTGGGCGAGGAAACTCGATTTGCCCTCTCGGGGCAGGGCCACGGGTCTGGGCGACGCGGGAGCGGCTTCAGTTGTCATGATTTCCGGAGCATAGCGACGCCCACGCAAGCCCGACAAGCATCCGGCCGCATCACCTTTGATCTACCGCCAGTAATCGGTGAGTTTCCGACGCAAGTCGGCGACAAACGAGAGTTGATCCCGGTCAGACGCCTCTCCGAGCCGCGTGAGCACCTGCTTGGCGAGTTTCCTCAGCCCCACGTGAAAAGCGCTTGTGGCTGAACCGTATCGCTGCGAGAGGGTCGAGAGTTGCTCAGACCGCCAATCGATTGCCTTCTGAGCGTCTGGGCGATGCAGAATCTCGCAGTCTTTGGAAAACAGCGGCGGAATCGCGGCAAGTGTCTCGAGGTGCGCAAGCGCCGTACGGGTCTTCTTGTAGACCGTGCTCGAACGGTTGATCCGTGAGTGTGCGATAGCCTCGCGGCTCAGTCGCCAGCACCGCAATCTCGGCCAGCGGCACCGAGCCTCTGCGGGGCTTGCTCGTGGGCTCGCGGCGGATCATTGCGTTCTCGACCGCCTTGCGGGTGAGTTTGCCCCTGGACGTCGCCGTCAGCACCTTGCTGAGCGAACGCCCCTGCTCGAAGGCATCCTTGAGGCGGTCCTCTGGGATCAGCGCGCGAGCCGAACTCCCTTGCGGATCGAGATCCACGACCAGCACACGGCGCTCGTGCAAACTCGAGAGGAAGTCTGCCAGAAAGACCGTGACCGCACTCTTCCCAACGCCACCCTTGGTGTGAAAGACGCCGATTGACTGCATCCCGACTCCCCCATGCCTTCCATGACCATTTGCATCACTGAAGCAGAGCAGAAGTCTACCGAATCAAACGCAGTTCGAGGCTCGGAACGGCAGTGCCGTCCGCACACAACTACGCGGCCTCGAGCACGCTGCCGCTGCACCAGACCTTCACCTGCAGGGCGTGGGCAAACGCCAGAGCCTTCGGTGAGATCACCTCGCAGGCGACGAACGGAATCGCGGCAACGCCTGCTTTCCGCAAGATATTCGCCCGCCGCTTCGCCCGCTCAATGTCTTCACGATCGCCCGTGACCGACACCTCGACCACCACATGCGTGGGTTGGCCATCGACCTGGCCGCTGGCAATCACATCGGCCCGAATCAGGTCATCCGCTTCATCAGGCCCCTAAGGCCCGTTGCCCCTGATGGCCCTGGCATCCGCTTTCAGAGTGGGGCACCTCTGAAAGCCGGGTATCGCCGTGGTCGCGGCCAGTCTCAAGCGTCCAGGCC
>CBFIHA010000187.1:0-2754 GCA_965662195.1 uncultured Pirellulales bacterium
TCCGTCGACCTGTACACGAGGGACAGACCCCGCGGCCTCTGCACGAAAACGCCACCAGAAAGCCGTGGCCACAGCTTGTGCAGTTCGCCCGTGCAAACCCAAAGCAAAGCAACCCGCAGGTCAGATACCGACGGAACTCTTCTTCAACACGATGCCTGATCGGCCGGCCGCACTAGTCGTGCTCGGCAAGCCAGCTCTCGAGGTGCCGCGCGATGAGGCCACCCGAGCGTTGGGCATCGCTTGTCGATCGATAGCTTCGCCGCCTCCCGTATGGGTGCAGATGAGCACCGCACACATTTACGGTGATCCGCCGAGCGTGCGGTGCGACGAGGAAAGTCCCACGGGCTATGGGCTAGCGCCGACGGTCGGGATCGCGTGGGAGAAAGAGTTTGCGCAAGCTCTGCTTTCGCAGCAGCGCGGCGTCGTGTTGCGGACGAGCTTCGTCATTGGCCGGAGTCGCGGCGCCGGGGGCGGTGCGCTTTCGAAACTCGTGCCGCTCGCACGGTTCGGCCTTGGCGGTTCCGTCGGCAGCGGCCAGCAGGGAATGAGTTGGATTCACGAAATGGATATGAATCGACTCTTTGAGCGCGGCCTTACGGATGACAGCATGATTGGCGTCTACGTGGCAAGCAGCCCGAATCCGGTGAGTAACGCGGAGTTTATGCGCAGCTTGCGGCAAGCAGTGCCGTGGCCGAAGGTGCCGCTAGCCTTGCCCGCATTCGAGTGGATGGTGCGCATCGGTTCACCGCTTCTTCTTCGGACCGATCCGGAGATCGCGCTCTATGGACGGTACGTTACGAGCAGCCGTCTTGAGCGGGAGGGATTCGCTTTCTCCTATCCGCGACTCCCTGAGGCACTTGCGGCCTGCTTCGCCCAGCCAACTCGGAAAGCCGAACAACGCGATGCAGCGGACTCGCGATAAAGTCGGGTTGCACGGACAGTCCCTTCGTCGCGAGCCGCTGATCGCCACCGTTCGGCAACAGGAGGCCCAGAGCCAGAACCAGGAATCGCCGACCCGTACTTGTACCCCGTACCTCAACCTTCATGATTTTGCGACGTCCGAATCATTTGCCGTTCCCTCTGATGCGTCACAATATGCCGGTCGTCGGGATCATCCGCACCGCGGATACGTTCCATGATCGATTCCGACTCGAATAACGATATCCCTCAGGAGGGCGGGTACGACCACATCCAGACGAGGATTGCATCGATGCGAAAGATTTTCATGTTGGCATTGATCCACTCAGCGGTCTCAAGCGGATTGCTTGGCGCGGATGCCGCCGATTTCGGCATACCGGTGAACCTGACGCCCTCGTCTCTCGATCTGGCCATCGAAGCATCTTCGTACGATGAGCTCCCAACGGTGGGGGCGCCGAACATACTTGAAGCCGTGCAGACCAGAGGCACCTCATTCGCGTCGGGATTGCCCGCGGAGCCGGATTTCACGCCAGAACCAGTCGCGTGGAACCAGTCGCGTCCCGATCGCCGATTCTATATCAGCGGCATGTTGGGACCGTCGTTTGCGAATCTGAGTGCCCGGTCGATCGACACGTCCGATGATCTTTTTGCGGCAGGAGGATCGATCGGCATGTCGTTCGAGCGGGCCCGCGGCCGCCTGCGCATCGAGACAGAGGCCGTTGGACGAGATACGTATTTCGGTGAAGTCGCCGGTCCTCAAGGCCGGCTGGCCTTTTCGAACTGGTCCGTGACCGAAAATATCTGGCGCGACTTCATGCTCACCGACCGCCTTGGGATCTACGGTGGTGGCGGCCTTGGCGCGGGTGGATATCGCTACGCCGTCGGCAATATCCAGACAGGCGCCCGGCTCTACGGCGAGCCCGGCACCGCCCTCGCGTGGCAGGTCGGGGGTGGCCTGACGTTTGAGATTACCGATCGTCTGACGTTTGATGTGGGGTATCGTTATTTCCACATTGACACGATCAACGCACGTAATTCCTCGGGGGCGTTCGTCACACCGACGGATTTCAGCGCGAGCGAGCTGATGTTCAGCCTCCGCTTCTTCGAGCCATTTCGGGCGTGGGTACGGTAGACATCACGTGTCGGGCCGCGAGCACGCTGGCCAGCCGAGTGCCGTCATGCTCGGGTTGAAGCGAAAACGGCGTGTGCTGCCTTGTTGCCTGAGCATCCCAAAAGGATATGCCGAACAAAGCCTTGCAGCAGAATCGCGATGACGTCCTGCGGTATTGAGAATCTGTTGGCTGCGATCTGCTGAAGGCAGCCGTTCGGCAACAGGAAGCCCAGAGCCAGAGCAGGCGTGGTGCGAAGCTATTGGTGGTCACAGACGCCTTGCAACACGAATGGTAGAATCGAGACCGGAGATAGGTCCTTATGGTTACCGACGCGACACAACTACCGCTAGCCTTTGACGCACACCGCGTCGCCACCTTTTGCCGGGATCGCGGTATTGCAAGGCTCCGCGTGTTCGGGTCTGTGCTCCGCGAGGATTTTGATCCGGGCTTGCGTGATGTCGATGTTCTCGCTGACTTCAAGCCCGGCGCCCTACGGGGCATCGGCTTTCGATTTTTTGGCTATGCCGATGAGCTTGCGGGAATTCTTGGCCGGAAAGTCGACTTCTGCACCCGTCTCGACCCACACCTTGAACCGATCGTTCGTGCGGAAGCGTTAACGATCTACGAAGAGCTATGACCAGGCGCGAAAGGATAGGACGGTCAACGGCACTTTCGCAAGCATCTCGCCCGTCGGCAGCAGCCGAACTGTTGGCTTCTGCTCCCT
>CBFIHA010000188.1:0-2313 GCA_965662195.1 uncultured Pirellulales bacterium
GATCTGCTTGGCATGGTCGACTGCCATGTGGAAGAAGCAGGCGAGGTGGTCAAGCTCCCGCTTCATATCGGTGTTGTAAAGCGACTGATAGCCCTCACGGCCGCCCCAGAAGACGTAGTTTTCGCCGCCGAGTTCTTTGGTCACTTCGAGCGCCTTCTTCACCTGGGCCGCAGCATAGGCGAAGACCTCGACGTTGCAGGAGGTGGCCGCCCCGTGCATGTAGCGGGGATTACTGAACAGGTTGGCGGTTCCCCAGAGCAGTTTCACACCGCTGCGGTCCTGCTCTTCTTTGAGCACCTTGGCAACCGCATCGAGGTTCGCATGGCTCTCCGCCAAGGTGCTCCCTTCCGGCGCGACGTCACGATCGTGGAAGGCGTAGAACGGCGCGCCCAGCTTTTCGAAGAGTTCGAAGGCGACCCGGGCCCGGTTGCAGGCATTTTCGACCGAGTCGCTGCCGTCGTCCCAGGGCCGCTGGAGGGTGGCTGCGCCGAAGAGGTCGCTACCGGTCCCCCGAAAGGTGTGCCAATAGACCACCGTGAACCGCAGGTGATCCCGCATGGTCTTGCCGGCGACCACCTCATCGGGGTTGTACCAGCGGAAGGCCAGCGGGTTGTCGGAATCGGGCCCCTCGTAGGCAATCTTCGGAACGTCGGGAAAAGCGGCCATCAGGTCAGTTGCTCCTCGGGAGAAAAAGGTAGTCGTCGGGTATATTCCGGGTCGGCAGGTGCCGAGGGTGGCATCCTCTTATGGTGTGATGACAGAAGGGTAGCAAATCCAACCATGGCAGACGATCACCAGCCCTTCTTGAATAGCGGTTTCCGCCACAGTGACCGCAATCCGGTACAGTCTGCAGCACGGTGCCTGGTCAGGGTGTTCCTGGCCTGCCTCCTCTGCGCGGGGCAGGCCGCCGCTGCCAAACCTGACCAGTGGGGGCATTGGCGGGGCCCGCTCGGCACCGGGGCCAGCCCGACCGCAACCCCACCGACTGAGTTTGGGCCCAGCCACAACTGCAGCTGGAAACAGCCGATTCCCGGCCGCGGATCGTCGTCACCGGTTATCTGGGAGGATCAGGTGTTTGTGACAACCGCCGTTCCCGTCGCCACTGGCAGCCGTGAGCTTGATTTCCGCCTGCTCTGCTTCGACCGCCTGACGGGCGAGAAACGCTGGGAACGGTCAGCCATCAAAGCGGTGCCACACGAGGGTACTCACAGCACCAATGGCTACGCCTCGGCCTCTCCCTGCACCGACGGCCGGCACGTCTACGCCCATTTCGGTTCCCGCGGGCTGTTCTGCTTCACGATGAATGGCGACCTTAAGTGGAGCCGCGACTTCGGTGACATGCAGACCCGCCACGAGTTTGGCGAGGGCAGTTCGCCGACGCTCGCCGGTGACCGGATCGTCGTCCCCTGGGACCATGAGGGGCCGTCACGGCTGATCTGCTTGAATGCCCTCTCTGGTGAGACGGTCTGGGATGTTCCCCGCGACGAGCCCACCTGTTGGGCCACGCCGCTGGTAGTGCCCTTGGGCGACGGCTCGCACCAGGTGGTAATGAACGGCCAAACAGCCGCCCGGTCCTACGAGCTGGCCAGCGGCCGCGAACGCTGGCGGTGCGGTGGCCAGACGACGCGGCCTGCTGCCTCGGCGGTCGCAGCCGACGGGCTGGTGTTCATCGGCAGTGGCTTTCGCGGAGCATTTCTCGGCTGCTTCGACCTCAGCGGCAGTGGCGATATCGAGGGGACGAGCCATGTTCACTGGACGGTCAGCCGCGACACTCCCGACATCGCCTCCCCGCTGCTGCACGCCGGTCGGCTCTGGTACTACAAGGAAAAGACCGGTCTGCTCACCTGCGTCGATGCCGCCACTGGGCGGCCGCATTACGAGCGGCAGCGGATTCCCGGCGTCAGCCGCACCTACGCCTCACCGGTGGCGGCGGGCGGGCACATCTACCTGACCGACCGCAGCGGCACGATCACTGTCATCAAGGACGGCCTGGAACTTTCAGTGGTCTCCACAAACGACATGGGCGAGGGCGTCGATGCCACCCCGGCCCCGGTCGGCCAGCAGCTGTTTATCCGCGGCGAGCGGCAGCTGTTTTGTCTCGGTGATCGCTGATTGGCAGCCATTTCTGAAGGCATCCCCCCTGCTTCGAAGCCCGAAGCGCAAGCTGAGGGAAGCCACGTCTTCCGTTCCAAAATCCCCATTCCCTCGGCTCGCGCCTCGGGCTTCAGGGCATTCGGCTTCGACCAACGCACGATCAAAACTCGCATCTGCGGTAGCCCACGACTTCCGGACTGTGGGGCGGTGTTTCACACC
>CBFIHA010000189.1:0-2300 GCA_965662195.1 uncultured Pirellulales bacterium
AGGGAGCAGAAGCCAACAGTTCGGCTGTTCGGGACGGGCGAGATGCTTGCGAAAGTGCCGTTGACCGTCCTATCCTTCATGTCACCAAATCAGTTCGAAGCCGAACACACCCCGGTTGTTGCGGTGTGAGCCGCCGCCCCGCAGTCCGGAAGTAGTGGCCTAACGCACCTCCGAGAGGTGCATTCATGTATAGCAGGCATGTGGGGGAGTTTTTTCGATGCCTTCCTACTTCGCGGCCGACGTCGGCACCTACCTGCAGGCCGAACCCGCTGAGGTGCTTGAGGGACTATCCAGAAGCGATGCTGCGTCTGGTTTCACTCAACTATCCCACAACCAAGTCCAAGCTTGGCGAGACACCCTCGAGATCACGCGCGAGGCAATCCACAGTCTGCCGTCACAAGACTTGCTGGAAGGCGTTGTCCTGGAGTACCGCATCCCTCGCCGTGAAAAGCGGATCGACTGTGTTTTTGTCGGCAAGAACGATGTCGTGATCATCGAGTTCAAGTTTGGCTCGTCCGCGATGAGCTGCTCAGCACTGGAGCAGGGGATCGACTACGGGCTCGACATTTGCAACTACCACGAGGAACGGAACGTGTCAATGACTTTGAGACACCTGCGGAACGAATTTACTGTCGCGCGGTAGCTCCAGTGTGCGGACTTGCGGCCGATTCTCGGGCGGGTTGATCCAGACCTCGGCGGCCGGCGTGAGCGGTCGCGGGAGGCCTCTGACGAATCGCTCGGGGTGCCGGGCGTGGGCGGTGGCCAGCACTGCGGCTCGGGACGCGATGGCCGCCTCAGCCTGACCGCTGTGCACGATTGCTGGCGTCAGGAGCCCGATGCCCCAGTGGTGGTGCTCCTCGTTGTGCCAGTTGAAGAACCGGCGACAGAAGTCGAGGCCGTGGTCGAAGGTAGCGAAGCGGTCCGGGAAGTCGGGTCGGTACTTGAGGGTCTTGAACTGGCTCTCGGAGAAGGGGTTGTCGTCGCTGACGTGGGGTCTGCTGTGGGACTTGGTCACGGCAAGGGTGGCCAGCAGTTGCGCCACGGCTTGGGATCGCATGGCTGCACCACGGTCGCTGTGGATCGTCAGTTGATCACGGCCTATGCCCTCCTTGATAAGGGTCTCGCGAATCAATCGTTGGGCGAGATGCTGGGATTCGCGGCTGGCGAGCATCCATCCCACGACGTACCGGCTGTAGATGTCGAGGATGACGTAGAGGTAGTAGTAGGTCCACTTGGCCGGCCCGAGCAGTTTCGTGATGTCCCATGTCCAGACCTGATTGGGGGCAGTAGCCACCAACTGCGGCTTGGCATACGTAGGATGCCGGAGCTGGTTGCGGCGCTCGCGGACCTCCTGATTGGCCTCGAGAACACGGTACATCGTGCGGATGGAGCAGAGATAGGTGCCCTGGTCCAGCAGTTTTGCATACGTTTCGGCTGGTGCCTTGTCGGCGAACGCGTCGTCATGGAGGACGTCCAGCACCCGCTTTCGCTCATCGCCACTCAAAGCCCGTGGCGATGCCGGCCGCGGTTTTGGGGCCACTGCAGCCTTGGGCTGGCGATGCCGATAGACGGTCGCCCTCGGCACGCCGACGGCCGCGCACGCGACGGATGTCCCCACGGCGGGGGCGAGTTTCTCGACCGCTTTCATGGCTCGCTCACGTAGTCGTTTGGCGGTAGCTCGATCCCCAGGATCTCGGAGAGTTTTTTTTGGACGTCCAGAATCGCCTCCGTTCGACGAAGCCGGCGGTGAAGGCGTGCGACTTCGCGGGTGAGACGCTGGTTCTCGGCCACGAGTGGGGCATCCGGGTCGGGCTTCCGGCCACGCCGCTTGGGGACGAGGCCGGCGAGTGCCGCATCGTCACGCTGCTTGCGCCACAGCGACAGGTGCGACGAGTAGAGGCCTTCGCGACGGAGCAGAGCACCGAGTTGCCCCGGCTGCGTTAACTGATCGGCCTCTCGCAGGATACGGGCCTTGTACTCGGCGTCGAACCGCCGACGTAAGGGCTTCTCCGGCACCGCCGGATCCGGTCGCTGCTGCCCATTGCCTGCTCGCGGCCCACTCACTCCCGCCCCTTCGGCGGCCGCGGTGGTGTTCGGAACTCCAGTCGGGCCAGGCCCTCCTTCCGTTCCTCCCACCACCGCTTCTTTGGTCCCCAACATTCTGTTGATCTCCATCGGTATCCTCCTGGCCCTCTCCTCTAATAGCGGAAGGGCAGCTGCCTCATCCATCAGTGGCACAGAGGGTCAGGCGTGTTGAAAAAAATTGCCTGGCTCGGAGTCACGGGGTAGGTTGAATCGAG
>CBFIHA010000190.1:0-2299 GCA_965662195.1 uncultured Pirellulales bacterium
CAGTTACCGATGCCGCCATGTCAGATCGTCACCTCGGTGAGGTCCTTGATGACGAAGTGGGCGTTGCGCTGCTTGCAGGCGAGTTCGCCGTACATGTAGAGCGTGGCCTCGTAGGCGTCGAGGTCGGGCTTACGGTTCATCACCGCTCCGTCCAAGTCCATGAACTGGAATCCGTCGCCCACCTGGTGGAACACCAACACGTCGGGGTTGATGCCGTACAGGCGGTTGTTCGGGCAGTCGAAGTCGGCGTACAGGGCCGTCGGCGACTCGTCACCCTTGCCGGAAACCGACGGGCTGTAGAACTGGATACCTGCGTATCCACCCTTGAGCTGCGTCTGCTCCATGTTGCTCTTGCCCGAGTTGGTGAGGGTCTTCATGATGGAGCCGGTGATGAGCGTCTCCGTCACCGAACGGTTGGTTCCACCGTTGGCGTTGACGTAGGCCTTCCACTTGGGCTGGCTCGACGGGTTGATGGTGTGGAGAACGGCGCTGTCGTCCACGATGGTCTGGAGACCCGTGAGTTCGATCTGGCCGTCTCCGGGCTGACCGCTGTTGTTCGACGCTCCACCAGCTCCCGCACGGAAGACGTAGTGGCTCGAGGACGTGGTGACGTTGGCGCCGGAAATGGTGATGGTCTTGTTCGTCTCGTCAACTGCCGTCACCGTACGGGCCGCGGCCACGGTGTTGGGGGATGCGACGGTTCCGATGTCGACCACCATGCCGCCGTCGAAGAACAGCTGGCGAAGGGCGGTTGAGCCGGTGGTGGTGGCGAGGACGACGGTCGTGGAGGACGAGGTCGTGCCACACTGGGCGATAACACCGTCCGAGGTGCCCCAGAGCTGGCGGTTGACGTCCTTCATGGCGTCTTTCTTGATGCCTTCCATTTCGGCGTCGAGGGCGTCGATGAACGCTCCACGATCCGAAACAGCCTGACGGATGGTCGGGCCGCTCAGCTGGATACGTCCGTAGACGTAGCGAACCGGGACCGGAACCGTCGCGTAGGACTGGTTTCCTGCGGTCGGGAGAGTGCCATTTTCTGCGCGAGCGCCGACACCGGACGAACGGCCGAGGTGGACGGCGTGGCGGGCGATTCGGCCCTGGACGGTGTCCTTGCGAGTCTCGACCTGGGAGAGGATGAAGTTGGCTTCGTTGAGGTTGTCCAGAAAGTCTTTGTAGTCGTCCTTCAGGATCGCATCAACGGTTGACAGTGATGCTGCCATTGTTGGCTCCTTTGTGGTTTGGTGTGGATTGTTTTTCCGCTACCTGACTGGTCGGCTCCTGCCGAGTGCAGTCGTGCCACATCCGTGGACTACTGGTTGCTATGTGTTGTGTGCCTATCCGGGCACGCCTCAACTATACACAACATGTTGTGTTGTGTGTGTTTCCCTGCGCGTGTAGGGGGGTCACGCGCAGGGAAACGATCTACAGGCCGTTGGCTTCGAGTCGGGCGAGAGCCTTTTCTCGAGGTGACAATCCTTCGACGGGGTTGTTGACGGCGGGGTAGCCACTGCCGGACGGCGGCATGTTGCCCATTGTGTTAGCGGCCGTTGCCCGCTGAGTGGCGATGGCTTGGGCTTGGGCGAGCACCTGTTCTTCGACTTCACGGATCGCAGCGTTCAGATCGAGGTCGGGGCGCTTTGATGCGGCGACGATGGCGGCGGTCGCCAACGGCGAGTCGGGCTGCCAGCCGTGCTGAACGAGGGTCTGCTCAATCTGGGCTTCGTAGCCTTTCTGCACCTGCTGCATCTGGAACTGCTGGATGCGCTGTTCGACCATCTGCTCAACCTGCTGGGGGGTGAGTCCTTGGGCGGCACCGTCAACCTGGGCTTGCTGGGTGATGTATGCCTCTTGCGCTGGTGAGACATACGAGTCGAATTTGTCTCCGGCGAGAGTGCGTGCGTTGTCGACCATCCATTTGACGGCGGCTTCGTTGTCTCCCGATGCGAAAGATCGGACGAAGTCTTGGATGGCGTTGGCGTCGTCGGGGTGGAGTCCCTGGAATGCTTGGGCGATTGGCTTGTACCGTTCGCGTTCCTTGATGCGGTCCTGAACTTCTGACCGGTAGCGGGCTTCCCAGTCGACGTTCGTTTCGGCAGGTTCGGCAGGTGCCTCACCAGCGGGAACGGCGTCCACCGTCCCTTCGGGGGCTGTGTCACTCATTGTTTCTCCTTATTGGACAGGCTGTCCAGCCTGGGGTTCGGGAACCATCGAGCCGGGGGGTTCGTTGGCTTGCGGCAGAGCTTGCGCTCCGGGCATCTGTTGCATGGCTTGCAGCTGGCGTTGTGCTTCTTCCATTGCG
>CBFIHA010000191.1:0-2220 GCA_965662195.1 uncultured Pirellulales bacterium
ATGGCAACACGATTTCCTGGATTTCCCCTTCGGCGGCCTCCGCTCTCGGCGTCGGCGAGGTGGACGGAAGCGACGTGTACTTCGCGGGCGGCGGTGCCGGGGCCGGCGACGAAACGGTCACCTACACACTCGGCACCGGTGGTCTCGGCGGCGGGGGCGACGGCCGTCTCCACGCGCAGGATGCCGGGGCGCAAAACGGAGCCGCATCAACCGGTGGTGGTGGTGCGGGCAGCAGCCTGACTGCAGGTGGCGCCACGCGCGTCGGCGGCGCCGGAGGGTCCGGCGTCGTTGTCCTCCGCTACGCGCAAGCCGCACCCACGACCACCACCTCTCCCCCGACCACTACGTCGC
Organism: uncultured Pirellulales bacterium; assembly: GCA_965662195.1. GTDB lineage: Bacteria > Planctomycetota > Planctomycetia > Pirellulales > UBA1268 > UBA1268. The sequence continues at coordinate 352 of CBFIHA010000191.1, forward strand.
CCCCGGCCACGACCACTCCCCCAGCCCCGGCACCAGCCGCGACGACCACCTCCACAACAACAACCGCGCCAATCACCACCTCGACCACGACGGTGTCTCTCCCTACTGAGACACCGCCCAATCCGGCCGACCTTCCCGTCGGACAGATGACGTCGAACACGACCGTCAGCGCCGGAGCACCGATGACCGTCGCGGCCGGAGGGTTCGCTCCGAACGAACTCGTTGGCATCTTCACCGTCACCGACACCGATATCGACACCATCGCCGCCACGACAGCCACCAACGAGGGAACCGTCACCGCTGAGATCACCATGCCGAGCGATGCCTGCGGCGAGGTAAACCTCATCGCATGGGCTCCCGGCTCCGGCGTCGGCGTCCATCAAACGGTCAACGTCACACAATGCGCGGCGAGCGAGGAAGTGTCCGCCGATCGCCTCCCCGTCACCGGAGACGAGAACAACCTCGCGATGTGGGCACTGCTCTTCGCGGCTCTCGGCGGCCTTGCCGCCCTCCGAGTTCGCGCACCACGCTGAGTCATCGATCCCCGCCGACTCGCGGGGCGATCACCATCGTCGCATAGCGTCATTGCCACCGCGACGTGCCAAAACCAACGGGCAGGGAGGAAGCGCTGTGCCGACAACTGAGTCCGGAATCGATTACGTCCGAACCCCAGAGGAACACTTCAGCGACCTCCCCGACTTCGGCTACGCACCGAGTTACGTCGACATCGACGGGCTGCGAATGGCGTACCTCGACGTCGGTCCAGTCGACGCGCCAACTGTGCTGCTGCTCCACGGTGAACCGGCCTGGAGCTTCCTCTACCGGCGGATGATCCCACCGCTGATCGACGCCGGTTACCGCTGTCTCGTGCCCGACCTGATCGGTTTCGGCCGATCCGACAAGCCCGTTGATCAGGCCGCCTACACCTACAACGGTCACGTCGCCTGGATGCACGCCTTCCTTGACGCCATCGACCTCGCACCCGAGGCGCGCCTGTTTGGACAGGATTGGGGCGGCCTGATCGGCCTCCGACTCGTCGCCGAACGACCGAGCCAATTCGGTGCCGTTGCCGTGGGCAACACCACGCTGCCGACCGGAGAGTCACCCGGGCCGGGCTTCGACGCCTGGCTGACGTTCTCTCAAAGCCCACGGTTCGCCGACGTCGGCGCGCTCGTCGCTCGGGCGATCGTGAGCCGCGAACTGACCGACGCCGAGATCAACGGCTACCGCGCGCCGTTCCCGGATGAGTCCTACATGGCCGGCGCCATCGCGTTTCCGAGGCTCGTGCCAGTCACCCCCGAGCACGCTTCCGTGAGTGAGAACCTCGCCGCGTGGACGACACTCGAGCAGCGGACCGAGCCGTTCCTCGCCCTGTGGTGCCCCGAGGACCCGGTGCTCGGCCACCTAGCATCCGACTTCGCTACCCGTATCCCGGGAGCAGTCGGACAACCGCATCAGGAATTCCGACCCGGCGGACACTTCATCCAAGACGACCGTGGTGAGGACATCGCTGCCGCGCTCATCGCGTGGTGGGCCACTCTCGACGAACCGACCTAGCGTGACGGCATGGCCGGCATCAGACGCCTCAACCACGCAGTGCTCTACGTGAGCGATGCCCGCCGCAGCGCCGAGTTCTATTGCGGAGTGCTCGACTTCTCCGTCGTTCAAGAAGCAGGCAACGGACGCGCGGTGTTCGTGCGCGCCCCTGGGAGCGACAACCACCACGACCTCGGCTTGTTCAGCATCGGTGACGTCCCCGCCGCTCGCGGCACCGGGCTCTACCACCTCGCTTGGCAGGTCGACACGATCGACGAACTCGCCGCGATTCGTACCCGGCTCGTCGAGGTCGGCTCACTCTCCGGGGAGAGC
>CBFIHA010000192.1:0-2187 GCA_965662195.1 uncultured Pirellulales bacterium
GGACCTGGCCAGCCCTATTTCATCATGCCAACAACATTGCTGTTTGAAGGAGAGGTGGGGGAACGGTACGCGCCTGATATCGGCAGCCAAGCCTCAGCTGACGACCTGCTGCGGGAGCTTGGACTTGATCCTGGGAGGCTGACCCGGGCCGACAACGCCGTCTATGTGGCTGCACGGTTGCATGCGGCGACCGGCAACCTTGCCACCGAAACGGCGGTGGCAGCCACCAACCGTTCACCCGCCGTTGCCGCCTGGGAGCGACGGGCTCGCCGTCGGGGCCTGCTGCTTCTGGAGCAGCCCCAGCCGTTGGCACTCGCCGGGGTGGTGCCCCATGGACCGTTCGGGACAACTGAATTCGCTGGCCCGGGACGCTTTCATGCCGTTGCTGGCGGGCCAGCCCGGCAGCGGCTGCTGGTGGAAGGGTTGGCCGCAAACGACGCGGAGGTCATCTTTGACCAATCATTGCGCTGGGCCGGACTGAGCGACCAGGATCGGGGCGTGCGGCGGGGGTTCCTGGCGATTCCAGCCGGCCGGCTGGAGCGGCTCCCCGAGCTGCCGACCGATTTTCCGATCTGGTTTCAGGCGGGCAGGGACAAGTGTTGGCTGATCGCCGGTAACGCCAGCCGGATGCCGGCCCGGATCGAACTACGGACGGCGGGGTCGGTGACGGCTGCTACCGACGTGGTCACCGGCAATTCGCTGGAAGTGAGTGGTGACGGAATCACTATCGAATTACCGCCGTCAAGTCTGCGGACCGTTTGCCTCGAGGGCCCGGGGGGCACGGCTCCACCCAGCCGGGTTACGGTCCGGTTCGATGAGCAGGTGGTGCGGCTGCTGGCCAACCAGGTGGCCGACCTGCGGCGCCGCGAGGCGGTGCTACAGTCTCCGCCGGTGATTCCGGTGCTCGATAACCCCGGCTTCGACCTGCCGGGCATCGGTGCCGGGATCACAGGCTGGGAGCTGGTGGCGCCGGCTGCCGGCACCATCGAGTTGGTGCCAACGCCACGACCGGCTGTTGAGGCCGAGGAAGAAAATCATGCGGCTCGATTTTCTTCCGTCGGTGACCTGGCGACTGTCCGCAGTAATCCTTTTCCACCACCCGCGACAGGCCGGGCGAGTGTGGCGGTCTGGCTCCGGTTGCCGGAAGGAGCCCCGCAGCCACCGCTGCGGGTGGCCGTGGAGGGGCTTAATGAGGGCCGGGAATACTACCGGTTTGCTCCGGTGGGCTCGGCTCCGGGCGGGCGGCCGCTGGCCTCCAAGTGGACTCGGTTTGTTCTCCAGGTGGGTGACCTGCCTACCGATCCGAACGAGTCGCTGCGGTTGCGATTTGACCTGCTGGGTCCGGGCGTGGTGGAGATCGATGAATTGCGTGTCTTCGATCTGGTGATTGCCGATTCACAGCGGGCGGAAATTGAGGCGTTGCTTGACCGGCTGGAGCATGATCTTGCCACCGGTGCGATGGCCAGCTTGCTGGCTGCAGTTGATGGCTACTGGCCCCGGTTCCTACAGTCGGCGGTCAGCGACGAACAGGTGGACGCGGCAAACCAGCGCATCGCCCGGCGGGCGGCCCGTGATGCCGAGGTTGCTGCCGAGCAGCAGACGGCCGAACAGCCAGCTGGTTTCTTTGACCGCGTGCAGAGTTGGTGGCGGTAGCAGACTGCGGACAGAGTCTGCCGTCGCAGGATGCGGCCACCCGCAACACTCGAAACCCCAACGGTGTTTCCGGGTGTTGATGGTGCGGCTTCCCGACTCCCAGCCCCTCAAGCCCATTCTTCAAAGCCCGAAGCGCAAGCTGAGGGAATCCGTGTCTGTTGATCCACGAACCGCATTCCCTCGGCTCGCGTCTCGGGCTTCTGGGCATTCGGTTTTGATCAACGCACCATTAAAACTCGTCTCCAGCAAAGCCACCCCTGCTTCAAAGCCCGAAGCGCAAGCTGAGGGAATCCGCGTCTGTTGATTCACGAACCGCATTCCCTCGGCTCGCGCCTCGGGCTTCTGGGCATTCGGTTTTGATCAACGCACCATTAAAACTCGTCTCCAGCAAAGCCGCCCCTGCTTCAAAGCCCGAAGCGCAAGCTGAGGGAATCCGCGTCTGTTGCACCAAGAACCCCATTCTCTCGGCTCGCGCCTCGGGCGTGCGTCGTGAATGGTGTGTTTTATCCCGCGGGTGCAAGACCCGCACCTGGA
>CBFIHA010000193.1:0-2077 GCA_965662195.1 uncultured Pirellulales bacterium
TGATCCCCGAAACGTATTCCCTCGGCTCGCGCCTCGGGCTTCCTTGGATTTCGGTTTCACTCAGCGCAACCTCAAAAAGCGCAAGCTGAGGGAAACCGCGTTTTTACAGAAAAGGGGTTGCTCTATGCGCCCTTCGCGACGCCTCGATCGCGCGGCCGCATTGAACGGTATTCGGAAGCGGTCTGCGCCGATGGCAAAATTCTCCGCGTGAGCCAACGCTTTCTCGCCTTTATCTGCCGTGCACGAGGCGGGTGAGAGCGCGACTTGCCCTCAGATGGGAGCCGAAGCCAACTGTTCGGCTGTTCCCACCGGGCGAGAGGCTTACGAAAAGTGCCGTTGACCGTCCTATCCCCTCCCTCGCCCTCGTTCTTGCGATCTTCGGTGAAGGACAGTCTGTGAGCCGGAAGACCGCTGTGGAAGGAGGTTGACCTGAGCGAGCACACGGCTTGACGTACCGCCACTCGACATGTACAGTTCATATGTACGCTTCCTATGTGCATAAAGGATGTGAGATGAACGGCGTAAACGTGACAACCCTAAGGCAGCACCTGCCGGAATACCTCGCCCGGGTCGCACGAGGGGAGCGGCTTGCCGTGACGCTCCGTGGGCGGGTGATCGCGGAAATCTCCCCACCGGCGCCGCAACCGGACGCCGCCGAGGCGGCCCGCGGCCGCTTGAAAGGTAGCCTGCTTCGCTACGACGAGCCATTCGAGCCACTCTTGCCTGCAGACGACTGGGACATGAACCATTGATCGTCATTGATACCCATGTTCTGGTGTGGTGGCTTACTCGTGCTCCAGGCCTTTCCCGTAAGGCCGAGCGAACGCTCACGGCACATGGTGGACCTGGGCAGATTGTCGTCTCCGCAATCAGTCTGCTTGAAATCGCCACTGCCGTACGATGCGGCCGGCTTCAATTCAGCATGCCGTTGGACCGGTGGCTAGCGGACATGCACAGCCTGCCCGAGATCAAGATTGAGTCGGTCTCCACCGAGATTGCCGTCTTTGCCGGCGGCTTGGCGGAACCGATGCACGGCGACCCGGCTGACCGACTCATCGTGGCGACGACCTCCGCGCTTGATGTGCCCTTGGTGACCGGTGACAAAAAACTTCGGGCATACCGGGGAATCAAAACAATTTGGTAGGGGCAGCATCGATCGCGGCGACCGCGTGGGCCGGTTCCGGCTCGCCGTGCACCGCCCCGACGTACCAGCGGCACCGACGGTATTACGGAGTGTTTGCGCCGAACCACCCGCTGCGTTAGGCGGCCACCGCGGTTGCTATCGGGAATATCGGCAAGCAGCGGGAAGCAAAGCCGGGCGAGCATGCCGGTGTCTCGGCTGCCGCGGGCCGAGACGCTTACGAACGTGCCGTTGACCGTCCTATCCTTAGGTCGTGCCGCTGGAACTCGGAACCCGCTCCTCCTCACAGGTTCTGCGGAACCCCATGCTTGGAAGCCCGAAGCGCAAGCTGAGGGAAATCACGTTATTTGATCTCCGAACCGCATTCCCTCGGCTCGCGCCTCGGGCTTCCTGGTGTTCACCTCCGCTCAGCGCACCATCCAAAATCGCACCCCGGACGTTCTGAGGCAGCGTGACGCGGCCCCAGGTCACATGAGTGTCGTCTGAGCCAATTCGTTTTCCGAATCCTTTGCGCCGAACAGGCCTGCGGCCCTCCAAAATGCAGCGGCGTTTCGCTATTCGGCGGCCTAGCCACGGCTGGCTGTACTCCCGTCAATGAGGGCCTCTCCTGGCATTACGGCCAGCAGGCCGCACAAACGCATGCCAGACCATAGCTTCGCTCGCTACGAACCGGTTTTTTTCAGAATTTTTTGGGGGGAATTTCCGCAGGACGGGCGGAATCTATTTGAAAAGCATTTGCTTTGCCCATTCTTCTCCGATGTTTCTGTTTTCAGGGGTTGGGAGAACTCATGAACACCATTTTGCCAGCGGCTTTGCCGACAGACTGCCGAGCCGATCGGACACGCCAGGCGGGGCACCTGCCTGCTGACCTGCCCCCCTTAAACGTCGCCACTTTCAGAGAGAGAATCTCTGGTGGCGCAAACCAAGGGAGGGCAA
>CBFIHA010000194.1:0-2044 GCA_965662195.1 uncultured Pirellulales bacterium
GCCGAAACAGATCCAGATCCAGATCCGCCGCCATTGAGCTGGTCTGGACGGTGGCGGCGAAATCACCGCCGCCGCATACTCCCGGGGAAAGCAGCAAAAAGCGACGGGCGTGGGGGCAGCGAGGCTTGAGCACCTCCACCACACTCCACGCCCGTCACTTTGCGATAAAAATGGCCTGCTACGCGTCGGCAGGCTCATGTCTCACGTAAAGACGACCAGCAAGCCAATCAGGCGGCGCGAGCCACCTGCTTTTTGCCGTTGCTGGTCTTGCCGCCGCTCTTGCTGCTGGTCTTGCCACTGCTGGTGTTCGCCCGACTCTTACGGCGGGCTTTCAGCGTCCGGGTATAGAACGGCTCCCGGAACGACTGGCCGGCAAGCACCTCATCCCAATCGACGGTGCCGGTTTCAGGCAGGTCGATCAGGTCAAAGAGGCAGTCGGGGTCATGATCAAGGCCAGCGTCAGCCGGGTCATCCAGCAGAAAGCCACGACGACGGATTTCGCTGGTGTCTTCGCCGGTCTTGATGGCAACAGCGTCGAACAGATCGAGGTCAGACATAGAAGTTTTCCTTGGGGGGAAGAACTGGAAACGAAACACAGAGGGGACGGGATTGGGACAAGGGACAGACAAAACCCGCCAGAACAGCGGGCTTTACGGGGGACGCAGGTGGTTCCCACTTTTTGAAAAGTGGGAAACTGGGAAACGAAGCCCGGAATTGCAGCAAAACACGGCCAAAACAGGTGTTTGCCGGCCGGATCTGCTGTCCCATTTCCCATTTCCCACTTTTTCAAAAATGGGAAATCAGGGGTCGGGCACGGGGGAACAAGACAACCCGCCGGCCACAGCAGCAGGCGGGAAGACGGGGAACACGCCCAGCAGCCAGAGGGGCGGGCGGCGAGGCGCGAAGGCCGGTCGCTGGGACGATGCCCGTGGCGCGTTATCGAGCAGCCGCTCGGCGTTATGCGGCTCAGCAAAAAGGGGGTCGCCAATAGAGATGGCTGCCGACGCTGGGCCAGCCGAAGTTTTCCGGGTTCCTGCTCAGGCGGTAAACTACTGGTGTTGGTTCACCGTCAAGCTAGGAGAATCCCCGTGGCCATTCGCCTCGATTCATTGGGCATCGATCGCCTGAGCGTGCGAGATCGTCTCGACCTGATCGAGCAGATCTGGGATAGCCTGCCCGAACAGGTCGAACCACAGGACATTCCTGATTGGCATGTGGCCGAACTTGCAACACGCCGCCGGCGTGCTGCCGAATCCCCCGCCAGTGGCCAGCCGTGGCGCGAAGTGCTCCAGCGGCTCGAGGGTGGTTCGTGAGTCTGCCGGTAGTCCTGCGGCCCGAGGCAGAAACCGATATCCGCGAGGCCCGCGATCAGCTCGAGGCCGTTCGTGCTGGCCTCGGCAATCAGGTTCTTGCCCGTGTTCGAGAAGTGCTCGCCCGCATCGAAAAGATGCCGGAGTTGCATGGCAAGGTTTGGGAGGATGTGCGTGCCGCTAGGCTGAAACAATTTCGGTATGTCGTCTACTTCATCGTGCTCGCAGATCGCGTCGAGGTACTGGCTGTCCTTCACAGTGCTCGGGACCCTTCGGCATGGCAATCCCGGGGATAAAACCGAGGGCAGAGGCGAGCCGGGCGTTGGAGCCGAATCGCGATAGCGTCCTGCCGTATGGTGAGCGGGTTGATCGCGAGTTGCTGAACTTTTTCATTCAGCCGCTTTCTCTCACCAGCCACCGCCGCTCCGCTGCCAATGCCTCCGACCGGCTGCAATACGGCCCCAGCACCGGCCCATCAACAGGCCCCATGTCGGCCCACCAGTAGCCGTCGGCATCTGGCTCGACATGGCTGGCCCTGGTGATCTGGAGTTTGCCGAGCTTCCGCAGGTCCAACTCTTCGTCATAGATGCACTGGACATTCCCGGCAGCATCGACGACCAACTGCATCTCTGTCGGCTCACTCATGCGGCACCTCCAGCACTGCCTCGCCTGAGAATGTTCCTGCGGGGCCGATCGATGAGCAGTTCGCCGACGCTGGCCTGAATCTGCTCAAA
>CBFIHA010000195.1:0-1892 GCA_965662195.1 uncultured Pirellulales bacterium
TCTCCAGGTGCGGGTCTTGCACCCGCGGGATAAAACACACCATTCACGACGCACGCCCGAAGCGCAAGCTGAGGGAATCCACGTGTGTTGATCCACAAACCGCATTCCCTCGGCTCGCGCCTCGGGCTTCCCGGAATTCGGTTTCACTCAAAGCACCGTAAAACTCGTACCTCGGGCTTCCGGAAATCTTCTGCCGACGAAAAACCAGGCCACTCCTTCTGGCGGTGGCAGCGGCTGCGTGTCGCGGGCCTTCAACGCATCTGCTCCGTCACGCTCTTGGTGCCTTGGTGGTGAAGCAACTCATGCGCTGCCGCCGTACCCGCGACAAAGCCACTGGCCCAGGCCCACTGAAAATTGAAGCCGCCGATGCGGCCATCAACGTCGAGGACTTCACCGGCCAGAAACAGCCCCGGGCAGATGCGGCTCTCCATCGTCTTGAGGTTCACTTCATTCAGCGGTACCCCGCCGGCGGTCGCCTCGGCCACGGTGAAGCCACGGTCACCGGTCACCGGCAGCGGCGTGGCCGTGACCAGTTGCACCAGTGCCCGGCGGGCGGCCCGGGGCAGGTCGCCGCTGGTCGCCGCCCCGGCCTGCCCGCAGAGCTGCCGGACCAGCCGTTCCGGCAGCCGTTGCCGCAGCACCGCCAGTGGCCCGCGGCCGGCGGCTAGCAGCAGTTGGTCAACGCTTTCGGCAGTCTCCCCCGGCAGCCAGTTGAGGCTCAGCCGCACCGCCGGATCGGCCTGCCGCGAGACCAGCCAGTGGCGGCTGATGTCGAGCACCGCCGGCCCCGATAGCCCCAGGTGCGTGCAGAGGGTGCTGCCGGTGGTCGCCAGCAGCTGCCTGCCGGTGGTGGTGCTCAGGGTCACTGAGGTTGGCAGGGTCAGCCCCGACAGCTCCCTGATCCAGTGCCCCGCCGGCAGCAGCAGCGGCACCAGTGCCGGCACGACCGGCTGCGTGATCGTGTGGCCAAGTGCCCGGGCCAGGTGATGCCCAAGCCCATCCGAGCCGCTCTTGGGCAGCGACTTGCCGCCGGTGCAGAGGATCACCCGGCGGGCGGTGCAGCTGCCCGCGTCGGTGACCAGCCGAAACCGAGGCGGCGGTGCGGCACCCGCCACTGCGGCTTCGTCGCCGCCGGGCTCACTGGTCGGCAATGGCTCAATGGCCGTGACGCGGGCCGGATGCACCAGCTGGGCACCCGCTGCGGCTGCCCCACCGACGAGTGCCTCGAGCACCGTCCGGGCTGAGTCACTCACCGGAAACAGCTTGCCGGTCTCTTCTTGCTTGAGCTCCACGCCAGCCTCGGCAAAGAACTGCACGACTCGTTCCACCGGAAACCGTCGCAGCACCTTGCGGATGGCCGGCGGCGTGCTGCCGGCAAAGTCGTGTTCACTGACGACCTGATGGGTGACGTTACAGCGGCCGCCGCCGGCCACCAGAATTTTTGCTCCCAGTTTGCGGGCCCCATCAAAGGCGACCACACGGCTGCCGGCTGCTGCCGTGCGGCCCGCCCAGACTGCCGCAAAGAGCCCCGCCGCCCCCGCCCCGACAATGGCGACGTCGGCAGAGGCGGGAATGCTGGGTCTGTTTTCTTTCGCTTGCTCGATCAATGGTTGCCGTCCTGCGGTTGACGTTTGGTTCACCCGCCACTCGTTTTTGTATTTTTCCCGCAGGCATGGCGAAAACCAGCTCCTCCAGCATCCGTGTTCATGGCCGGCAACCCATCCCTCGGTAATACTTCAATCAGAGCCGACGTTCTCGTGGTTGAGCAATTGATCACACGGAGCCACAGAGGCACGGAGGAGAGAGATGTTCCCCCAACAGCAAACCGCGAGCGGAAGTTTTGTTGGTGCGGCTGCCTCATTGGATTACCAGATAAAAGACCATTCCTTGAA
>CBFIHA010000196.1:0-1789 GCA_965662195.1 uncultured Pirellulales bacterium
CGATACCCTGGACGAACTTGGCCTAGCGGATGAGACGCTTGTCATCTGCACCCGTGATAATGGCACAACGCACCTGCACGATGAGGTCGACTACGACTTCTTTGCCAGCGTCGGTGAACTGCGGGGCCTGAAGGGGTCACTCTACGAGGGTGGCATCCGCGTGCCCTGCCTGGTTCGCTGGCCGGGTCGGATTGAGGCCGGCACGACCAGCGATGTCCTCAGCGGATTTGAAGACTGGCTCCCCACTGTTCTCGCCGCATGTGACCAGACGCTGCCGCCCGACCTCACCACCGATGGCCACAACCTGCTACCGGCCCTCGCGGGGCAGTCGCTTGAGCCCCGAGCGTTTCTCTATCGTGAATTCGGTGGCTACGGTGGCCAGCAGGCGGTCTGGTCAGGTCGCTGGAAGGCAGTCCGCCAGCGACTGAGAAAGGGGTCGTCGGCGACAGAACTCTATGACCTCGTGGCCGACCCTGGTGAGGCGACCGATCTGGCCGCCGATCGGGAGGAGGAGGTGGCTCGGCTCGAAGGCATCATGGCCCGCGAGCACCAGCAGTCGACAGAGTTTCCTCTGTTGGGTCTCGATGGTGACATCACAAATTGAGCGAGTGTCCTCGGTTGAGTTCATGACGGATTGCCACCGGCAGAAGGGATTCCCTCAAGGATGGGGGCCAGAGCCTCCACAATGCCCCAGACCCGGTCGATGTCTGTCGGCGGCAGTGCTGTAAAGGGACTGGCGGTCGCATCTCCGCAGATGCCGAGCGTCAGGAGGGCTGTTTTGATGCCGACGATCACCCCGCCCGGCTGACCGCTGACGGCGTAGAGCTTTGCCAGCATTTCAAGCGGCCGTTGACAGGCAACTACCCCGTCACTGTTTCCCGCGGTTAGCATCTCATGCAGCGTGACAAAAAGGCTGGGAAGCACATTTGCCCCCCCGGGCACGGCCCCGGTTGCACCGAGCCGATGCGCTTCGGGATAAAGCAGTTCCGGGCCAATGAACAGGCCCCACTCTGGTCGTTCCCGGTGGATGACCTCGGCGTACGCTGCGAATGTTGCAAGGTCACCGCCACTATCCTTCAGCCCGACGATGCCCTCGCAGGCACAGAGACCTGCCAGTGTTGCCGGCTCGATGACCGTCTTGACCATCTCGGGCATGTTGTAGAGCACCAGCGGTAGCGGCACTCGGTCGGCCAGATCTTTGGCCCAGGTGGCAACCTGCGATTGTGAGGCTGGAAAGTAAAAGGGCGGAGCGGCCACGACAGCGGCAGCCCCCTGGTCGGCCGCATGGGCGGCTAATGCAACACTGTCGACGACGGCGGCGTCACTGATGCCGACCAGCACGGGTAGCCTGCCGGCAGCGAGCGTCGTCACGCGGGTGACCAATTCCCGCCTCAGCGATTGTGAGATCGACGGGCCCTCGCCGGTTGTGCCGAGGATGAACAGTCCGTGTACCCCGCCGCTTACGAGGTGGTCAACCAGCCGTTCGAGACCCACGACATCGAGTCGTTCAGGGGTGAGCAGGGGTGTTACCAGCGGCGGGACGATTCCAGACAGCGGCACCGCGGCTGAACGGTTTGGTTGATCGCGCCGCGTGTCTGCGGCTCGCTGCTCATCTGAGTGTGGTGCCGAAATGCCAGTCATCGTATCGGGGCTTTAAGAGAAATCAGATGCCAGTCGCGCTGGTTGAGTGCCGCTGGCGGTAGTCACTGGGGCTCTCGCCAACAAGTTGTTTGAAGCGGCGGGAAAAGTAATATTCGCTTTCAAAGCCGAGCTGACGGGCGATGGCCCG
>CBFIHA010000197.1:0-1560 GCA_965662195.1 uncultured Pirellulales bacterium
CAGCACCGCCTCGAGCCGGCGGGCATGTTCGGCGATGCCGCAGGCCACCTCCGACGGCGCTAAGACCGCCGCCTTGACCGACGATTCCTCCAGGTCGTCGTTCTCATGCTGCTCACAAGCGTCAACTGGTGGCAGCCCGATCGGCTTCGGGAAGTCCTTGCCGGGCCCTTCAGCATTCTCGTCTCTGTCTTCTGCATGCCTCAGCACAATGATGCCGAATCCTTTCAGCGTGGTCGCGACACTAATTCGTCACCCGAACCCCAAAGGAGAAGGCCGATGTCCGCGAAGGTGTGCCTCCACTGAGCAGCGTTGACGTGGTCGTGATCCAATCCGTGGCGATGACCTCGGCGAGACTGCTAATCAAAAGGTCGATCGATGCAGAGCCGCCAGAAATCACAACATCCTGATAGGCCACCAGCGTCTCGCCCTGGGCATAGCGGCTGCTCGTCGTCACGTCTGCAGAACTCTTGAAATACTGAATCCGGTAGGTCTCCCCCTCGATTCCTTGCGCCGAACCCGTGACACTCACCTCACCAGTACCTTCATCAAGCGTCGCACCCGAGAGCGACGGCGGTGCCACGAATAGTTCGGTCGGCCCATACATCTGGATGCCGAAAATGCCGTTGCTATAGATCGAGTTGGAAAGAATCGTGTTGTTGATCGACGGCACATCCGCGTCGTTGATCTGAATAACGATGCCGTTGCCCGTGTTATTGGCAATCACGTTGCCGATCAACGAGCTATCACCGGGCACGGTCTCAGTTGGATCAGTTCCCGTCTCGCTGCCGATTGCCAGTCCATAGCCGTCAACCACCCAGACGCCTGTCCCGTGCCCGTCAATGGTGTTGCCGCCTAGTTGCGTCCCCGTATTGTCGCCAACAGCAAGTGACCCATACAGGCCGTTGTCACGCACCGCGTTTCGCAAGACGGTCAGGTTCTGTGCCTCAAGTAGTCGCACCCCGTCGATCACGTTGTCGTGAATGTTGTTGCCAACCACGATCGTGCCCGAGCAGTCCCCGCCTGCCATGATCCCATGGTCGTAACCGGTCACCTCGTTGGCCAGATCCGTGCTCACGCTGCCGACCGTCACATTCTGGGCACTACTGATGTAGATGCCGGCTTCCTCGCCGCCATCGATGTAGTTGCCCTGCACCACGGAACCAGTCAGATCCAGCCGCAAGGCAATGCCATACTGCCGGTTATTCAGGAAGACATTCCCCTGCTGAGCCGCGATGCTGCCGCCCACCGTCACATTCTGTGAGTTGTAGAGCTGCATGCCGTAGTACTCGTTGTTGGCAATGCGGTTGCCGGTCAACGCGACATTCGTCGCGTCCTTCACCAGGATTCCGTCATTGCCGTTGCCGAGCGAATCGCCGTTTTCGTTCGTTCCAATCAAGTTGTCCGACACCACCACATTCGCAGCTGCCGTCTCGACGACAACACCATAGCGGGTGTTACCGCCGATCGTGTTGTTGGCAACCTCACCACCCGAAACACCATAGAGCATCAACCCAAAGTTGACGTTCGGCTGGGCGGCGTTTCCGGCAGCGTCGATTCCCA
>CBFIHA010000198.1:0-1542 GCA_965662195.1 uncultured Pirellulales bacterium
CACTTTTTCGATCAATAAAATGCATCCCCTCGGCTCGCGCCTCGGGCTCTGCGGAATTCGGTTCCGCCGGGCGGACCATCAAAGCTTGCGGCTGAGGATTTTCCAGATTGGCACCGTCGCATTCAAACGGCGGCAGACCATCTTCACAGTCGCCTAGGCCTTCTTTCGCTCCCAGGTTTTGCCCTCCTTGTAGCGGTTGGCCCGCTCGATGAGTTCCTGGTTTTTGGTGACCGCGATCACCCGGTCGAGGGCCTTGGCGAACTCATCCTTGTGGGCATCACGCAGCGAGCGGTGGTGGGCCAGGTCGACGACGCTCTGGCAGGCCGCCTCCCGCAGCGTCGGCTCGTCGAGGTAGCCGAGCACGTACCGAAAGGCCTCGACGGTACGGATAGCGTCGGCCCGGTCGAGCAGCCGACGCCGATCGTCGTCGGTCTCGCAAATGGCCATCGTCAGCTTGACCAACTCCAGCCGCTTAGCGTCGTTGATGGTGCTATCGGGGCGGGGTGCAATACGAATCAGGCCGTCGAGCAGTTGCCGGCGTTCGGTGGCATCGGTTGTTGCGCCGAGGAGCTTGAACAGCCGGTCCGACACCTCGGCAGTCGGCCAGACGGTCAGCGCCTTGATGCCAAACGCCCGCCGGGCCGGTTCGGCCACGAGACCATCGACGATCCCGAGAGCCTCCGGCCCACCGATTCGGCCAAGCGTGGGCAGCAGCGTCTCCTGATCGGCCGCAGCAGCCCGCTTAAACTGCTCGAGAAATTGCTTGGCAGCCTCAGCATGCCGGTCGTTGGTGCTACAGACGGTGACGACTGCTCGGGACAGTTCGTCCCGCTCGCGGCCCGCCGGTGCCTTCAGCAGGCCGGCAACCATGCCATCAACCTGATCCGGACCACCAAACGTGGCCAGAAACTGGGCGGCCGCCAGCCGCACGGCAGCATCATCCTCCAACAGAAAGGCCGGCAGGTCGGGCAGGATACTCCGCTCACGACGCTCGGCCAGCAGGTTGATGAAAGTCGGCCGCAGGCCGGGCTCACCGTAGCGGGCAGCATCGGCCAGTTGCTGCCCAACGCCACGGCCCTGCAGGGTTACCAGCGCCCGCCGGGCAGCCGCCTGTTCCGGGTCAGGCTTGGCCAGCGACGCCTTGAGCAGTTCCACCTCGGTGTCGTTGCCGAGCACACCGAGTGTGCGAATGGCGTCGGCCCGCACCGCGACATCCTCGGAGGCCAGCAGCACCGCAGTAACGGCAGCCGCGGCAGCCGCGTCATCACGGTCACGGAGGGCGGCCAGCAACTCCCGCTGGTTGGCCGGGGGCAGCTTGGAAAGCAGGGCCGCATAACGATAGGTCGCCGCCTCTCCCGCCGTGGCATGGGCGACGGCATCGAGTCCAATGCGACGGAAGTCGGCGTCTTCACGGCCGAGCAGATCGATCGCCATCCCCACCGGGTCGGTCGCGTCGGCAGCCAGCAGACCACTGCCGGTGTACCCTGCCACGAGTGCCAGCCCCAAGAAGACTGTAAGGAGAGGCCTGAACAACATTTTCAT
>CBFIHA010000199.1:0-1433 GCA_965662195.1 uncultured Pirellulales bacterium
GCGGTGGTCAAACAGCTGCACGCCGATCGGGCCGCTTTCTGTGGCCAGCTCCTCCACCTTCTGGCGACCGTGGCCCAGCTCCAGGCTGGTGGCGTTCACCATCTCGGTGAACAGCAGGGCATCGGGCGCCCAGCGCCGCACCAGGCCGCGGAAGATGCGGTCGCTCACCCCCGCCAGCGGCGACTGCAGCACCCGGCAGCGCAGGGCGCGCGGCGTGCCGTTGCCGGCCAGCTGCAGGGAGAAACCAGCCATCGTGATCTGATTGTGGAGCTCCAGGCCTGCAGCCCGTGGTGGAAACCGCCCCGATCTCCGTTCCCTACCCCCTGAGCCGGCAATTGCTGGAGGCGGTGTTGGCCGACCGCACCAGCGATCGCTTCGTGTGTGAACTGATCTGGCCGCGCCTGGGATACGCGCAGAACGGCTCCGGCACCTGGAGCGCGGGCCCGGCTGCGGGGGCCGTGTGGCGGCAGTCCTTCCCGATCGAACCCCAGTTCATCGCCGAGCGGCCGCCCTCGGTGGCGCTCACCCGTTCCATCCCGAAGGAGCACAAGCAACTGCTGAAGGAGCAGCTGGGCTTCGCGGGATATCGGATCGGCGAGCTCTACCCGCGTCGCACCCGCCGGGCCACGGCGGTGAACTGGCTGCTGGCCCACCTGGCCGAGCGGGGCGAACCCTTGCCCGAAACCGGACCCCTGCCACCGCTGCTGCCGGCCCCTGCCGATCCGGTGGCTGGTCATCCGGGCGATCTGCCGGTGCGTTAGCAGCAGATCTTCCCCCCAGCACCAGCACCTTGTTCTCCCGACCAGGGGCCACGGTTGCCCTGACGTGCTCGATCGCCTAGCGCGAATCACTTGCCCAACGTTTGTGGCGAACGGTCGTTACGACGGGATTGCGCCTGTTGGCAATGGGGAGGCGAGCGTCTCGCATCTCCCCCAGGCATCCCTGCACATTTACGGAGGTGGCCATGCCTGCTGGGCAGGCTGAGGCGCCGCTTGAGCGCTCGGTGATTACAGCGGAGTGGGCCTGTAAGGTCGAATTAAGACAGTTGATGAGATAAGTCGTTTTGGCCTTGCCGGTCGTTGCCATTATTGGGCGCCCCAACGTGGGCAAATCCACCCTGGTGAATCGGCTTTGCCGCAGCCGCGAAGCGATCGTGCACGACCAGCCCGGCGTGACCCGCGATCGCACCTACCAGGAGGGGTTCTGGGGAGATCGCAGCTTCCGGGTGGTCGACACCGGCGGCCTGGTGTTCAACGACGACAGCGAATTTTTGCCCGAAATACGCGAGCAGGCGGGCCTCGCCCTGGCTGAAGCGGCCGTGGCCCTGGTGATTGTGGACGGTCAGCAGGGCTGCACGGCCGCCGATCAATCGATCGCCGAATGGCTGCGGGGCCACGGGGTGCCCACCCTGCTGGCGGTGAACAAGTGCGAGT
>CBFIHA010000200.1:0-1344 GCA_965662195.1 uncultured Pirellulales bacterium
TAGAAGTAGATCACGTTCTTGAAGTTCCCGACGTTCCGATAGCCGCCGGCTCGACGCTTGATGGCCATGATCTTGCTGTTGAGACCCTCGGCGACTGCGTTGGTCAGTTGATGGCGGCAGTGAGTGATGATGTTGTCGAGTCGGCGATCGATCATGCGGGCCACCGCCTTGATCGGCTCCAGCCGGCTCCTCATCGCCCAGCTGCTCCACTGAGAGAAGAACCGACGAGCCCAGCCCTCCACGCTGAACGACCACAAGTGTCGCAGGTTCTCCTTGATGGCCCACGCACGTGCAGTCTTGAGATCGCTTCCTCGGAGGAACCGGAACTCAGCCAGACGTTTCGGATGGACATTCTCCTTGGAGGAGATCCAGAGGTATTTGGTGCCCTTCAGACGGTCGTCGTCCTCGGCGGTCAGTCGCCGATTCTCGTGGCGACGCACGACGGCCACAGCTTCTGTCATGTGCTGCATGACATGAAAGCGGTCGAAGACAATCTTGGAGGAGGCCAGAGGAACGGCTTCGAGAGTGGACTGGATGTAGGGTTCCCACATGTCCATCGCAATTGCCTCGATGCCTGCGAGCTGCTCCGGAGTGCGGGACTCGTAAAAAGCCGCCAAGCTCGCCTTTTCCCGGCCTTCTGCAACGAACTCGACGGTGCCGCGATCAACGTCATTGACGATGGTGAGATAACGATGACCTTTGCGGAACGCCTTCTCATCGACGCCGATACGGGCGATGGCGGTGGCCTGCTTGCGGGCCAGCCCGCGGGCAACGGCTCGCTCGAGGACGTGCCAGGCTTGATCCCAACTGATGCCGACGAGGGCGCAGGCTCCCTTCACGGTCTGACAGGCCAGGAGGACGTCGATCACGAACCGCTCCATGAGCAGCGTGAAGCGGCCGTGCGGCTCTGCCCACGGCACCTTGACCTGTACCACTCCGTGCTCCGGGCACTCGACCCGTGGAACACGGGCATGGACGAGCGTGTGGAACTGGCAGGTGTCCAGATGCCGCCACTGCCGCTCGGGGGCGTGGTCGTAGCAGGCCAACTCCCGGCTACAATGCGGGCAGTTCCAGCGGCAGCCGTCGGCGTGCTCGAGATGAACGTGGATCTCCGTTGACTCGACGTCCAGCTTCACGTCGGTAACCTTCCAAGGGGTGGTCAAGCCAAGAACCTGCTGATAGAGATCCGTGTCGAACATCGGCCTTGCCTCCGGGGGAAGGCAGCATTCTCCCCTACGGAGCTACCCACAAAAATCCCCGATGGACCAATTCTTTTTCACTGCGTCAACGGCACTGGTCTAGGGCACCTGACGCGAACTCTCGCAGTAATCCGACAACTCAAAC
>CBFIHA010000201.1:0-1251 GCA_965662195.1 uncultured Pirellulales bacterium
GGTTGGTACTGGCTCGGCGGCTATGGCCGTTTCCGCGAGGCTTCGCTGCGTCGCATCGAGTCGGCTTCCAGCATCGGCGCGAACGCCTGATCTGTTCCCCTCGGTTGGTGAGGCCCGTCGTCACTTCGGTGGCGGCGGGCTTTCGCCGTTGTGTGGGTGCTAAACTGTGCGAAGCGTTCGACGATTCGGAGTGATCTGTGAGCATTTCTAACTATCTTGAGGACAAGTTGCTGGATACGTTGCGTAACCAGTCGTTTGCTGTGACGACGGTGTATGCCCAGTTGCATACGGGTGATCCTGGTGAGGATGGTACGTCGAGTGTGGCGACTGAGTCGGATCGGGTGTCGTTGACGTGGAATGCGGCGTCTGGTGGTTCGATGGCTACGTCGGCTACTGCGTCGTGGACGAGTGTTGCTGGGACTGAGACGTTGACGCATTTTTCGTTGTGGGATGCTGCGACTGCCGGGAACTGTTTGTTCTATGGTTCGTTGTCGGCGTCGGCGTCGGTTGTTGCTGGCGACAATTTTGATCTTGACACGGTGACGTTGACGTTGGATTGATCGGAGGGTGACGGATGGCGATTCGTAACGCCACCCTCATTGATTTCACCACAGGGTTTCCGGGTGGTCCCGGTTTTTATCGTGGTGTTGTTGTTGTTCCGTCTGCGTCTGCGTCGGGTTCTGGTACGGCGTCTGCTGTTGGGACGGTTACGTCTCGTCGGACTGGCACGGCGTCTGGTGCTGGCACGGCCTCGGCTGATGCGACTGTCACGTCGAGGCGTACCGGTTCTGCGTCTGGTGCCGGTACTGGTTCGGCTGATGCGACTGTCACGTCTCGTCGGACTGGTGCAGCGTCTGGCACCGGTACAGGGTCTGCTGATCCTACGGTCACGTCTAGGCGCACAGGTGCCGCTTCAGGGGCTGGCACAGGGTCTGCTGATCCTACGGTCACCTCGCGCCGTACAGGCACCTCTGCGGGCACAGGAACAGCATCTGGTGTCCGTACTGTCATTTCTCGGCGGTTGGGCACAGCATCTGGTGTCGGTGCGGCGACCGGTGTTGGCCGCATCAAGTATGTGCGTTCCGGCACAGCGGCAGGTACAGCGACTGGTGTGGCGACGTGGACGAAGTCGTTCATGTTCCGACCGCCCGTTGACGACGATTTCCGTTGGGCCTCGAACAGGATCAACACCGCCCAGCACCGCCTGTTCGGCTATGTGCAGCCTGGTGCCCGTGCGAGGAACGTGTACCG
>CBFIHA010000202.1:0-1057 GCA_965662195.1 uncultured Pirellulales bacterium
GGGGGTCGGCCTCCGACTATGGCTACACGCCCGATCCCGTTGGTGCCGCGGAGTTTCTGGAATCGCTCGACGTGCGATTCTTCCGCGATGCCGCCCCGGATGCGATGGCAAAGGCCGAGGAGGTCGATACGTTTTTGTGGCGTCAGCTCAACGACGCCTGCCTCGCAAGGTACGGCAAGCCATTCACGCCAGGCCGGCAGCTAAACGGCTCATGCGTTGCTTGGGGAGCAATGCACGCTGTCTGGATTGCCGAGGCGATTGAGTGGAAGATCGGCAACCGCAGCGAACCTCCGATCATGCCGAGCACCGAAAGCATTTACGGCGGCAGTCGCGTCGAGGCGCGCGGCAAGTCGGGCGACGGTGCAGGGCCTGTCGGCGGCTGGAGTGATGGAAGTACCGGGTACGCTGCTGCCAAGTGGTTGCGAGATTGGGGCGTTATCTATCGCAAGGACTACGGCGACGGGCTCGACCTTCGCACTTATAGCAAGGACGTTGAGAAGCGTTGGGGTGCTTACGGAAACGGTGGCGAAGGCGACGGCGGCCGATTTGATAAGGTGGCCGCAGAGACCCCGTGCCGGCATGTGGTCGCGGTCAAGACTTGGGATGAGCTGGTAGCGGCGGTCACTAGTGGCTTCCCTGTGACAATCGCCAGCAGCCAGGGATTTACAAAGACCCGCGACGCTGACGGGTTTTGCAAGGCGAGCGGAACATGGATGCACCAGATGTGCATCGCGGGAATCCGCTTTCAAAAGAATGGAGGGGGTGGGGTGCCCCGCGACGGTGCCCTGGTGGTGAACAGCTGGGGCGACTACGTCCAAGGCGGCAAGTGGCCCGACGATCAGCCCGATGGCACCTTCTGGGCTGAGCGGCCGACCGTCGAGCGAATACTAGCACAGGGCGACTGCTGGGCGATTGCCGAGGTGGCGTTCGAATGGCGTGATATCAGGCATGACAAGTGGTTGGGGATTGAACCGTGAAATACTTACAGCGTTACAAGGTTTTCATTGTGGTCGCACTGCTGGCGTTTGCGCTGGGCAGCTACGTAGCGAATGAAACC
>CBFIHA010000203.1:0-1011 GCA_965662195.1 uncultured Pirellulales bacterium
ACGTTGAGTTCGAGGGCGTTGCCGCCAATCCCTGGTGAGGACTGCATTAAGCCAACCTCAAGCTGCCTGCCGACCCCGGCAGAACGAGCCAGGGCCGATGGGCCTGTTGCAAAAGCCGCTTCGTCGGTGGCTTTGGCGGCCATCACCGGCGACGACTCGGCAGCGGCCCGGCGTGCAGGTGCAGCAGCATCTGATTGCTCTTGCTGCTTGGCACGCGCGCGGGCCGGTGCGGTGCCCTCCGCGCGGGCCAGGGCTTCCATCGGCGGGGCGGCGGGAGCGGGCAACTGTTTCGTGGGTGCAGCTGGTGCCGGGCGATTTACTGCGGCAGACTCCAGCAACGCTTCGTCGGTCCGCATGGCCAGCTGACGATCCTGCTTTGACGGGGCAAGCGTGTTCATGGAGACCGGCAGGAATGCCAGCATCACCGCGACTGCCGCTGCCAGACTGCCGATGCTGATCCAGCCGATCAGCCGGCGGCGGGCCTGGCCGGCTGCCGGTGACGCAGGCTGACCCTCAGCAGCGATTGCCGCCAGCACCGCCCGCCGCAGATCCTGCCGGAACGGGGCATCGGTCAGGGCGGCTGCTTCGCGACGGGCCGATTCCTGGGCTGCCGCGGCCAGCCGCTGGGTTTCATCAGAGAACGCTCGGGCCGCCTCAGCGAGGTCTCCCGACAGCAACGCATCGACTGCTGCCTGTTCGGCCGAGCCGGCTTCCAGCTGATCAAGTGCCGCCGCCGTCAGCAGCAGCTGCTGGTCGACAGTCAGCGCTGGCCCTGTGCCCGACTGCTTTTCAGGCTGATCGTTGTGGGGAGTGGCGGTCATGGGAGCCTCGCAGGTTGAAGGGTGGAGTGCTCGGCCAGCAGCCGGCGGATACGGGGATGGGTTCGCAGCGTGGTCAGCCCCCGATGGGCCAGCACCCGCACGTTGCCTTCACTGCGGCCGGTCACCTCGGCGATCTGCCGATGGCTGAGGCCGCTGCACCAGAGGTCGAGGGTTTCCCGCTGGGCGGCGG